>SVHC01000014.1 GCA_015056055.1 Clostridiales bacterium | reverse complement strand
GCCTACTTCATCTACAACATGGCTTGCTCCGCTGAGGATTATGAGAAGCTGACCGTCGGCACCAAGATCCGCGTGTCCGGTTACAAGGCTGAATTCTCCGGCGAAGTCGAAATCGCTGACGCCACCTTCGAAATCATCGATGGCAACTGGGTAGCAGAGGCTATGGATGTTACCGAGCTGCTCGCTTCCGAAGAGCTGATCAACCATCAGAACAAGTTTGTTTCCTTCAAGGGCATGACTGTTGCTCCCACCAAGGATGCCAACGGCAATGACGTTGCATTCATGTACAAGTGGGACGGTTCCGGTCAGGATGGCGACGACCTGTACTTCAACGTTTCCATCAACGATGCAATCTACACCTTCACCGTTGAATCCTATCTGTGCGACAACACCACCGACGTTTACGCAGCTGTTAAGGCTCTGAACATCGGCGACGTTATCGACATGACCGGCTTCCTCTACTGGTACGAAGGCGTTAATCCCCACATCACCGGCGTGACCGTTGTTTCCGCAGCTGCTGATGCAGCAGTCGCAACTGTTGATGCCGAAGAAGCTACCGAAGAAGTAGCTGAAGAGGCCACCGAAGAAGCCACCGAAGAAGCCACCGAAGAAGTAGCTGAAGAAGCTACCGCAGAGGCCACCGAAGAAGTAGCTGAAGAGGCCACCGAAGAAGTAGCTGAAGAAGCTACCGCAGAGGCCACCGAAGAAGTAGCTGAAGAAGCTACCGAAGAAGCTGCTGAAGAAGTAGCCGAGGAAGTTGCCGAAGAACCCGCTGCAGATGCTGCTGAGGAAGCTACCGAAGAAGCTGCTGAAGTTGCTGTTATGACTTACGAAGAATATCTCGCCGCCGCAATCGATGATCCCGTCGTCGTTGAAACTTACGTTCAGGCCAAGCAGTCCTGGTGGCAGGATACCGCTACCATCTACACCCAGAACGAAGAAGGCGCATACTTCATCTACAACATGGCTTGCTCCGCTGAGGATTATGAGAAGCTGACCGTCGGCACCAAGATCCGCGTATCCGGCTACAAGGCTGACTTCTCCGGTGAAATCGAGATTGCTTCCGCTTCTTTCGAAATCCTCGAAGGCAACTGGGTTGCAGAAGCTCTGGACGTTACCGAGCTGCTTGCTTCCGAAGAGCTGATCAACCATCAGAACAAGTTTGTTGCTTTCAAGGGCATGACCGTTGTTCCCAGCAAGGATGCAGACGGCAACGATGTTGCATTCCTCTACAAGTGGAACGGTTCCGGTCAGGATGGCGACGACCTGTACTTCAACGTTTCCATCAACGATGTTATCTACACCTTCACCGTTGAATCCTATCTGTGCGACAACACCACTGACGTTTACGCAGCTGTTAAGGCTCTGAACATTGGCGACGTTATCGACATGACCGGTTTCCTCTACTGGTACGAAGGCGTCAATCCGCACATCACCAGCGTAGTTCCCGCTGAAGTTGCAGCAGAATAATTTATCCGTTTCAAAAGGCAGAGTCGTTTTTCGACTCTGCCTTTTCATGTTCTCTTCTTGCGGAATATACAATTACAGGCTATAATAGAATAATCGATATATATCACCAAAATACATTTATGCTAGGAGGCCTTCCCTATGCTTCCCGAATTGCTTTGCCCGGTTGGCGGTTTAAGACAGTTGCAGGCAGCTGTGCGTTTTGGCGCAGATGCTGTTTATATGGGCGTACAGAACTACGGTCTGCGCGCATTTGCCGGAAATTTCACCTTCGAAGAAATGGCGGATGCAATCAAATTCTGCCACAAGGCAGGCGTAAAGGCATATGTCACGCTGAATATTTTCCCGTTTGACGATGATCTTCCCGGCTATCTGGATGCCGCAAAGCGTCTGTGCGACATGGGGATCGATGCCGCCATCGTTTCGGATATGGGCGCGCTGGATATGCTGCATCATGAGGTTCCCGAGCTTGAACTGCATCTGAGCACGCAGGCAAACGCCATGAACACCCGTACCGTTCTGCTGGCAAATCGTTTAGGTGCAAAGCGCATTGTTCTGGCTCGCGAAATGAGCCTTGCACGCATCAAAAAAATGCATGCCCAACTTCCCGAAGATGTGGAACTGGAAGCATTTGTTCACGGTGCAGTCTGCATGAGCTTCTCGGGACGCTGTGTACTTTCGGATTATCTGGCCGGACGCGCAGCCAACAAAGGAGCCTGCGCTCAGCCCTGCCGCTGGCAGTATGCCGTTGTTGAGGAAAAGCGTCCGGGCGAATACATGCCTGTTGAAACCGACGAACGCGGCACCTATATCTTCTCCTCGGGCGATCTTCGCATGCTGGAGCATCTGCCTGACCTGATTGATGCAGGCATCGATTCCCTGAAAATCGAAGGCCGCATGAAAAACGAATACTATGTAAGCGCGGTTGCACGCTGCTACAGGCGTGCACTGGATCTGTACGCGAAATCCCCCGAAAACTATACACCAGAAAATCCCGAAGTCAAAGCACTCGGTGTAGCTCTTGATCGAATCAGCCATCGCCGCAGCGATACCGGTTTCTTCTACGGTTCTCCCAAGCCTTCAGGATGCGCAGATGGCTTTTTCCAGAACAGTGAGTTTACCGGCTATGTGATGGAATATGACGCTCAGAACTCCTCTGCTCTGGTTGAAGTCCGCAACCGTATGCTGCTTGGTGACACCATCGGCATTCTTTCCACCGGTGATGATGCTTCCTTTGTTCTGGACCGCATCGAAAATCCCGAAACCGGCGAAAGCATGGATGGTGCACGCATCGGAAAAAGCATCGTCAGAATCAATATGCCCCATCCCGTTGAAACCGGCGACATGCTTTACGGCGTAGTCCGCAATCATCTGCGTTAATCCATCACGCACGAAAGGATGCATTCCATGAAATTTGATTATTCAGGCCGCGTGGCCCTGATTACCGGCGCAGGCGGCGGAATCGGACGCGCCATTGCCGTCCGCCTTGCACAAAACGGAATTCGTCTGGTTCTCTGCGGCAGGACGGAAGCCAAGCTTGTTGAAACAGCAAAACTTGCATGCAGTGTTCCCTGCCATATCGTTACCGGTGATCTTTGCGATCCTACCTTCCCTGCCAAGTGCATACAGGCAGCAATCTCCGCGTTCGGGCAGCTGGATATTCTGATCAACAATGCAGGTCTCGCTCAGTCCCAACCTTTTGAAGCCATCACACCCGACGAATACGACCGCATCATGAATACGAATGTGAAAGCGCCTTTCCTGATGTGTCAGGCTGCGCTTCCTTATCTTCGTGCCTCTGACTGCGCTGCAATTCTGAATATTGCCTCCGTGACCGCCCATAAAGGTTATCCGCTGCAAAGTATATATTCTGCCTCCAAGCATGCGCTTATCGGCATGTCCAAATCCCTTGCAAACGAAGTTTATAAAGACGGAATCCGCGTCCATGTAATCAGCCCCGGCGGAGTCTTTACCGATATGGTACGCATTTCCCGCCCCGACCTTTCCGAAGAAGGCATGATTCTGCCCGAAGATGTTGCGGAAGTCGCAGCATTCTTCCTTGAAAATCGCACCAACGCCGTAATTGATGAAATTCAGATGCATCGTGTCGGCAAGGAACCCTTTGCCTGATAGTATGTAAGGAGATGCCCAATGAATCGGCTCTATGAATATCCGCGTCCGCAGTTCCGCCGCCAAAGCTTCTTTTCGCTGGACGGAATCTGGCAGCTGAATGGAAAAAGTATCCGCGTTCCATTTCCGCCGGAAAGCAAACTTTCGGATTTCTCCGATACGATTGAGGAAGCACTGCGCTATACGCGCACCTTTGTGCTGCCCGAAGGTTTTCACACTGAAAACGAACGCGTGCGGCTATATTTCGGTGCAGTGGACCAGATTGCCGAAGTTCATGTCAACGGGCACTTTGTCACCCGCCACGAAGGCGGCTATCTTCCTTTCTTCGGCGACATCACCGACTTTCTTATTCCCGGAGAAAACGAACTGCTTGTAATCGCGGAAGATACCCTTTCGCAGAATTATCCCTATGGCAAACAATGCAAAAAGCGCGGCGGCATGTGGTACACCCCGGTATCCGGCATATGGCAAAGCGTCTGGCTGGAAGCTGTGCCGGAGTGTCCCATTGAACGCATCCGCATTTCTTGCGACCTTTCAGGCATTGATATTTGCGTAGAATCTGAGCTTCCGGAGTGTACGGCTGAAATCCCCGGCATTGTGAAAACCGTACTTCCAACCAATACTTCCGTGCGTATTGATGTCCCGAATCCGCATCTCTGGTCACCGGAGGACCCGTATCTCTACCCTATTTATCTGCGTACCCAAAGCGATACGGTCGAAAGCTATTTCGCGCTTCGCACCATCCGCGCAGATAAACAGACGGGTCGCATTCTGCTGAACGAAAAACCTGTATTCCTGAACGGAGTCCTCGACCAGGGATATTTTGCAGATGGTTTGTATCTCCCCGGCGACATGTCCGAGTATGAACGTGACATCCTTCGCATGCGTGAAATGGGCATAAACTTCCTGCGCAAGCACATTAAAATTGAGCCTGAAGCGTTCTATTATGCCTGTGACCGACTGGGAATGCTTGTCATGCAGGACATGGTAAACAGCGGCATCTACAATTTCCTGCGCGATACCGCACTTCCCACCATCGGATTTACGCGCAAAAGCGATAAATGCAAGGATGGCAAGTCCAATCCTCGCAAAGCGTTTTTTACCCGTCATTGCATCGATACGCAAAATCAC
Source organism: Clostridiales bacterium (assembly GCA_015056055.1). Taxonomy (GTDB): domain Bacteria; phylum Bacillota; class Clostridia; order Christensenellales; family Aristaeellaceae; genus Alectryocaccomicrobium. The sequence goes on along the minus strand of SVHC01000014.1, from coordinate 65,354 downwards.
CTTTTTAACCACCCCTGTATTATCGCCTATACCATCTTCAATGAAGGCTGGGGACAATTCAATGCAGATGAGCACTATGCGCTTTTGAAAGCGAACGACCCAACCCGCTTTTACGATTCCACTTCCGGGTGGTTTTGGCAGAAAAAAAGCGATGTAGACAGCGTCCACATCTATTTCCGCAACAAAACTCTGAAGCCCGGAAAGCGCCCTCTTTTCCTCAGCGAATGCGGCGGCTACGCACGCCCGATTCCGGGACATATGTTCAATCCCAACGGAAAATACGGATACGGTACTGCAGACAGTGAAAATGCGCTTACCTCTAAAATCGAAACCATGTGGCGCGATATGATTTTCCCGGCTATTCCAAAGGGTCTTTGCGGCGTTGTATATACGCAGCTTTCCGATATAGAGGACGAAATCAACGGTCTTTACACATATGACCGCGCAGTCTGCAAAGTGGACGTTCACAGGATGAAGGCGCTTGCCGACAAAGCGCAGCATCTTGCACAAATCCCCAAAGAACAGTAATCTGAATTAAAGGAGCACACAACATGCGAATGCGTCGCAAAGCATGGACAGAGCCGGAACTTTCCGCCTGTACCTATTATATTGAATCCCCTTCCGGGCACCGCGGTCAGTGGAAACCGCTTTTTGAAAAGGAGCAGCCCATACACCTTGAAATCGGCTGCGGCAAAGGCGTAGGCACTGTAAAAATGGTGCATGACAATCCCAATGTGAACTATATTGCAGTAGATGAAGTACGCCATGTGCTGGCCGTTCTTATCCGCAATGCACAGGCGGAATTCGACGGCGAAATACCGAAAAATCTGCTTCTTGCCCCCGTGAATGCAGAATATATCCACGATACTTTCTCTATCGAAGACGGTATTGAACGCATTTACATCAACTTCTGCAATCCCTGGGACGAAAAAGCCAAGCATCACAAACGCCGTCTTACCCATCCGCGCCAGCTTGCACAGTATCGCACCTTTTTGAAAGAAGATGGCGAAATCTGGTTCAAAACGGATAACGATGCGCTTTTTGAGGCTTCACGCGGTTATTTCACCGAAAGCGGATTTGAAATCCGGTACGAAACCGACGATTTGCACGCTTCCGGCTTTTCCCCCAATTATGTAACCGAGCATGAGGCCATGTTCACCAAGCGCGGCATGAAGATTCATTTCCTGATTGCGAAAATGCTGCCTTCGGATGCTCCCGCTTTTGAACCCGTCGTTATCACTCCTCAGCCCAGATTCCGCAATCCCAAATAGCGCGAGGTATATTATGCGAATCATTATTGACGCAGACGGCTGTCCGGTCGTGCACCAAAGCATCGCATGTGCAAAGCAGCATGGTGTTTCGGCCGTTATCGTATGCGATTCTTCGCACCATTTTGACATCGATGGCGTTCAAACCATTACAGTTACAAAAGGTGCTGACAGCGCGGACTTTCGCATTGTAAATATGATTGCGCCCGGCGATATTGTCGTCACACAGGATTATGGTCTTGCCGCCATGGCGCTTGCACGCAAAGCAAATGTCATCCATCAAAACGGCGGACTTTATACAGAAGAAAACATTGATTCCATGCTCTTTGCCCGGCACAATGCAAAAAAGATCCTCTCATCCGGCGGCAGACTCAAAGGTCCTTCCCGCCGCACCCGTGAAGAAGATGCCTCCTTTGTGAAATCATTGGAAGCCCTTCTGGAAAAATGCTTGCCCTAATCCCTTTGAACATGTATAATACTATAGGAATTGGAGGGATACAGTATGCCTAAACTCGAACCATACCGCAAGGACCTGCCTTACAGCTATGCACTGGGAATTTTCCCGGCAATGCATCTTTTGGAAACCCGCCCCGAAGCTGCAACCAGGCTTCTTCTGCATCCGGACGGATTGAAAAGCGAAGGCGTGACCAAGCTGCGCGAACGATGCCATGAGCTTGGTATTCGTGAAGAAGAGGCAGAACGCGTCCTGCGGCGCGAATCGAAAAAAGACAACTGCTATGCCGCTCTCGTTTTCGAAAAATATGAGGATGCACTTCCTGCTCAGGAAAATGCTGCCGTTTTCTGCCAGATTTCCGATTCCGGCAATCTGGGCACCGCTCTGCGCGCACTTTTGGGATTCGGTATTCGTTCCGTAGCGTTGGTACGCCCCTGCGTGGACCGTTTTGACCCGCATGTGGTGCGTGCTTCAATGGGTGCGATTTTCCACCTGAACACCGCTACGTATGATACTTTTGACGATTTCCGCCGCGCAAATCCCACGCATGCGCTTTATCCCTTCATGCTGGATGGCGCAATTCCGCTTTCTCAGGCAGCTGCAGCAAAAAAATCCCCCTACGCCATGGTGTTTGGCAACGAACAGACCGGCCTTCCGGCAGAGTTTTCCACCTATGGCCAAAGCGTTTATATTCCCCAGACCAAAGAGGTCGATTCCTTTAATCTCGCCGTAGCAGCCAGTGTTGCGGCCTATGCGTTTACGCAGTAAGGAGGAATACCATGTCTCCTGTTCTTCGTACCGGAATCATCGGCGCAGGTGCCATATCCGGAATGCATCTGCCCGTACTCGCCTCCATGGAAGGCGTAAAAATCGCCTGTATCTGTGATATCATTCCCGAACGCGCCCAAAGCGCTGCCGAAGCTTACGGCTGCGAATTCATGACCGACTGGGAACAAATGATCGCGCGAACGGATATTGACGTTATTCACGTTCTTACTCCGCATTATCTGCATGCCCGCATGGCCATTGCCGCTTTGCAGCATGGAAAACATGTGCTTGTTGAAAAACCCATGGCTTCCGAACTTGCAGATGCTCGCCGCATGATTATGGAAAGTGACAGCCGTCCCAACCAGCGGCTCGGAATCATTTTCCAGAACCGCTTTAATCCGTCTACCGTGGCTCTCAAGCAAATCATTGAGTCCGGCGAATACGGTGCTTTTATCGGTGCGCGCGCAAGCGTTACCTGGCATCGCGAAGCTCCGTACTACACCGAAAGCGGTTGGCGCGGTAAAATGGCCACCGAAGGCGGCGGCGTACTGATCAATCAGGCGATTCACACTTTGGATCTCCTCTCCTATCTCGGCGGTCCCATCAAGCGTGTACGCGGTCAGGTATCCACGATTCTTCTTGAAGATGCCATCGACGTAGAGGACAATGCTCACGCCGTTATGGAATATGCAAACGGAAAAACTGCCGTTCTGCATGCAACAAACAATTATGTGACCGATGCACCCATTGTGCTTGAAGTCATGTTGGAAAAAGCCACCTACCAGCTTCTCGGCGATAAGCTCCTTGTACTTAAGGACGGCATTCCCACGCTTGTTCAGGAAGGCAAAGCTCCCACCGTTGCTGAGAAGGCTTACTGGGGCGCAGGCCACGCCGCACAGCTTCTGAATTTCTATAACAGCATCCGTTCGGACGAGCCTCTTGCCGTCAATGCACGCGAAGGCTATCCCGGACTTAATCTTGTAAAAGCAATCTATACATCCTCTGCAACCGGCAGTTGGGTAACATTGGACGAGGTATAATACCATGATTTATGAACAGACCAAAAACGCCTGTCTTGAACTGATTCATCTTGACCGCAGCGACGCACGCCCCATCCGCCTCATGGTTGTTGGCGCTTCCTCCAGTGAAGCAGCAGGCGGTCAGATCGGAAAGGCATCCCAGCCCGAATTGGGCAGCGTAATCGCGCAAGCCGTTCTGGATGCCGCGAACGAATCCGGCATTGATGTTGCTTTCCAGTGCTGCGAACATCTCAACCGTGCTCTGGTAGTGGAACGCCGCGTAGCCGAACGCTATCAGTATGAAATTGTGTGTGCAGTTCCGCATCCGAAAGCAGGCGGCTCTGTCGCATCCGCTGCTTACCGCAAAATGGAAGATCCCGTACTCGTGGAAAGCATCAGCGCAGATGCCGGTCTTGATATCGGCGATACACTGATCGGCATGCACCTGAAGAGTGTTGCCGTCCCCGTTCGTCTGAGCACTGACCGCATCGGCGAGGCACACCTAACTGCAGCATTCACGCGTCCGCGTCTGATTGGCGGTGAGCGCGCACGTTACAGCCTGTAATGTTTCTGCGTTCTTTGAGTGTTCATGCGCAGGAAGGGCCATATCCGCTGAATCTTCCGGGAATTCTGTCGCTGGACAAAATGCCCTTTTCTTCTCCCGTAACGCTGTTTGTGGGAGAGAATGGCAGCGGAAAATCAACGCTTCTGGAGGCCCTTGCACGCACGCTGCAGCTCCCCGCAATCGGAGCAGACGATACTGCTTACGACTCCACGCTCAACTCCATCGATCCGCTGGCACACGCACTGAAGCTTACATTTTCCCGCAAGCCCTCGCGCGGCTTTTTCCTGCGTGCAGAGGATTTCTTTGGATTCACAAAACGTATCAGCCGTATGCAAAGCGAACTGCGCCGTGAGCTTGACCGCGTGGAAGAAGAATATGCAGACCGCAGCACATTCACCCGCAATCAGGCAAAAATGGCCTATGCTGCTTCACTTGCGGAGCTCAACAAGCGTTACGGAATTGACCCGGACGCGCAATCGCACGGAGAAAGCTTTCTTTCACTATTCCGCTCGCGCATTCATCCCGGTGGACTTTACCTGTTGGATGAGCCTGAAGCACCGCTTTCTCCCATCAGCCAACTTTCCCTCATATCGCTCATTCTTGAGCGCGAAAAGGACAGCCAGTTTATCATCGCAACGCATTCTCCCATGCTGATGGCATATCCCGGCGCTGCAATCTGGTGCTTTGATGAAACGCCGCCCGCATGCCGCGACTATGACTCGCTTGAAAACATTCAGCTTATGCGCGATTTTTTGAACAGACCCGATCGTTATATAAACCGTCTTCGTCCCGAAAATGATTGATTCGACTTTATCCGTATTTTCAAGTAGAATCAATCATTTTTTTGCATTTCATAACATTAGACTTGAATTTTTGCCACTTTTGTGCTTTAATAATGTATATATACATACGGGAGTGGTTAGTTATGTTTGGATTCCGTTCCGACGGTCGTCGTCTCAATAAACTCGACCCGATGCTTCTGATAACCCCCTATATCATGCCGATGCGCATTGACGCACAAAACATGATTACGCAAAATGCCGATTATGATGCCATGGCCAACTATATCAAAAAGCAGCGTGAAAATGGTCGTACCATTTCCTTTATGACCATTGTTATCGCAACCTATGTACGTACGGTGGCCATGTATCCCTTCCTCAACCGTTTTGTTGTCAATAAGCAGATTTATGCCCGTGACCGCATCAGCGTTTCTTTTGTGGTTTGCTGCATGAAGGAAGACGGCAGTCACGACGCACCGACCATCAAACTGGAATTTGATCCCACTGAGACGATTTTTGAAATCTCCGATAAAATCGAGGCAGCCATTGCCGAGGCACGAGCAAATTCCTCTGCAAATTCCACCATGGCATTTGCATCCGCTCTGATGTCCATTCCGTTCCTGCCCACGATTGTAGTAGCTGTTGCCAAATTCCTCGACCGTTATGGTCTGCTTCCACAGTTTATCCACGATATTAGCCCGTTCCATACGAGCATGTTTATCACCAACATGGCTTCTCTGGGACTTTCCAGTCTTTACCATCATATTTATAACTTCGGTACGACAAGCCAGTTTGTTTCTCTGGGTAAAATCGAGCGTATCGTAATCCCCGGCGCAAACAAAACCGTCAAGTTTAAGAATGTACTTCCGATGGGTATCGTCACCGATGAACGTGTCTGTGGCGGTGCAGACTATGCGCAGGTTTTTGCCACGATGCGCGGTTTCTTCTCGAATCCCGAACTTCTGGAAACACCGCCGGAGAAGGTCAACTGGGATATCGATTTCACCGAGCGTACCAAAAAACGCCGTGAAAAGGAAGCAAAAGCAGCTGCAAAACGCGCTGCCAAGCAGGCAAAAAAGACTTCTGCAAACGCTTAAATTCCCAAGTGCAAAAGGAGTAAGCTTCATGATGAATCTGAATAACCGTCATATTCTTTTCCGAAGCCTTGCTCCAGCCATAATGTTCTGATCTACAAAATATGCGGCGCAGGCTTCTGTCTGCGCTGTTTTTTCTGTTCTGCATCCCAAACAAGCGAGGTGAAATCATGATTCAGCTGAAGAATATCAGCAAAACCTTCCGGATTGCAAAGCGCGATGCCGGACTAAAGTCCGCCGCAAAGTCCCTTTTTCACAGAGAATATACCCGAATAGAAGCGCTTAAAGACGTTTCTTTCACTATCAATAAGGGAGAAATGGTCGGCTATATCGGTCCAAACGGCGCAGGCAAGAGCAGCACTATAAAAATCATGTCCGGCGTGCTGACACCGGACAGCGGTGAATGCGTCATTAACGGACGCATTCCCTGGAAAAATCGCACTGAGCACGTCCGTGAAATCGGTGTCGTATTCGGGCAGCGGTCACAGCTTTGGTGGGATGTTCCCGTAATCGACAGTTTCGATCTTCTGCGCGATATCTATAAAGTGGAACAGGCGCAATACAAAAAGATGCTTTCCGACCTGACCGAACTTTTGGATATCGGCGAAATCATCCGCATACCCGCACGGCAGCTTTCGCTCGGCCAGCGCATGCGGTGTGAAATAGCAGCTTCCCTCCTTCACAATCCATCCATTCTTTTTCTGGATGAGCCTACTATAGGGCTGGATGCGGTATCCAAAATCGCTGTTCGAAACTTTATTCGCTCTATCAACCGCGAATATAAAACCACCGTTCTTTTGACCACGCATGATATGCAGGATATCGAGGCGCTTACCGAACGCATTATTTTGATAGGCAAAGGACGCATTCTGCTGGACGGTCCTCTTGCAGAGCTGAAAAACCACCGTTCCTCCCATAAAACGCTGACGGTGGATTATCTCGGTCCGCGCCTTTGCGTGCCGGAAAACCTTCGCCTGCTGCGGGATGAAGACGGTCACGCACAGATTCTGGTTGACACCGATGTTGTAACGGTTTCTCAGGCAATTTCCATAATTTCCGCTCATGCAGAAATTAAGGATATTTCGGTTGCCGGCGAAACCATTGATGAAACCGTCGTTGCGCTATATAAGGAATTTGCCATATGAAAAAGTATCTTTCATTCTTCCGTATCCGCTTTCTGGCAGGTCTCCAGTATCGCGCAGCTGCATGGGGTGGTATCGCAACGCAGTATGCCTGGGGCGGCATGACGATTCTGATGTTCCATGCATTTTATCAGAACGCGGAAAACAGCTTCCCCATGACATTCCGGGAACTCTCCAGCTATATCTGGCTGCAGCAGTCCCTTCTGGCAATGTTTATGACCTGGTTTTACGACAATGACATTTTTGACAGCATCACATCCGGCAGCATATCCTACGAACTGTGCCGCCCGTGCGATCTGTATTCCATGTGGTTCGTGAAAAACATGGCTATCCGCCTTTCAAGGGTAGTTTTGCGCTGTGTTCCAATCCTTTTGGTAGCAATCTTTCTTCCTGACCCGTTTGGCATGCGTCTTCCGCCGGATATTACTTCCGCACTGCTGTTCCCTGTTTCCATGGTGCTCGGTTTTCTTGTTCTGGTGTCCTTTAACATGCTAATATATATATCGGCATTCTACACGATTTCGCCCATGGGAATCCGCATTCTCGTCTCTTCCATAACGGAGTTTTTCGCCGGAGCGCTCATTCCCATCCCCTTCTTTCCGGAATGGCTGCAATCGTTCATGTATGCGCTGCCGTTTGCCTCCGTGCAGAATACGCCGTTTCTGATCTATGTGGGGCATCTGAATACCGCCGAAGCGCTGCAAAGCATCTGCCTTCAGGCAGTATGGCTCATTGTACTGCTTGCCGCAGGGCGCATTCTTATAAAGCACGCCCTGAAAAAAGTGGTCGTTCAGGGAGGTTAGATGCATGAAGCTATATTTTCGCTATCTTTCCATGCTTCTGAAATCGCAGATGCAGTATAAGGCATCCTTCCTGATGACTGCCTTAGGACAGTTTCTGACTTCCTTCACCACATTTCTGAGCATGTACTTCATGTTTTCAAGATTCAAGTCCGTAAACGGCTTCACCTTTTCCGAAGTGCTTATCTGCTTTTCCATTGTGCTGATGGCCTTTTCACTGACGGAGTGCTTTGTACGGGGTTTTGATGTATTCCCCCGCCTGATTCGCACGGGAGATCTGGACCGGATTCTGGTGCGCCCGCGCAGCGTGGTCTTTCAGGTTCTGACATCCAACATGGAATTCACCCGCATAGGAAGGCTTCTGCAGGCCATTCTGATGCTTTGCTGGGCAATTCCCGCCTGTGGTGTCGTATGGACGGCAGATAAGATCCTGACGCTGATTTTGATGGTTACAGGCGGTATCAGCGTATTTTCTTCGCTGTTCGTCCTGTATGCAGGCATCAGTTTCTTCACGCTTGAAGGACTGGAGTTCATGAATATCTTCACGGACGGCGGACGCGAATTCGGCAAATATCCCGTATCCGTATATGGAGAAGGTGTTCTGAAATTCCTGACCTATATAATCCCCATTGCACTTTTCCAGTATTATCCCTTCCTGTATCTGATAGGCAGGTCGGAAAATATCCTTTTCATGTTCCTGCCGCTTTTGGGAATCATTTTCTTCCTCCCCTGCTACGCATTTTTCCGGTACGGATTGAGAAAATATCAGTCCTCCGGCTCCTGAGACATAAGAAAAGCACCCTGCGCGGGTGCTTTTTATATAACACCTGTTGGCACGCCGTCGTTCACCACGTATGCCGCTGCATTGCGCTTCCCTTGTGCTCGGTAAGGTAGAATTCCCCCTTGCCTGCACCAAGTCCCATTCTGCGCCCGGTCATAGCGTTTGCCTTGCTCTTGTCAAATCCCCAGAACTCGCTTCCAGTGCCGTGATACATCACCTTCGGCGTGCTGTCATCGTTCACTACCGCGCTGGTAGGATTGGGCGTAAACTTCGTCGGATACTTGCTATCTCTTTCGAAGCGCGCATTGTTCTGCTTGACAAACTCAAACACATCTGCTACACTGATATCGGTGGTATCCAATGAGGAATGTATGGGTTGCGGACGCAAATCGGACCTATGGAATCATTGGATACCATTTCTATTCCGCAGGATATTTTTCTTTGACAAGCAAAAGGGGCAGTCTCTTAGTAGAGACTGCCCCCTGCCATTCCTATTTTAGTCGTTATAAACACGAATTTCTCCGGTCACTTCCGGATCGGTACCCTCGATATAGAAGCGAACATATCCGTCGGCCTTGTCTACCATCAGCTGACCGTCGGTTTCGTTGGTTTCCAGATCGATCTTTGTCATGGCAATGCCTTCAACATGCGAATTTACATTGTAGAACCACTTCCACTGAACGGGATATGCTTCGTATACGACATAATAATCATCTTCCGTGCTGTCGCTCATGGGCAGACCGTTTTCAGCAATGGACTGTGCAGTCGTTCCTTCCGGCATGGGCCACAGCGTTTTCAGAACAACGATATCACCCTTATCACCCTGCACGGTTGCATAAACCGCACGGTTGATTGCGGAATATGCAGTCAGGAAGGAATAAACGATCATCAAAACAAAGCAGGTAATAACCGTGAGAACCACAGTAACGTTGTTTGCCATGCGCGGAGTACGCATACGCTTTCTGATTGCGGCAATCAGCATTACAAGCGCAACACCCAGAAGACCAAGACCCAGAATATAAATTACCGTCCACACTTTCGGCATAACGCCGCCCATCTGAAGACCAAAAACCGCAACCATCGCTACAAACAGCACCAGCATAGCAATTCTGCACACACGATTGAGCAATTTGATTCCCTGACCGGAGTTTTTAAGTTGCATTTGACATTACCCTTTCAATTACCATTTTTATTTCTGTCGGATATTGGTATACATCCGGCAAATTCTATTGTACGCGCAGTTTGCAGGATGCGCAGCCTCCCTTGCCGGTTTCGCGCAAAGCTTCCGGCAGCATGGAGCCTACCCGCCCCATCGCATCTATAGCCTCATCCGCCGCAATCGGAGAAACGATTCCGGCAAGCGCCATGTCCGCGGCCGTAAGTGCATTCGCCACGCCGATTACATTGCGGTATACACACGGCACCTCAACAAGTCCCTTAACCGGGTCGCACACCAGACCCATCAGATTCATCATTGCAAACGCTATGGCACTTTCCATGGCTTCCTTGGTGCCGCCTGCAAGCTGCACAAGCGCAGCGGCAGCCATTGCGCTGGCTGAACCGCACTCTGCCTGACAACCGCCCTGTGCGCCCGATATGCTGGCGCGCATCGCAATTACCCTTCCGACGCCTGCGGCAGTAAAGAGCGCATCGATCAGCTCGTCCTCGGTGTAGCCATGTGCTTCTTCCGTGGCAAACAACGCGCCCGGCAGAATACCGCATGCACCTGCAGTCGGCGCAGCCACAATCCTGCCCATTGCGGCATTGGATTCCGCAACTGCAAGCGCAATCGCGCTTGCTCTGGCCAAAGTCCTTCCGCCCAGCGCCTTTTCGGGATCAATCTTGGCAGCCTGACCGCCCGTCATTCCCGATACACTTTTCAAATCCGGCTGCATTCCGTCAGCCACCGACTCGCGCATGACGTGCAGCGCTTCCCGCATGCGGATATCAGCATCCGAGTCACCTCTGTATGCTGCACGCACGGCATCCTGCACGCGCGGTGCAAGAGCAAACAGCTCAGCAATCGAAGAATAATCCATCTTCGCTACGCTCCTTCCGTTAGTCAAGCTTCATCAGAAGCGTAACTGTATGTACCCCTCTGAGTCCGCGCAGGCAATCCATCATACTGGAAGAAGGCAAGTCATCCGCCTCGATTACCATTACAGCCACGCCGCCGGGAACCGTGCGGAACACCTGCATAGCCGCGATATTCACGCTTTGTCCTGCAAGCAGACTGGTAACATGGGCAATCACGCCCGGCGCATCCGTATGCATGATGATAAGCGTATTGTTTTTTCCGCTGAAGGAAACACGAATTCCGTCCAGCTTTTCCACGCGGATTGCACCGCCGCCAACAGACGCAGCCTGAAGCTCAATCTTCGCACCGCCGCCTTCTGCACGAATCAGCACCGTATTGGGATGCGCATCGCGCAGATTGTCCACCTCAAAAAAGCGGAACTGCATCCCCGCCGCTTCCGCAAGCGCAATGCTGTCACGAATGCGCGGATCATCAACAGGCATGTCCATAAGACCTGCCACAATGGCACGATCCGTTCCGTGCCCCTGATATGTGCTTGCAAACGAACCGTACAAGCCAATCTCTGCCTTTTCCACCGGGCATCCCAATAGACGCCTTGCAACACATCCGATTCGAACTGCACCCGCTGTGTGCGAGCTTGAAGGACCGATCATAATCGGGCCGATTACATCAAATATATCCACGTCTTGCACCTGCCTTAAAGCATTTTGACGTTTATGCTGTTGCCTTTTATTATACCATAGCTTCTTCGAATTGTCAGGTCTTTTTAGCACGAAATTGTGACTCTGTTTTTCTTAACGTGTTAAATATCTATTTTTCGATTGACAGAATCCCCCTCCCATGCTATAATCTCTCTTGTTCAAGAAGAAGTCAACCGCTTCTCACCCGGCGGCAATGCCAGCGCGGGTTTATGATACCGGCTCCTGCCGGAATTGTGTGATTAAGCGGTGCTTTGCACTGCTTTTTTTCTATTTTCGATTGGAGGTGCGTCAGCATCAACGAACTCATGATCAATGAGGAAATCCGCGACCGTGAAGTGCGTGTGGTGGACGAAAACGGCGAGCAGATGGGTATCCTTCCCATTCGTCAGGCGCTTGATTTGGCCGAGGAACGCCAGCTGGATCTGGTAAAAATCGCTCCCCAGGCAAAGCCCCCTGTATGCAAGCTGATGGACTACGGTAAGTACCGTTTCGAACAGTCCAAAAAAGAACGCGAAATGCGCAAGAATCAGAAAGTCGTCAACATCAAGGAAGTTCGTCTTTCTGCGACGATTGAGGAGCACGACGTAGACGTTAAGGTTCGCGCCGCTCAGAAGTTCCTCAAGGATGGCGACAAAGTCAAGGTTTCCATTCGTTTCCGTGGCCGCCAGATCACCCACTCCGAAATCGGAACCGATATCATGAACGATTTCGCCGAGCGCATCAAGGATGTATGCGTAGTGGAACGCAAGCCGATGATCGAAGGCCGCAATATGATCATGGTTCTCGCCCCGCGCGAGGGTTAGTCGAATCGCCGCATTTTGACTTCAAAATGCAGGACAAGGGTTACCGATACCCTATAAACGATTTGAAGCACAACGAGAGGAGGAATTACCGTGCCCAAGCAAAAGACCCACAAAGGCGCCGCCAAGCGTCTGGAAACCACCGGAACTGGCAAAATTAAGCGCTATCAGGCCTTTAAGCGCCATATTCTTACGAAAAAGCCCACCAAGCGCACGCGCAATCTGCGCAAAGCTGCTTATGTTGCTTCCACTGAAGCACGCACGATGAAGAAACTGATTCCGTATAAGTAAGGAGGCGGACAAACATGGCAAGAGTTAAGAGGGCAGTTAACGCCCTGAAGAAGCGTCGCAAGGTGTTCCGCCTTTCCAAGGGATACTTTGGCGCAAAGAGCAAGCAGTATCGTGCAGCCAGCGAACAGGTACGTCGTTCCATGCGTTATGCCTATGTTGGCCGCAAGCTCAAGAAGCGCGATTTCCGCAAGCTGTGGATCGCTCGTATCAACGCAGCAGCTCGCGCAAATGACATCAGCTATTCCAAGCTGATCAACGGCCTGAAGGTTGCCGGCATCTCCATCAACCGTAAGATGCTCTCCGAGCTGGCCATTTCTGATCCCAAGGCTTTCACCGATCTCGTTGAGAAGGCAAAGGCTGCGGTTAAGTAAATCCTTTCAAAGCGGCGTGGAATTCCATGCCGCTTTTTCTATATATAAATTGCGAGGTGTTCACTTTGGATTTGAACAAAATGCGTCCGCACGCCACAATGAAGCGCGGCATCAACAATACTATCACCGATGTTCCCGGCGTACGCGTAGGCCATTTCACACGCACAGACGGTTCCCACCAGACCGGCGTAACCGTTGTGATTCCGTGTGAAAATCCTTTTTTCGAAAAACCCGTATGCGCATCCTTTGTGCTGAACGGATTCGGTAAATCCCTGGGACTCGTTCAAATTGATGAGCTCGGCACGCTCGAAACCCCTATTGCCCTCACAAATACGCTCAATGTAGGCAAAATTCATGACGCTCTTGTCAGTTACATGATCAGTGAATGCGCAAAGCACAATTTTCCCCTGCGTTCTGTTAATCCGGTCGTACTTGAGTGCAATGACGGCGGTTTAAACTTTATTCAGGATCGTGTTCTTGGAGAAAATGCTCTGATGGCTGCCATTTCTTCCGCGGCTACGGATTTTGAACAGGGCGCTGTCGGCGCAGGCCGCGGCATGGTCTGCCATGGTTTTAAGGGCGGTATCGGTTCTTCATCCCGCATTATGGAAATTGACGGAAAGACCTATACTTTCGGTGCGCTTGCTCTTGCCAATCATGGTCGAATGGCAGATCTGATTCTTGATGGAAAAACACCCTTTGCCGAAGACCAGCGTGAAGCATGCGATAAAGGCAGCTGCATTTTTATCTTTGCAACTGACCTTCCGCTTTCCCATCGTCAGCTTACCCGCGTTATTCGCCGCGGCAGTGTTGGTCTCGCACGTCTTGGCAGTTTTATCGGCCATGGCAGCGGCGAGGTATTTGTCGGCTTCACAACCGCAAACCGCATGCCGCACGAAGCCGAAGAAAATCTGGTTTCTTTTACAGTACTGCGAGAGTCTAAAATGGATATTCCCTTCCGTGCCTGTGCTGAAGCCGCGGAAGAAGCCGTTTTCAACGCACTGTATTATGCCCAATCCGTTACCGGGCATGAAGGGTTGACCGTTTCTTCCCTTTCGGAGCGCATGAACACAACAAACTCTTAAAATTTTCCTCGACTTAAGTCTTGAATTTTGTTATAATAAGGTATCGACTGAAAGGAGCGGATTTATGATGAAAAAAATAATCAGTCTCTGCCTCATTGCTTTGTTGATGCTTGCACCCGCAAACGCATTTGCTCTTTCGCTGCGCGATATCGTAAACACGCGGAATGCGGTTGATATTGCACTCCCCCAAATTGATGGTGTTGCCGTTCCGGACCTTGCACCGTTTGTCGGCGCAGATATGGTTATCAGTGGTCGATACACATTTACGCACAATCCGGTTACCACCGGCGAAGTGGATGTTGTCCATAATTCCGTGGGTTATGCCTGCGCGGACAGTTATGACGCCATTATCGATGACCTGATTGAGTACTCGGAATATGCCGAAGAATTCGGATTTGAACTGATCGATGCACAGGTAGATGAAGAGCGCGTACTGCTTGAGTTCAAAAATGCCGACAATCTCTACTATCTGCTTGATTGGGATAAGAGCTATGACGCCAATCATGTTTATCTCTACTTCCCCACACAGACCTCGCTGCAGATCGATTTTGTGATCGCTCCTGTTCCTGTGCTGACCCTTGCAAACTACCTTGGCAGTGCCTGCAAAGATGTCGAAATCTACGAGTACACTTCCAATCACATCACCGTAGATGGATATCAGTACGATCTGCCTGAATCCACCGAAGCGCTCATCGCCGCACTCGAAAGCTACATTGCCGATATGGAAGCAGGCGGCTTTACTCTTATCTCCAAAAATGCCGAAGAAAACTCTTTCTTCGCATATCTCCAGCACGAAAACAAGGGCTATATATACGTAGACTGGGATCCCGAATACGATGCCGAATGTGTCAATCTCGCGTTTGAACACAACATGAACTTTGTAGGCGCAGAAAAGCTAGAGGGTGTTTCCGCCCCCGCAGCTCCCACTGCGACCATACCGGAAGCAGAACTGAATACACTTTCCGCAGTAATCGACGGCAAGCAGTACAAGTACGAATTCTCCGACGTTTCCGTTCATGATCACAACGGTACAAACTATTACGACGTAGAGTTCATGTGCTACGAAGGCAACGAAGTCGTATCCATGCTTTCCTTCTACTTCCCCGTAACCGTCAAATCCGGAGATATCATCGATGCCGAATGGAGCGCAGCAAACAATCTTGATTGGTCCGATGTGTATATGTACAATCCTACAACCGACACGTCGCCCCACTCTTTTGTTTCCAGCAGCTATGAGTATCTGCCGGACGGTTCTTTCTTCAGTCTCTCCATCGATTCCATAGATGATGCAATCTGTTCCGGCCATCTTACCGCAACCCTGAAAGAAGATGCAGATTCTCCCGCAATAACCATCGAAAGCGGTTCTTTCAGTTTTGAACTGCCTGATGCGGTAGATTCCCCTGTCATTGCCCCTGCAGCCGAAATATCAATTCCAAACCCCAACACTTTCCTCAAGACCGGCGAAGGTTCCTATGTTGGAACCGAATCCATCGACGGCGTAAGCTATCATGTTTATTCCTATACTGCGCCGACGAGTAAGCTGCTCTTCAACAATGCCGTAAAGCGCTATATCGACGAACTGCAGAACCCCGATGGCGCAGCTCTCGTCTATCTCAGCGAGGATAACGATGGCAATGGCGTTGTGTTCCATTTCTTTGAAAGTGCAGCCGCAGAACGTCTCGTTCTGATCGTAAACAAAAACGAAGCTACTTTCACCCTGTATATTCAGCAGGGCAGCAGCCTCGTCATTGTTGAATGATTCCTATCTGATCCTATCAATCGCCCATGCAGCGTGCTCGCTCATGGGCGATTCGCCTTTTTGGACAATCTCTTCAAGCAGCGGCAAAAGATCCTTTCCGCCAATATTTCCCGCAATCAATGCAGCCCTTCCCATCACACGATTCTTCCTGGCATAATTCGCCCCAAGAAACGGTGCTAAGGGCTTGTAATCGCCCTTCAGAAGCTTTTTCAGCAGCAGTGCTTCTCTCAATTCATCCGAAGGTGCACATGGGTTTTGAAGGGCATTTCTGGGGCATACAGACTGACACATATCACAGCCATACAGACTCGCCCCCAACTTTTCGCGAAATTCTTCCGCAATCACTTCGTTATACGGCAGATTCCGCAGGCATTTTTTCGCATCCAGCGTGCCATCTCCGCGAATAGCACCCGTAGGACACGCCTTTATGCAGGCGCCACAATTTTTGCACATGTCCGAGAGGATAAACTCTTCCACCCATTCCACAGGCTCAATTTCACAATCCGTAAGTACGCACTGCAGCGTAAAGCGCGTACCGTATTCCTTTATCCCCGTCAGACTGTTGCGTCCATACTGAAACCTTCCCGTTCCTGCCGCTATGGATTTAAGCGGCAAATTGGGCGCATTTACCGCGCTGAATCCTTCCCTTTTCAGGATCTCCACCAGTTTCAGCGCAGTCATTCTGCCTTCCTGAAAAGCCGGATAAAAAGCGTTTATCTGAGCCTCATCCTGATTCCATTCAAAGCTCCGATATGGCAATACCATCAGGAGCATCGTCTTTACCGTCGGCAAAAGAGCATACGGATCCGCATCCGTGCCGGGCCATTTTGCTTCCATCAAGCGCGGCGCAACCGGAATGATCTCCGCTGCACCGATTTCTTTTTTCCATTTTTCCAACATACTCATCACAAAAGCGCCGCCAGCGAATAGTAAATCACAGGAACAAGCATCGCCGGAAGCATATTGCCCACGCAAATCCTGTCCTTCATCACGCCAAGCATATTCAGACCAAGACCGATAATCAGAACACTTCCGACTGCGGACATCTCACGAATAAGTTCTTCCGTCAAAAACGGTGCAATCGTACCTGCAAGCAACGCAATCCCGCCCTGATAGAGCGTCAGCGGAATCGCAGAAAGGATAACACCCGGCCCAAATGTCGAGGCAAAAATCAACGCGCCCACACCATCCAGCGCCGCCTTTGCAAGAAGCGTATCCGGCTTATTGGAAAGTCCAGCCTCAAGAGAACCAACCACAGCCATTGCACCCACACCGAAAAGAAGCGTAGCATTCACAAATCCTTCGGCAAATCGGCTGTCCCCCTTCGAAAGCTTTCGCTGCGCAAAATCGCCCAGACAATTCAGACGATCCTCGATTTTCAGCGCAGTACCTGCAGCAGTGCCAAGTACAACAGAAGCGATCATAATCAGCATATTCTGCGTTTCCAGTGCGCCGCCGATTCCAATTACCAGCACGCAAAGTGCCAGACCATGATTGATTGTACGTGCATACCGGTCCGGAATTGCCTTTTTCATAAAGCTGCCCAGCAGGCCCCCCAGCACAACTACCGCACAGTTTACCCATACTCCGAGCATATTTCTACGCCTCCATCCGCTTGGTACGCATCATATGAAAAATATACTGCTGAATCAAACCGGCATCCCGACCAAATATTTCCTGTGCCCGGATGCGCATTTTATCGCGAGAAAGACCCTCCATACCAAAGTGCATCTCCATCGCTCTCGCCATCCACACATCTACCGGAAAAGCACATGTATGACCGCATCCAAACAGCAAAATACAGTCAGCAACCTTCGGTCCTACACCAGGAAGCTTCTGCACCTGTTTATGCGCCGCGTCGTAGTCCATCCGTGAAAGTTCATCGAGATCAAATCCGTCTGCAACCATTTTTGCAGTGCCCGTAAGATATTCCGCGCGGTATCCGCATCCCATTTCACGCAAAGCTGTACTGCCCGCGCGTATAAGTGCATCCGGCGTCGGAAATCCTCGCACGACTGTATCATCTATAACCGCTTCTTCGCCCAGAGAACATACCTTCCACACCAGTGAACGGATACGCGCGGCATTGTTATTTGCAGAAAGTATGAAGGCGACTACGGTTTCCCATGTCGGCTGGCGAAGAACACGCAATCCGGGGAGCTCGTCCATCATTTGTCCTATCACCGGGAATTGCGTCTCAGAGGCCCTCAGCGCTTCATAATCCCTGTCCAGATCGAAATAAATCCTGTCCTGCGGAATTTCCCCTTCGCGCACAAACAGCGGCTTTCCGGCCACGATAGCCGCCCAGCCGTGCGTTGTCCTTTTCCAGTGAAAACACTGCGCACTATCTATCAATGTAAGCTGCGGATCAAATTTCACCATCATTTGTACTCCATCGATAAAAAAGAAAATCCCCGCAAGGATTTCTCCCCGCGGGGTTATCGCAATCGTTATGCAGCAATTATTCCGCGGCGATCTTCGTCTGCGGATAGATGCTTACCTGCTTGCGAGTCTTGCCCTTACGCTCAAAGCGAACGATACCGTCCATCTTTGCGTACAGCGTATCATCATCACCAATACCTACGTTGAGGCCGGGATGAATGCGCGTGCCGCGCTGACGTACGAGGATGTTGCCTGCAAGAACAAACTGACCGTCAGCACGCTTGGTGCCAAGACGCTGCGCATGGCTGTCACGTCCGTTCTTAGAGGAACCCATACCTTTTTTATGAGCAAACAGCTGAAGATTCATCTTGAACATTCCTATACCCTCCATTCCCGCGTAATCAGCTTTAAAAAGCTGGGGTATTCTGCGCGTATAGACTTAAGGGACAATCTCATAGTTTCCAAGAGAACCTGCGCCTCAGGCGCATTCTCAACCGGAAGGATTGCCTTCAGAAATCCCGCGCCGTCATCACGCTCCAGTTTTACCGGCAGATGGAGTACTTCCATCATTCCGATTACTGCCGCCTGAGTGAGCACCGATATTGCCGCACAGACAATATCCGATCCCTCTTCGGCATATCCCGCATGACCGCTTGCCTCAAATCCAATCAGCTTGCCATCATGCTTATACAGCGTGACTGTTGTCATCGATTAGCCAACGATCTTTTCGATCTGAACCTTGGTATAGGGCTGGCGATGACCCTGCTTCTTGCGCTCGTTCTTCTTGGCCTTGTACTTGTAAACAACAAGCTTCTTGCCCTTCACCTGATCGAGAACCTTGCCCTCGACAACTGCGCCCTGAACGGTAGGCGTGCCTACCTTGGTTTCTTCACCACCGAGGAGAAGAACGGAATCAAACGTTACCACGTCGCCCGCCTGACAATCGAGCTTTTCTACCAGAATTACGTCGCCCTGCTGGACGCGGTACTGCTTGCCACCAGTTTGAATGACTGCGTACACGCGTTGCACCTCCAATACATTAAACTCGCCGAATACAGGCAGCATTTTGCTTTCAACCTGTTCCGAGCGGCATACTCGCTTATTATACCCAGACTATATTGTTCTGTCAATCCGTCAATCGTTATTTTTCAAATAATTAATCGCCGCTGCCAGCTGATTATCGTTATCGGGATCAACATTGAAATTGTAAGGATCGTAATCCTCACTCAGTTCCACAATTTCATCCGGCGTAATGCCAACTTTGTGAACCGCCTCACCTGAGGGACGGAAGTAGCTGGCAGTGGTCACCTGGAATCCCGCGCCGTTGTACGGGATGGTAAGCACATCCTGAACGATGCCTTTGCCAAAGCTCTTGGTACCCATTATATAGGCACGGTCATAATCCTGCAATGCACCGCTGAGAATCTCCGTTGCGCTTGCGGACATTTCATTGATCAGCACAACCATTTCAATGTCGTTATACGAAGCCTTGGAATCGTACGATTCAACATTGCCTGCACGGTCCTTCAGCGTTACGATAACACCTTCCGGCAGCAGCATATCTGCAATGTCCACAGCCGCATAGAAATCACCGCCGGGATTGCTGCGCATATCAAGCACCATTTTATCGATGCCGTTTGTATCAAAATGCTTGAGTGCACGTTCCACTTCGCTAGTCACATTGCCGTAGAATTCGGTAATTTCCAGATAGCCGATTTCGCCGTCCAGAATCTCCATGCGTGTTCTTTCGGCTTCCACCTCATCACGCATAACGTCCACGTCAAAAATTTCACCCTCGCGATTGATGGTAAGCGTTACGGGTTCCTTGCTTTCCGCCTTGATCTTATCGGTAGCATCGGTCAAATCCTGAGCCGTATGGGCATTGATTGCATCTCCGTCAATAGCAAGAATAACGTCACCCGGAATGATGCCGGCGTCGCGTGCAGGTCCCTTATACACGCGCACAATCCGGATGCCGCCTTCCCCTTCCAGAGAAACCAGCACGCCAATTCCGTAGTATACGCCCTCACTCTCGGTGAGCATTTCCTGCATTTCCTCCGGCGAATAGTAGAACGAGTACTCATCCAGCGAGGTAAATAGTCCGCGGACTGCGCCTTCAATCAGCACATCTTCATCGACTTCCTCGTAATAATTCGCCTTTATGAATTCAAGAATGTCATCCAGCAGGGCGTATTTGTTGTCCTCGCCCATATAAATATCCTTCTTCGTAGACACAGAAAGCGTCAGCGCAGAAGATGCGGTTGCAACCACGAGTACCATCCAGATCACGGCAAAAATCACGATCGTCTTGCGTTTCATGGTTCCACTCCGTTCCTTATCCGTTTTGTTTAGTTCCAGCCCTTTCGGTTATGAACATTGCGACCCAGAAGCATCATCAGCTTGAAGGTTACCGCGTCGTCAAAATCGCGCAGGTCCAGACCAATGTTGCGCTGCACCTTATCCAGACGATATACCAGAGTATTGCGGTGGATGTACAGCTGACGGGCAGTTTCGGAAAGATTCAGGCTGTTCTCAAAAAACTTCTTGATCGTCTGGATCATTTCTTCATTGAAAAGACGAGCAGTGGAGCGGTTGAACAGCAGCGCATTGTACTGCTGTGCCATTTCCTCGGGAACGTCACGCAGGAAACGCTCGATCAGGAGTTTGCGATATACAAATACCTGCTGGTCGCCGCGATAGAGATGGCCAACCTCGATAGCCGTCTTTGCCTCAACAAAGCCATCATGCAGATCGGAAATATGCTGCTTAGGCTCACCGATACCGATATAGATGGAGGAATTGGTCTCGCTGGCAAAGGTATTGACCGTTGCAAGGCCGAGCTGCTCGATTTCCTCGTATTCTTCCTCTTCGCCGATATTCTTCAAAAGTGCAACACTGTGACGACCGACTTCGACAAAAATATCATTTTCGTCAGAAGTGATATTGGAAAGAATTTCCATTGCATCCTTGGCTTCGATATCCTGGAAATGGAAATACATAACGCAGCGGGGCTTCTCCATCGGCAGAGCGTACTCGGTAGCGATACCTTCCAGCTCGGTACCCTCAGCTTCGCCGCGCAGAATCATGCGTACAGCCTGCTCGCGTCCCAGGTGTGCCGCGTCAGATGCGATAACCATGTTGATAAGCTCTGCGCATACCACGATGCAGTTCTGAACATCCTGCGAATCGCCTGCCATGCACAGGTAAAGCGGCTGTTTATCGCTGGTTCCGATCAGGGTAAAACCGCCGTAGACGAGAGGACGGGTCGGATCTTTGGTAAGCATCTCGGGAAGCTGCAGATCGCGATGGTTGTCTTTGGGCAGAATTACCTGTCCGTTGGTATCCAGCAGCATGACCTGAGTCTTGAGCTGACCAAGAATGCGCTCAATGCGTGCCAGAGAATGGTGATCCAGATACATGTAGTTTCCTCCTCAACAATCATAACGGCCGTGGTTACCCCCGACCTCATCACTTTTATTGTGCATTTTCTACAATTATAAATGCCGTATTGGGAAAACGCAAGTAAAAAGAATGTCATTCGCTCAGATTTAATCTATTATTCATCCTGACGCCACTACTTTTTTCATCCTTAACAGAAATACAGCGTATTGACATTTTCGAGAAAAAAGTTATACTGGATTTATTCGATTTGATATGCGAACACTTCCGTCCGGAAATGCATTCTTCCTGAATAAAGAATTGCAGGCATATCACCCGGTCTTTTATCAAAAAAGTCTTTTGAATTCTCATAATATAATGTACGGAGGTGCTTTTATGAATTCATGCTGGAACCCTGAGCGTATATGTGTCCTTGGTACCTGTGCGGTATTTGATTTTGATTTCTCGCGCGAAGCTTTCCGTTCTCTCAGAAATAAAGGCTTTGACGCGATTGTTTTTGGCTATCTGGATGCCAACTGGGACGGTGAATTCAGCCGTGTAGACATGTACGCCCATTCGGATTTCCTGCCCGATATGATCCCGGCAGACCGCATAGCGGCCAATCAGAAAGAATTGCGCCGCAGAATTGATCTGGCCGCAGAGGAAGGTCTGCGCGTTTACATGTCTGTACGCGGTCCGATGACCCTTACCGATCTTGAACAGGAAAATCCTGCAGCCGCCGAAAAATACCGCCACCTTTTTGGTACCGGCGGCGACAAATGGGGCGGCTCCGGCATGAAGCCGATGTGCCTGAGTGAGAAAGTTGTACGCGATCATTACCGTGCTCTGTTCCGCGATGTTGAAAATCACTTCCCCGACCTTGCCGGTTTCATGTTCTTTGGCGGTGATTCTCACAGTCTGGTATGCGATCAAACCTGCCCGAAATGCGGAAAAACACCGGAATATCTGCGCTGGGGTGAATGGATCAACGAGCTGCACAGCGATGCCAAACAAGAAGGCTCCGCTCTGCGCTTTGAAATTATGAACTGGCCTTGGTGGGATGATATGTTTGACATGATCGAGCATATCGATACGGACATCGGCGTGGTGGCAATCACCAACTGGGGATTCAAGTACGGCAACAGAGATGACGGAAAGTATCCCGCCGCTATCGAACCGTGGGAATGCGCCGAATATCAATCCGATTGTCTGCGTGTGCCCGTTACAGACCACGGAACGGCTCTGGGACTTACGCAGGGCTGGTTCAATGCCCCGATCAGCGATTCCTTCATCCGCCTTGCAAACCGCTGCCGAGAACAGGGCAGAAAACTCGTCGGCTGGACAGAACTGATTTGCTCGGAGGCTGTTTGGCCCTATTTCCTGCCCTCGCCCGCAACTACTGTGCAGCGTCTGGATCAGCTGCGCGAGCTTGGCGTGGAGGGCGTGTTTGACCTTTGGGGCGTTGCGGCAGATATCGTGTATGATCGCAAAAAGGATGCCAATACCACGGCATTCACACAGTTCTTTGCAAAACCCGGCCAGACAGTGGATGAAGTACTCCTCGAAACCGCACGTACCCTGTACGGCGATGCAGGTGCGCAGTGGGCTGTAAAGGCCTGGTATGAAGTGGATGATGCACTTTCCCGCTGGGCAATTATCGGATACACCCAGCGCATGCACTGGACTCTGCGCCGCCTGTTCACCAAACTGACGTGTTCCTTCTATGTGCTGAACCTTACACTGGATCGCGAAAAGGATGAAAATCTGCATTTTATCCCCATGTGGCCGGAATTCTTGCTGCATGCAGAAGTATGGGACAAGCTGAAAGAAAGTCTTTCCGTCGTAATCGCCGGTTATGACCGTGCGCTTGGCTGTTATGACCGTCTGAAAGCTGCTGCTTCCGGCGAAGAAAAGCAGACCGCCGCTTTCCATCAGGATTGCCTGCTGCTTGGCCGTACCTACCACCAGCTGGGTTATGAGGCCTGCATTTACCATGCTTCCGGCATCCGCAAGCAGCCTCTTGACCCGGAATTCATGCGCAGCGCCGTACTGACACGCAGACTGTGTCGTATGCTGTATGACTCTCTGAAAGTCGTTCCGACAGAATCCGAACTGGATGAGCTTCTGGCCGATATGAGCGAATATATCGCGAACTTCAAATAATTTCCCATAGCAACCAGACAAAGCATGCGGGACTGAGGCGTATTTGCCGCAGTCCCGCATGTTTTTAATCCGCTATTTTGTCCTTTAGAAAAAACTGATCTGCTCCACTTTCTCCTCACGCTTGCGTGCGGGAATATTTCCCCATTCCACATCTCGAGGAAGTTCCTGCAAAAATCCGGAAGGCGTGCCCGTGTGCGTAAGAATCAGTTCATCCCTTGCACGCGTTATTCCCACAAAGAAAAGTCGTCTTTCCTCTTCAATCTGAAGAATCTCCCCCATGCGCTCCATAGGAAGCGTTCCCGCATCCACACCGGCCAGAAAAACCACCGGGAATTCAAGGCCTTTGGATGCGTGCAGCGTCATCAGATGCACGGAACCGGATGCATACTCCTTGCCCGAAGCGCGGCGAATATCTGCCTCCTCGCCAAGCACCAGTGACTGCAAAAATGCCTCCATACTGCCTTCAAATGCAGCTGCACTTTGCAGCTTTTTTATTTCCGGATCGTCACCAAAAAGCTTTGACCATTTTTCCAGCAGCTTTGCAGGCTTTTCCTTCTGCACGCGCGGCAGGAATTCAAGCGCTGTTCGCGCCCAAAGGGATGCATTTCCCATTCCCTCCGACATATCGGAAAGGACCTCATCCAAATCCTTATTGCGGCATGCAGCACATGCTGCTTCTGCTTCCGCTTCCGTGCAGCCAAATACCAGCCTGAGCGCAGTGCGCAAAGACACGTTATCTTCCAAATCAAGCAGCGAACGGAAGAATGCCACAGCACCGCGAACAGTATCGCTTTCCAGATAGTTTTCCCTTCCGCAAATCACGCACGGTATGTCCTCATGACGGAGGCAGGACTCTATCAAATCCAGTTGGCGGCGCGTTCGGGCAAGGACAGCAATTTCAGAAAATGCTCTCGTCTCCTCTGCCGCCCGCGCTTCCAGCATATCCATACCGCCGGTCATTCGTACAATTTCTTTGGCAATAAATACCGCTTCGGAAAATGCACTGCCGCCCGCCGCAATGCGTACGTTTTTCCCATCCGCACGGTTGGCATGCAGTACGCGTTCTTCTCCCGGATTGTTTGCAATCACCTGCACTGCCGCGCGCACAATCTGCGGTGTACAGCGATAATTTTCCTTCAAACGGATGCATTTCATATCCGGAAGTTCACGCCGTAATGCATCAAAACAGCCTGCATCCGCTCCTCGGAAACCGTATATCGACTGGTCCGCATCACCGATTACAAAGAGTGTCTTCCCGTTTTTTCCAAAGTGCAGAACCAGTTTTCTCTGCACCGCATTGATATCCTGATATTCATCTACCAAAAGATGCGTAAACATACGTTTTCCGGAAAAATCCATCTCCAGCGCATCAAGGAGAAGGTCGTCAAGGTCCCTTGCATTCATTTCTGCAAGTTTTGCGCAGTATGCGTCAAAAAGCTCCGGTTTCAAACCGACCATTTCCAATGTCTGCCCATTCTTAACTGCAGAAATCTTCCCACAAAAAGCCGCCGGACTCATTTTGCTCTCAGCTGCGGAAAGGATTTCACGCACAACTTCATGCATTTGAGTTTCTCCCAGAAGCAGCTTCTTGTTCAAAAGCGAATGGCAAATCGCATGGAACGTACCGATTGTCATGCCGCGAATCGCTTTTTTGCCGCCCAGGCGTTCCTCCAGTCGCGTGCGCATTTCTTTTGCCGCCTGATTGGTGAATGTCACCGCCGTAATTTCCGACGGCTTTGCACCGTTTTCAATCAGATGCACAATACGTTCAACCAGCGTTTTGGTCTTTCCTGTTCCGGGACCCGCAACGATTGCGAGGTGCGCCTCCTCACTTTCCACCGCCATGCGCTGTTCGTTATTCAGCCCGGGTGTTATATTCTCCTTCGGCTCTTCTTCGTCCGTTTTCTTCTGTGCTTTTACGCCGGATTTGGACGTTTTTTTCTTAGTATCGGATTTTTCAGGCAAAAGCCCTTCAAACGCCATCTGTCCTTCCATTATGGCAAGCTCTCCGGGCGCAAACAGGGAAATCTTTCCATATTCGCCATCAAAGCCGCCCTGCAGCATCACTTCGCCTTTGCGCATTCTGCGAATACCTTCTGCTACAGCAAAGCCCGCTGCAGCTTCAATATCTGCCAAAGCGCAGGTACGCAGAATCTGCATTTCCCCGCCTAGGACCTTGCGCAGATTAAAGCACATTTCCTGCACACGTTTTCCTTCCGGCGAAGCCGAAATTGCAGCACCGATTACTTCCTGCAGCGGAATCAGGCTTTCAAACGGCTTTGCTCCCTCCGGGCGAATACCAGCTTCGCGGTCAGCAAGTTCCTCCACTCTGTGAAGCACGCCTATCGTCATGGCTTTTGAACAAACAGGGCACTTATTATCATGCGCCGCACTTTCTGTCGGCTCCATGCATACTCCGCATTTTCGGTGTCCGTCAAGATGGTATTTACCCTCTTCCGGGAAAAATTCAATAGTACCGCCAAATCCTTCACCGGTGAGAATTGCGTTTCTCAGCGTATCGTAGGCAATTTCGCCCTCAATCAGATTGGCTTCCCTTCCCAGCTTTGCCGGCGAATGCGCATCCGAATTGGACACCAGCGTAAGCCCATCCAGTGCCGAAACACGCCAGTTCATTGTCGGGTCGCTTGAAAGACCTGTTTCCACCGCGCGAACATACTTGGTCATGTCTCCAAAGCATTCTTCCAGACTGTCAAACCCCGAAAATGCGCCAAACACCGAAAAATGCGGTGTCCATATATGCGCGGGAATGTATATCGCCTGCGGACAGGTATCCAGCGTTATCTCCAGCAAATCCCGGCAGTCAAGTCCCAGAATGGGTCGCCCATCCGAATGGATATTGCCGATTTTTTCCAATCGCTGTGAAAGCGCATGCGCAGCCTCCAGCGTAGGAAGCAAAATCAGACTGTGAACCTTTCGTGTCTTTCCGTTTTTCTTATAGATAGAACTGATTTCTCCGCTGATTACAAATCGAGGTTCATCCGCCTGCGCTTCGCATTCCAGAACATGTTCCCTGCGAAGGCGGTACACGCCGCCATCCGTTTCTTCAAGCATTTCTTTCAGTTCTTCGCACCACGCAGGATGCGTGAAATCTCCGGTTCCCACAAGGGAAATTCCCTTTCTCCGCGCCCATAAATCCAGCTGCGCCGCATCCAGATCGCGGCTCGTAGCTCTTGAAAACCGGGAATGAATATGCAAATCGGCTATGTACATTTTTTCACCTGCCAACTCGGAAGTATATGCCTTTATTATAGCATTATCTCCCACATGCGGCAAATCTTTTCTCAGGTATCACAATGCTTCCTTCTTTTCCAATCGGTAACCCACACCCCAAACAGTAGCAATGTTCCATTTGTTTTCCTTCTTACAAATTTTTGCCCGAAGGCGTTTGATATGACTGTCAACAGCTCGTGTATCGCCCGTATATTCATAGCCCCAAATTGTCTGAAGCAATTGCTCTCGGCTGAATACTTTTCCCACATTATTTAGCAAAACCCATAAAATCTCTGTTTCCTTTGATGTGCATGGAATGATCTTTTTATCCAAGCAAACCTGGAACGCATCCATATCCACTTCCAAATTTTCAAGTTTAATATATGCATTTCCCTTATCGGAATGAGCCGGCCTTGCCCTGCGCAAAACAGTTTTTATTCTGACAAGCACCTCCGGTACACTAAAAGGTTTTACTATATAGTCATCCGCTCCCGCTTCAAATCCCTTCAGTTTGTTTCTTTCTCCATCGCGCTTTGTAAGAACAACAATCGGCACATCAGATTGGCTGCGAATAGAATGACAGATGTCGAATCCTTCTTTTCTATCCAAATCAACATCCAATATCACAAGATCAAATGCCCCACTCCTGCACTTTATAAGTGTTTGATATTGATCATATGAACTTGAAACCCTGAATCCTTCTTTTTCCAGCCAATCGCCAAGCGTTTCGTGTACATTTCTTTCCATATCTGCAATCAAAATGCGGAAGCCTCTGTTTTTATCCATATAATCCCTCCCGCAACTATGATATATCAATATTTCATCCAAACTATGACCGGTATAAAAACAAATCCCCTATAATTTGTGTACAAATTTCTATGGAATCGGCCTCTGACGCCCTATTCACTTCACATTTCGTCCGTTTCGCACCTCATTCAAAACTCTATCCTCCAAACAGCTTGAATTCTTGCTCATTCACAGTTATAATAGATGTGTGTAAAATTTGTTTCAGCAGCGCAATGCTGTTTTTTCTGCATATTTGGCACATTTCTTACCCACGCATACTCTGTGACGGTTTTTTTGCGTTCCAATACAGGAGGACTTCATCCATGCCAGAGCATGATTTGCTTATGACCTGCGACGCCGGAACAACCGGCGTAAAATGCACCATTTTCACAGATAAAGGCGACGCTCTCTGCTCCGTAAAGCGCACCTATCCTACCATATATCAGCGCCCCGGCTGGGCAGAGCAGGATCCGAATCTGATTTTCAATGCCGCATGCGACGGAATCCGTGAACTTTTGATGCAGGTTCCTTCAAACCGCATTGCCTGCGTCGGTCTTTCCGGTACGATGAATGGATGCATTCCCGTATCGCAGGATGGGCATGCACTGCATCCCAATATCATCCATTCCGATTCGCGAACTGCATCCCAGGTCGATGAAATTACCCGCATCATTTCTCCGGAAGCATTTTACGCACTCACCGGTAATCGCCTGAATACACATTATACGCTGCCAAAAATTCTATGGTTCCGCGAACGCATGCCGGAAGTGTACCGAAACGTATGCTGGTGGGTCAATATAAAAGATTATATCTATGGACAGCTCACCGGTAAATTCGGGTATACGGATTATTCCGATGCATCCCTCACCTGCTGCATGGATATTCACAAACGCAATTGGGCCGAAGACATGCTGCAGGAATTGAATCTGCCGCTTTCCCGCATGCCCCGCATCCTTGCCGGACATGATATTCGTGGACGTATCACGCGCGAAGCCGCACGCCGCACCG
Source organism: Clostridiales bacterium (assembly GCA_015056055.1). Classification (GTDB taxonomy): domain Bacteria; phylum Bacillota; class Clostridia; order Christensenellales; family Aristaeellaceae; genus Alectryocaccomicrobium. The sequence continues at coordinate 36,691 of SVHC01000014.1, read as the reverse complement.
GTCTGCACGCAGGCACCCCGGTTGCCATTGGCGGTGGCGACGGCGCATGCACAGCCCGCGGCGCGGGACTTTATGAACCCGGCTATGCCTATTGTTATATCGGTTCCAGCGCATGGGTAAGCCAGCTTACAGAATCTCCCATGCTCGATCCGCAGGCACGCACCTTCAACTATATCGATATGGACGGAAAGCTGAATCACATGGTCGGCACGGTTCAGTGCGCAGCAGCCGCCTTTAACTGGGCCTTGGAAAACTTTTTTTCCGGCTCAAGCGGATCCGCAGGCGAAATTTCCCGCATTGAAAATCTTGCTCGCAGCGTTTCCCCGGGCGCAGAAGGAGTTTTCTTCCTGCCCACGCTCATGGGTGAGCGCACGCCCTACTGGGACGAAAACACGCGCGGCTGCCTGATGGGATTCAGTCTTTATCACCAGCCCAAGCATGTAGCGCGTGCTGTTTATGAAGGCATTGCCTTTGCCCTGAATTCCTGCTTCAAAATCATGCAGGAGCTGGATGGTCGCCGCTATTCCATGACGCTTGCAGGCGGCGGCGCACGCAGCGGACTTTGGCCGAACATTCTCGCATCCGTGTTCAATATGGAAACGCAGGTACACTTCGCTCCCGGCGAATGCACCAGCCTCGGCGCAGCAATCGCGGCAGGCGTTGGCGTAGGAATCTTCCCCTCCTATGCACATGGCGCAAAAATGGCACACACGCGCTCCGCTCATGCGCCCAATGAGGCATGGGTAGAAAAATACCGCGAGGTATATCCCGTATACGAGCGCATGTATGCGCAGATGAAACCGCTTTTTGACGACATTGCACAGCTGAAACATGAGTGAGGTAATATGGCGGATTATTCTGAAAAAACTTTGTCCTATCTGAAAGTTCACTATCGCGAATTGTTCCGCGTAGCGTATGCCATCACAGGAAATGCAGAACTCGCTGAAGTTGCGCTGATCAAAGCGCTGAATACCGCCTTATCTGCATCCGAAGGAAAGGCATCCATGCGGGAAGTCTTCATGCGCGCCGTAGCAGACAGCGCATTTTCCCAGCATTCCCATCTGGACGATGACACCTATCCTCTGAATTTTTCCTGTTTTGAAATAGCGGAAGAGTCGGATGATATCGGTGCATGGCTTTCGGCGCAAAAAAGCGAAATTCGCCGCATACTTTTCCTTCGTTTTGGATGTCGTCTGGGCTTGAGCAGCATTTCACGCGCAACCGGGATTTCACGGCAGGAAGCCAAAAATATTCTCACACAGGCACAGGCCAATTTTTCCCGTGCTCTTTCCGATATTCCCTTTGATCGCGCGATTGCAGATCATGCCAGACAGGAAATGCTTCGAACAGACGTTTATGCGCCGGATCCGGGCAGTATTCTGCGCACCTGTGAAGCCAACAGCCGTCCTGCCGAAAAATCACGCATTTCTGTTTCACGGATTCTTCGTACAGTTATCGGTGTACTCTTCGCACTGGTGCTTGCCGTTATGTTCTGGCTGTTCGCCGCTGTCACCGGCACAAAACCAAATTCCGCAGCAGCAACCCCTTCCCCTGCTCCTATTGAAATATTTCTACAATAAACCGCATCAGGAGATACCAGATGAACAACCGCGAAAGAATTATCAATCTAGTAAAGGGAGAGCCTGTTGACCGCAAGCCTTTTTTCCTGTATTTTGGCCTCTGGGGCGAAACAGCGGAGCGCTGGAAGAAAGAGGGGCTTTCGCTCAGTGACGAACCGTACGCCGTTGACCGCGCTTTCGGATTGGATACGGGAATATGGTGTGCGCCCATTGATCTGGGTTACTTTCCCGCATTTAAGGAAGAAATTGTAGAAGACCGCGGCGACACCTTTGTGATGCGCAACCATCTGGGAATTCTGCAGCTGGTACATAAGCACAGCGCCGTATTCCCCCATCACCTGGAAAACCCCGTAAAATGTCGTGAGGACTGGATTCGCCTGCGCGATGAACGCCTGAATCCCGATACTCCCGGCCGCATTCCCGATACTATTGACGAATGGGTGCGCAACGCCGAAAAGAACCACGCCGTCATTCAAATCGGCTCCTATCCCTATGGCCTTTTTGGCACTCTGCGCGATATGATCGGCGTTGAAAATTTGCTGTACTGGTTCTATGATGAGCCGGAGCTGATTGCCGAAATGATGGATTACCTGACCATATTCTGGCTTTCCATTTATGAAAAAGCGCTTGAGCACATGCGCATCGATGTTATCCACATTTGGGAGGATATGTCCGGCAAATCCGGTCCTCTGATTTCTCCGGCCATGATCCGCGAATTTATGGCTCCCAACTATCGCCGCATCCGTGATTTTGCAGACAAGCACGGTATTCCCATCATGGTTGTGGATACAGATGGAAACGTAACCCAGATGATCGAGCCTTTTATGGAAGCAGGCGTTAATATGATGATTCCCTTTGAGGTTCAGGCCGGATGCGACGTAGTGGAATATGCCAAGAAGTATCCCGATCTTCTGATTATGGGCGGATTTGATAAACGCGTTCTCTGGGACGGATGCGGACCTGAAGATATTGACAAGGAACTGGAACGACTGAAACCTTTGTTCGCCCCGGGTGTCAAATACTGCATCGCTCCTGATCATCTCGTTTCGCCTGAAACTTCCCTTGCCAACTTTACCTATTTTATTGAGAAAGTCAAAACCATGCTGTGATATCCCTGCTATTCTAAAAGAAGCCCCTTCGCCGCAATTCAATGCAGCGAAGGGGCTTCTTTCGTCATACACGGTATCAAGCGCGTATCTCTTCCACGCAATCGTTCCAGATCACTTCAACCGTAACAGGCTTATCGGATACAACCTTTATCACGGGCTTTTCATCAGCAGAATTTCTCGCCTCGCAAATCAGATCAACCGTTGCATCGCCAAGAGGATATTGGCGAATTCCATGGCGCTCCGTAAGGTTCACACGCCAGATAATCTTTTTGTTCATACTATCGGGTTTGATCCCGAAAATATACTCAAACAGAACAGCAATCGGAATCAGTCCGGTCCAGCCGACAAAATCCGGCGTGCACAATCCCATCACTCGTTCAGGCGCATAATTTTCGAACACAGTCCCCGTTTCATTGAACACCTTCACAACATGTTCATGACAGGTACGGGCAATCTCATGCGCCATGGAATGATAGCCATGCTTCCCCAGTGCCGAAAGCACCATATAGTTAGTAGGCGCCCAAATAGCACCGCGCCAGTATCCCCCATTCTGACCATCATAGTCCGGATGATCATAAGAAAGCGTCGGAACCCGATTGGGACGCTTGAATTCATTTTCGTTATCCAAGTGAGCAACAAAAGCATCCTTGCGTTCTTCTGGAACCAGATCAGCCAGCAGTGTCCAGTACGCACCGACAGATTTCACGCCATTCAGAGAACCATCCCTGCGCTTATCGTAATAATACTGATCCTGCTCGCTCCACATGGTATCATTGATGGTGCGGCGAAGCATATCCTGCTCATCTTCCAACCAGCGCGTTTCATCGCTGCGGCCAAGAACAGCTGCCATCCTGCACAGAATTCCTGCGCTGAAATACTGCTGTGCACAGGCGTCAATCCAGCTCATAAAGCCATGGTGTGCAATGCAGTCATACTGTGCATCCACGCGAGGCTGATTATCCATACCGCAAGCCCAGCCACTGCTCCAATAGCTGCCGTCCGGCCATGAACGATGCAGCTGAAGCCAGCGATAGTAGGCGCACAGCGGATCAAATACGCTTTCAAGCCGGTCCATATCCCCCGTAGAACAGAAATATTCCCATTCTGCCCACGGCATAATGTTCGGCCCGGTAGATGTGGGATCATCTCTCGAAAATTGCTCGCCGCACTCCAGTTCAAAAATCTCGCGGCATATGAATCCATCTTTATGCTGATGGGAATAGAAATTGTCCAGCGTTTTCTGAAAATTGAAAATACGGCTGGCATACTTTCCGAACATCAGAATAAACGACGAATCCCACATAAACAGATGGCTGTTGAAAGCGGTGTCAATATAATTGGATACAAAACCAGTTTCGTCATTGGCCGGCTTCAGATTGCCAAATGCCAGTTGCCACGTTTTATCATAGCAGCGTACGGCATCCTCATGCCCATCCCATACAGGGATGGGCAATTGATCCCTTATCGTTTCGAATTCGGGCAGGGGCGTAGTTTCTGCCTTCATACGAAGGTAGCGATTCTTCTGTACCTGCGGATTTTCTGCATAATACAGATTTTCATTCACCTGAAACTTCATTTGATACCCCTCACTTATCTGTTGTCATTCAGAAGGTTGCTCAAAAGCTGCGCCGCATACGGCGACTGAGCTGCATTGTTCAAAATCGGGAAAGTCGTTATCAGCATTTTACCCTTGCCTACATGGTATTCGCCCAGCATAAATCCGCCGACATAGTTTTCCCCGATCGGATTTCCCGTCATAAAAGCCATTGCATGCGTTTTATCCGGTAACTGTGCTCCTTCTGCTTTCAAATGCACGCCGTAAGTCACGCCTGTATACAACTGAGCATCCGCAAGACCTGCGCGCATTCCGGCAAACAGTTTACTTTCCGGGCGGATAAGCGTTTCCCTGTGATACAGCCAGTCCGGTACAAAGCACATTTCCGGCCTGCGCTCCTCGGGCAGTATGGAAAGAGCTTCCCCATCCTGTGCATTTCCAAACCACACAGGCGGTTCAGCGGCTTCAATCTTTGCAAGGCGTGCGGCCACAATTTTCGCTCCGCTCTCCAGCATGCCGGAAAGGCGCGCTGCCGTTTCCGCATCCACGGCACCTGCAAGAATCGTACCACCGTTTTCATATTCCGCCAGCGGCTTTACAGCAAATCCCATCGCAGCCAGCATTGAAATATCCGCTTCGGTAAGCCCTGCTGCGTACACCGTTTTACCGGTTGCCTGCGGACGCGGGCATACATGGAATGTCCTCACAGACGATACATCTGCATCCTCCATCACTTCCGCACGGAAAATATGTTCGCCTGCCTCAAGGTCCTTCATATCCCACGCCTCATGGAATACAGGAATAACCATGCGCTTTGCCTGTTCTTCCGTTACGGTAAAACGGAACGTGCGGACATCCACAGCCAGACCATCCTTCGTCACGATACCTGCTCGTGCGGTATATTCCTTGCCAACCTTCAGCACATCAACACTTGCAATGGAACCTTCCACCGTAAGCTTATCGTCCGGCCACAGTGCAGGCTTGGAAAGGATCAGATTCCAGCGAACCGGTGCAAATCCATTTTCCAGCACATCGGCAATGCCGAGCTTCAGTTTGCGATCCAGCGTCCAAACGCCTTCGCCGGAAATGCTCTGATCAAGGGTTGCCGTAATGTTCAAGCCGCAGAAATTATCATTTGAACGCAGAAGGTCAAACAACTGCATACGATAATAAGCATGATTCTTTTCAGACTGACGCATGGCATTTCCCAGGAACGGGAAGCTGCGCACAAAATCATACCGTTCAAGGTCTGCATTGAATTTGCAGTTCATTTCATGGGTCATCTTTACATCGGGGCAAGCGGGGTTCATCCCCTGCTGCATAAACCAGCGTTCTGCCGATACGGTGTCAAAAACGCTGCCAATGCCAATTTCGGACATGAATACCGGTTTGGAGCTTCCTTTTCCGATTCCCCGGATATGATCGATTACATCCTGCGTCATCGGTACCTGGAAGGGATAGAAATGAACTTCGCCCATCGCTTCGGGATCACAGTCTGCATTTCCATCGTTTCCCCAGAGACACTCCCACCTATCGCTTCCCGGATTGCAAATGGACCCCACATCTGCAAGATGATCCCATCTGCCGCTGTTGAAGAAAATCAGGCGCGTATCATCCATTTCCCGAACCTCGGGCAGAATATCCCTCGCAGCAAAGCAGACTTTATTGGTCGGTTCCACAGAAGGAACTTCGTTCATAAGTCCCCATATCGTAATGCATGCATGCGAACGGTCGCGTTTGATCATGGAGAACAGGTTGTGCCTATACAACTCCACAGTATGCGGTCCGTTTTGCCCATTCCAGCTTCCAATCGGTTCTTCGTACACCATCAGGCCGATTTCATCGCAGATATCCAGCTGAATCGGCAGTGCCGCGCCTCCAATAAATCGGATGGTATTGAATCCCGTTGCCTTTGCAAGCACGAAATCCTTGCGCAGCAATTCCGGATCCCGCGATATCAGATGCGTGGATTCAGGCATATAGTTGATTGTATGGGAACTGGTGAGATAGACGCGCTTTCCATTGAGATAGAAATACCCGTCCTGCCCCACGCAGAAAGTTCTGAAACCAGCCTTTTTCTGCGCATTATGTTTTCCGCAGGCAGAGGAAACGGTTGCGGTTACCAAATACAGGTTCGGGTCTTCTGTGCTCCATATTCTGGGAGAAGGGACGGAAAGTTCCGTTTTTACAATATTGCTTCCTGCAGAAAGATCAACCGGCAGCTGCACGGAGCTCTCAACGCCGCCTTCCGGAGAACGGCATACGGTCAGCGTGATAACAGCTTCCTTTTCAGCCGAAACGTTTTCCAGATTGACTTCAATCCGAACTACCTTATTCTCCACATCGGGAGCAATATACAAATCCTCTATATACACGCGCGGAAGGATTCTGAGTTCCACCTCGCCGCACAGACCGGAAGTGTTATAGTTATTGCCGGGCAAAAATCCCGTGGTTCGCTGATTCCGATGCGGTACCTCACCAAATGTAAATCCGTCTATCTCTTCGTCATGCGGCTTTGAGGTACGAACCGTGATTCTGTTCTCGCCTTTTTGCAGGTGTTCCGTAACATCAAAATTGAAAGGATCCTCCATGCCCAGATGCACGCCGACAATTTTTCCATTCACGGAAACTTCTGTGCGGAACATCGCCTGTTCAAAATGCAGATTGGCAATTTCATTTTCATCCGGCAGTTCTTCCAGGGTAAAAGTCTTTTCATACCACGAGATACCCACATGATCCTCAAAATACATGTGCGTAAAACACGGGAGTGTCGCTTTTACTGCATTTCCCTTAGGAATCCCATTTTGATGAAACGCGGCGGAATCCGCCGCGTTTCCATCAATAAGGAGCCAACTATCATTCAGAGCATAAACTTTCTTCATGGTGCTCTCCTTATGCTATATTCAATTGTGTTATACGTTTTCAAGGATATTGATCAGCAGTTTTGCAGCATAGGGGGACTTGGCTGCATTGTCGAGCAGCGAGAACGTCGTAAGCACGAACTTGCCCTTGCCCATGTTATACTCACCCAGCGTGAATCCGCCAAGATAGCTTTCCTTAGCGGGGTTGCCCGGCATAAATGCCATTGCATGGGTAACATCCGGAACCTTAGCGCCTTCTGCCTTGAAATGTGCGCCCGTAGTCACGCCGGTATACAGTGGTGCATCAGCAAGTCCTGCACGCATTCCCTTGAACAGGGGGCTATCAGGACGCATGATGGTTTCTCTGTGATACAGCCAGTCGCCTGCAAGACAGATTTCCGGCCTGCGCTCTTCAGGCAGAACATTCAGAATATCGCCGTTCAGCTTATTCTCAAACCAGATCGGCGGCGGCGCAAAGGTGTTCGTATTCAGCCTTGCAGCTACTACACATGCACCATCATTAATCATCTTCTGCAGCTTCTCAGCAAGTTCAGCATCTACATTGCCGGCAAGAATTACGCCGTTGCTGTCATATTCTTCAAGCGCTTTTACAGCAAATCCAAGGCCGGAAACTGCTTCGATATCTTCCTGCGTAAGACCTGCTGCATATACGTTCTTTGCATCCTTTGCCTGTGCCTTTTCGCAGATATGGAACGTCCTGATGCAGCCGGACGGATTTGCATCTTCCATAATTTCTGCACGGAAAATGTATTCGCCTGCTGCGAGACCGGTCGTATCCCACTCCTCAAAGAATACCGGAATAACCATGGTCTTTGCCTGTTCTTCGGTTACGGTAAATTTGTACGTGCGTACATCCACTGCGAGTCCTTCGGGCGTTACAATACCTGCGCGGGCAGTATATTCCTTGCCCACCTTCAGCACATCAACGCTGGCAAGGGAGGCTTCGACGCCAAGTTTCTCGCCCGCCCATACTGCAGGCTTGGAAAGGAACATATTCCAGCGAAGGGTAGAGAAACCATCCTCAAGAGTATCCGCAATGCCGGGTTTCAGGGTGCGGTTCATCATCCACAGACCTTCGCCGCAGATGCTGTGGTCAAGAAGACCCGTCAGACTGATACCGCATACCTTCGGATTGCCGCGAAGAATATCAAACAGCATTGTGCGGTAATAGATATGGTTTTTCATGCTGCCGCGCATGAGTTCTGCCGGGAAGGGAACACTGCGCAGGAAGTCATAGCGTTCAAGATCCTCCATGAAGGCATCCTTCATTTGACGGATCGCCTTAATATCGGGTGCATTCGGATCCAGATCAGCCTGATCAGCCCAGCGAGTCATCGAAACTACGTCAAGCGCACTGCCGACACCGATTTCGGATACAAATATGGGACCGCGCTGACCCTTTCCGAAGGAGCGCATATGATCGATAACCTTGCTTACCGGCGGAACGATGAAGGGATAGAAGTGTCTGTCGCCCAGTTCCTCAACGTTGCAATCTGCATCGCCATCATTGCCCCAGAAATTCTGCCACTTGTCGCTGCCGGGATTTGCGAGGGAGCCTACGGTCGGGAAATGATCCCAGCGGCCGCTGCTGAAAAGTACCAGACGGGTATCATCCAGTTTGCGCAGGTCAGGCAGGGAATCCCTTGCAGTCTCACATACTACGCTCGTAGCGCCATCGGAAGGCGTCTCATTCAGAAGACCCCAAATCGTTACGCACGGATGCGAACGATCGCGTTTTACCAGAGAGAGCAGGTCCTGCTTATACAGCTCTGCGGTATGCGGACCATTCTGGCTGCACCATCCGGCCACGGGCTCTTCATAAATCATAAGACCGATCTCATCGCAAAGATCCAGCTGTACCGGAATAGCTACACCGGCAATAAAACGTACCATATTGAATCCCGTAGCCTTTGCAAGCAGGAAGTCCTTGCGAAGCATGGAAGGATCACGGGAAATATTATCCGTAGATTCGGGCATATAGTTGCCCGTGTGCGAACAGCATACATAGATACGCTCGCCATTCAGATAGAAATAGCCATCTTCGCCTACGCAGAACGTACGGAAACCCGTATTCTTCTGCGTGGTATGCGTACCGCACAGAGAGTCACAGTTTACCGTAACTGCATACAGATTGGGGTCTGCCGTACTCCACAGGCGCGGAGACGGAACGGGAAGGGACACTTTCACAGTGCTGCCGCCATGTGCAACCGATACAGGCAGCCACAGAGAATTCTCGATCTCGCCCGAAGGAGCGCGACGAACGTCAACGGAAATCAGGGCGTCAGCCTCTTCGCCGCAGTTGGAAATGGTGATTTCCATATTGATCTCGCCCGTTTCTACGTTCGGAGCAAGATACAGGTCTTCCACATAAATTCGCGGCAGAATGCGCAGTTCTACTTCGCCGCCGATACCGGAAATATTATAGCAGTTGCCGGGGATCATACCCGTCTTCGTCTGATTGTGATGCGGAATTTCACTGAAGGTATAGCCGTCGACATCGATCTCATGCGGCTTGGAAGTACGCACAACGATGCGGTTTTCGCCGGCGTGAAGCTGCTTCGTGATGTCAAAATAGAACGGATCTTCAACGCCCACATGCTCGCCCACCATTTCGCCGTTTACGGAAACTTCCGTACGGAAAATTGCAGTTTCGAAATGCAGGATTGCTACTTCCTCTTCTGCGAGAGCTTCATCAAGGTTGAAAGTTTTCTCATACCAGGAAATACCTACATGATCCGGAATGTACATATGCGTATAGCACGGAAGCAGTGCTTCAACCGCATTCTCCTTCGGTATACCATTCTTATGGAAATCAGGGTTATCCGCGTTGTTGCCGTCAATCAGCAGCCAGGACTCATTCAACGCAAAGGTCTTCTGCATTTTCATCATCATTCCTCCACATTTGAAACAAAAGTTTCCTCAATAAAATAAAATAAAATGACAATGGTTGTATCAACCGATTTTCCCATATTTACTATTATACCACAGCGTTTGTCCATTGTAAAGATTTTATCATGCAACATATCTCGAACCCGTACTTCATTTTGGGGTATTGTCATTTGCTCCGTAACGCGCTATAATGAATAGCAATCTTTTTTCGGAGGTATGTATGCAGCCTTTTTTCGAAAACCGTTATGTGGGCACCCTGCCCATATTGCTTGAATATATCCGCAAAGTTGTTTTGCGCAGCCTTCTGCGCGGCAGCGGAGCCGGCACTCTTCTTGCCCTTGGTATGGCAATCTGTTTTATTGTTATCGGCGATTTTTCCAATGCAGGCATTGCAGGTATTTTTGCACTGTGCTTTGCGCTGGTATATCTTCTTTCCCCTCTTGTTCCGATGTATCGCATTCTTCGCGCCAGTCAGGATGCTTACGGCGACGAAGAAGTAGAAACGCTCGTAACCTTTGCTGACCGAATCTACATCGCAGAAGGCGAAGAATCCGCCTCTCTGGATTATTCTCAGGTCACAAATGTACGCACGCTGAGTGAGTTTTACGCACTGGAAATCGACGGCAAAGGCGCCTTGATCGTTGCCCGCAATGGTTTCACCACCGGAAAGGAAGAAGACTTTCTGCCTTTCCTGCAAAAACACTGTACGCAAATAGCCGCTGCCAAAGCGAACAAGCGCATAAAACGATAAAATACTCCCTCATCAAATTGAATTACACCCCATTATTTCATACGAACAAATCCCACAAAAACGCCTCACTTGTTAATTGCCACTTTGTGTCAAATAACAAGTGAGGCGTTCTAATTTCCTATTGTCGATCAGTTTTCTTTTTCAGAACCAATGGGGTTAACGATACTGTATCCTACATTTACAAGGTGGTCAGCAACACGCTCAAGACCGGATACGGCAGAGGAGTAATACGGGCTTACTGCCATGCTGCACTTGCCGTCAGCAAGGCGCGCGAAGTGGCTTGCAATAAGATCTTTCTTCATTCCATCGATACTTTCTTCCAATACAGTCAGCTCGTGAAGCCTGGTTTTATTCAGGTTATCAAAAGCATCCTTGGAAATGGCAAGCATTTCCATAACCTTATCAAGCATCTTCTGAATATCGCTCTGACCCGCTTCAGAAAATCCAATCTTCTTCACTTCCATTTCTGCTGCGATTTCATAGAAATTCTCAGCATGGTCGCCGATACGCTCAAGGTCATTGAGCACATGGAAATAGGAACCAATAACCGCTTCATCGCTCTGCTCCACGCTCGGAGAAAGCTTGATCAAAAACTTCGTCAGAGCACCGTTTGTAAAGTCGATAATATCTTCGTTCCTGGCAATCTTGTCGCCGTTTGCAAGTGTTTCCAGTCCCATTGCTTCAAAAGAAAGGCTTATATTTTCTTCCACAAGGCTGAACATATAATCCATTTCCTTTTTGACCTGCATCAGCGCTACAGGGGGCATGGACAAAAGACGGTCATCGATATACTTCAGCGCATGCTCTGTTTCTTTGTTATTCCTGTCCCGGATTACCGTACAGGAATACTTAACCAGTTGAGATACAAAGGGCAAAAGAACACAGGTCGTAGTCACATTAAAAACAACATGGAATACCGATACTCTCATCTGGAGGGACATCGGATCATTTCCGGGGAACAGCGATACAAGCAGCCTGATCATCGGGTCCTTGAAGATCAATACAATCGCCGTGAAAAGAATGGTACCAATCACGTTGAACGTAAAGTGAATCAAAGCAACTCGCTTTGAATTGGCATTTGCCCCAACCGAAGCAAGAAGTGCAGTAACGCAGGTACCGATGTTCGCACCGAGTACGATAAACAGGGCGAGATCCAGCGGAAGAATATTGGTTCCCACCATAGTGATTACGACGCCGGTAGCGGCAGAAGAGCTTTGAATCAGCGCCGTAAAAATCGCGCCGACCACAATAAGAAGCAGCGGCGTATCAATAACACTGAAAATCCCCTGAAACAGAGTTTCAACCAGCGGATTTCCGAAGGCCTGCTCGCTGCTCATAACATTCAGACCCACAAAAATCAGGCCGAGACCACTGCACACAAGGCCTGCCAGTTTGATCTTCTCATGCTTGAAAAAGCCCATCATAACGCCGGCAAAGGCAAGGAAATACATCAGCATATCGAAGACATCGTTCTTAAGAGCCACAAGAACACCGGTGATCGTCGTTCCGATGTTGGCTCCCATGATAATGGGAGTGGCCTGCATAAGCGTCATAACACCGGCATTTACCAAACCGATTACCATAACCGATGTTGCAGACGAACTCTGAATAATAGCGGTCACGCCGGCACCAATACCGACACCCGAAAAACGGTTATTGCTGATTCTGCCAAGCAGCCTCTTCATTCCCTCGCCGGCGCTCTTTTCAAGCGCATCGCTCATAAAGTTCATACCGACGATGAATACACCCACACCTGCAAGCAGCCATATCAGGCTTTGCACAAGCTGCATCATTTGTTCCAGAGACATCTTCAAATTCTCCTTTCAATGGTTCCCAACCATTTTTACCCATCTTATTCTATTCTTATGCATTATACCAACCATCGAATTAAGATGTGGCAAATAATAAACCGGAATTGGTTAAGATATCTGCATCTTACCAATTCCGGTATTTCTGTCATTCATTCAGACGGTAGCCAACGCCGAGTTCATTTGCAATATAATTTGTTTCTCCCGGTTTGTCTCCGAATTTCCGTCTGATATTGGCCATATTGACCTGCAGTTTTTTTATGCTGCTTTCCTGCGCACATCCTCCCCAAATTGCCTTGATAATGGAGGAATACGTCATCATCTTGCCGCAGTTTTCAGAAAGAAGCGCTACAATGTTGTACTCGGTTTGTGTAAGTTTGATTTCCTCCCCTTTTATGAATACCTGCCTCGCATCATAATCAATCTGCATGTCTTTTATTGCAAACTTTCTTCCGGGATACCGTCCTTCATCCGCGCTGAACCGATTGTTGCGCAGGGCAACCCGTACTCGCGCAAGCAGTTCGCCGGAGTTAAAAGGCTTGGTGATATAATCGTTTGCTCCTCCATCCAAAGCGGAAATTTTGTCTGCTTCATTTGTGCGGGCAGACAGCACGATGATGGGCGTTAAAGAATCTTTCCGAACAAACTCGATCAGCTTCATTCCATCCATATCCGGAAGGCCAAGATCCAGAATGATCAGATCCGGCAAATAAGATGAGTACAATGTCTGGGCACTTGCACAGGATTTTGCAGAAATGGTCTGATAACCCGCGGTATCCAGCATTGTAGCAACAAGATTTAAGATATTCACTTCGTCTTCAACAAGCAGAATCTTGTATTTATTCTGTATCATTGCTTATTTCTTCCGTATCCAATGCAAAACGGAATACTGCGCCTCCTGTCTTCTGATTTTCGGCTTTAATGGTTCCGCCATGCGCCTTTATAATCGTTGCACACACAGATAAGCCTATCCCTGCGTTTTTCTTATGACTGTCGGCAATTTCAGTTTCAGAGGTATAGTATCCGGTAAAAATCGTTTCCAGCCTTTTGGGATTGATGCCACAACCGTTGTCGCTAATTTCAAAAATAGCCTGCTTTCCGAGTGTGAATACTCTGAATGTAAGTTTCGTCATCCCCACAGCATGCTGGACCGCATTTTCCAGAATATTCACGATGACCTGCTCAATCAAAATTGCATCCACCGGAATGACAACCATATCGTCCGGTATCTCAATTGTAACGCTCTGCTTTGGATATCTCTTTCTGAATTTCAATATTACCGAATCAATTAACTCTTCCAGCACCGTCGGAGTTTTTATGATCTTCACCTGACCGCTGTCCAGCCTTGTAATGGAAAGCAGATTTTCCACCATACGAACAAGCCACTCTGAGTCTTCCTTAATTCCCTCCACAATCTTAATTTTCTGTTCTTCCGTCATCCCGGCACTGTTTTCAAGGAGCGTCGTACTCGAACCATAAATCGTTGTCAGCGGCGTACGCAAATCATGTGAAACTGCTCTGAGCAAATTGGCTCGCATATATTCCTTTTCGCTTTCTGCTTTCATTGCTTCGTGCTTTTTCAGTTTGGTTATGAGCGCACTCGTCAGAACAGCAACGGAAATCATAACAATGCCTGAGATAAAATTAACCGTCGTCGTAAAATCCAGCGCAAAGAGCGGAAACGTAAATGCATAGTTGACCGCAATTGTACCGGCAAAAGCAGCCATAACACCGTAAAGATATCCTTTGGTCAAAAGCGATACGAGAAACACCGCAAATACAAAGACCGTCGTAATATGTTCCTCTACCGCAAGTTTATACTGAAAAAGCAGGCTGAGTCCAAAAGCACAGATCAATGCCAGAATTGTAATCAGGCTGTCCTTTATATATTTTGCAAACATTTGCACCGCTTCCCTTTCTTGAGTTTCCCGGTAATTGCATTTTATTATATCACGTTTTCAGCAAAGAAACAGCCAATTGTACCTTGATACACATACAAAAAACCTCATGCAACACAGAACTCTGTATTGCATGAGGCCAATTTTTAGCTATAACGGATCAATATTGCTTTTTAGCGCTCGTTGGAGCTGGTATCCTTACGAATAACGTCGTGTGCGCCGCCCTCTATGATACTGGTGGAGGAAACAAGCGTCAGCTTTGCCTTGTCGCGCAGCTCGGAGATAGTCAGCGCACCGCAGTTGCACATGGTGGACTTGACCTTGCTGAGCGTCTTGGCTACGTTATCTGCCAGAGGACCGGCATAGGGCACGTAGGAGTCAACGCCTTCCTCAAAGGAGAGCTTGCGATCGCCGCCGAGGTCGTAACGCTGCCAGTTGCGTGCGCGGTTGGAACCTTCGCCCCAGTATTCCTTTACATAGCTGCCATTGACCAGCAGCTTTTCGGTCGGGCTCTCGTCAAAGCGGGCAAAATAGCGACCCAGCATGACGAAGTCGGAACCCATAGCCAGAGCCAGCGTGATATGGTGGTCATAAACGATACCGCCGTCCGAACAAATCGGAACATAGATACCGGTCTTCTCGTAATACTCGTCACGAGCCTTGGCAACCTCAATCAGAGCGGTAGCCTGACCGCGGCCGATACCCTTAGTCTCGCGGGTGATGCAGATGGAACCGCCGCCAATACCGACCTTAACGAAGTCTGCACCGCACTCGGCAAGGAACATGAAGCCTTCGCGGTCAACAACGTTGCCTGCGCCGATCTTTACGCTGTCGCCATAGGTTTCACGAACGTACTCCAGAGTACGCTTCTGCCACTCGCTGAAACCTTCGGAAGAGTCGATGCACAGAACATCTGCACCGGCTGCCAGCAGAGCAGGAATGCGCTCCTTATAGTCGCGGGTGTTGATACCTGCGCCTACAACATAACGCTTGTGGTCGTCGAGCAGCTCATTGGGATTTTCCTTGTGGCTCTCGTAGTCCTTGCGGAATACGAAGTACAGCATTCTGCCGTCTTCGGAAACGATGGGAAGGGAATTCAGCTTATGTTCCCAAATAATATCGTTGGCTGCCTTCAGGGTCGTACCTTCCTTGGCTACGACCAGCTTCTCCAGAGGAGTCATGAACTCGGATACGGGCGTATCCAGAGACATGCGGCTGACGCGATAATCGCGGCTGGTTACGATACCAACCAGCTTGCCGTTGGGCTTGCCGTCATCGGTAACTGCGATGGTGGAGTGACCGGTAGCCTTCTTGATATTCACGACGTCTGCCAGCGTGGAATCTGCCTTCACATTGGAGTCGCTGGGAACAAAGCCTGCCTTGTATGCCTTTGCACGCGCAACCATGGCTGCCTCAGACTCGATGGACTGGGAGCCATAGATGAAGGAAACGCCGCCGCTCTTTGCCAGAGCAACTGCCAGATTGTCATCGGATACTGCCTGCATGATGGCGGATACCATCGGGATTCTCAGCTCGATAGCCGGCTTTTCGCCCTTCTTGAACTTTACAAGAGGCGTACGAAGGGAAACATTTGCCGGAATGCATTCAGCGGACGAATAGCCCGGAATAAGAAGATACTCATTAAAGGTATGAGAAGGTTCGTTAATAAAAATTGCCATATTACCACTCCTCAGTATTCAATAAGCTCGCTCATCGGATATACCTGTTATTCTTTGTATTATATCCAATCCGGACGGAAAATGCAATTTCTTTTAGGTAATTACTCAGTTACATTTTGTGACACGACCAAATTATGTTACGGTGAAAAATGCAATTTCCCGCTCCCCTTGCGCCCGGCAACCGTTTGTACTATAATGTATTGCACAGTTATAAGTTTCCATACTTCTATGCAGGATGCTGATTTTTACCAGTTAGTGTGAGGTTGTCAACATGAATTGCTATCTGAAAAAGGCCGAAGAAAATCTTCTGCCGCTGCACGAATATACCGTAATGCCCGAATATGAAAAACGCACGCTCCAAACCGGTGACAGCATTACGCTGGATCTGGGCAATTATTATGTGGGCTATTTTTCCTTTGTAATGGATTGGGTGGACGTATATATTGATGCACCCGTAAAGCTTGCAGTGAAATTCTGTGAAGGTGAAAAAGAAATCGATGCGGATTTTTCCACGCAAACGAGCTTCCTTTCATCATGGCTGCAGGAGGAAATCATTCATGTGGACTTCCCCGGCAGATACAATATGCCCCGGCGCTATGCCTGCCGCTATGTCAAGATCACCGTTTTGTTCTCGCCGCAGAAATTGACGCTTTCCCGATTTGCCTTCCGTGCGACCACAAGCGCAGATCTTTCTCGCCTTACCTTCCCTGCACTTTCCGATTCCCGTCTGGCAGATATTGACAAAGTTTCTGTCAACACGCTCAAAAATTGTATGCAGCGCGTATTTGAAGATGGTCCGCGCCGCGACCGTAGGCTTTGGATCGGCGATCTTCGTCTGGAAGCGCTGGCAAACTACTATACCTTCAACAATCTTGAACTGGTAAAGCGCTGCCTGTATCTGTTTGCCGCCTCCGAAAAAAATGAGCATGGATTCGTCTGTTCCTTCGTATATGAAAATCCCGTATTCGTATCCGGAAGCGATACCTATCTTGTGGACTATGCGCTGCTCTACGCCGCCACCGCATGTGATTATGTGCTGCACACCGGCGACAAAGAAACTTTCCTGGATATCTACCCCGTAGTCAAAGCGCAGCTGGAAGGCGCGCATTCCATTCTTGATGAAGATGGCATCATCTCCCGTCAATCGGGATGGTTCGTCTTCATCGACTGGTATCCCAGTATTGAATGCATAATTCCGCTGCACGGCGTATATCTCTACACACTTGATCTTATGGTGCAGGCAGTTGAAAAGCTTCTTCCGGAGGATGCCGCAATGTTCCGCAAATGGCTGGACGAAGGCCGCACCAACGCCAAAAAGGTACTCTATGACGCCGAAAACAAGCGTTTCTCCAACTCCCGCGACAAGAACCAGTATAGTGTCCATTCTGCCGCATGGATGATTTTGGGCGGTGTTTTGGAAGCCGCAGAAGCAAGAGAAGTTCTTACCGCTGCCCTCAATTCACCCGAAAGCAAAAAGCCCGTCACCCCGTACATGTATCACTATGTCATCGAAGCCATGATCAAAATCGGCATGAAGCAGGAAGCCAAATCCCTGCTTACCGAATTCTGGGGCGAGATGCTCGACTGGGGCGCCGTCACTTTCCATGAAATGCACATTCCCGGTCAGCCTGATTTTTCCGCCTACGGAAGCTATCTGACCAACAGCCTCTGCCATGCATGGAGCTGTACACCCTCCTATTTTATCCGCAAATACTGGACAAAATAATATCAGGCATGAGAGAATTTCCTAACGGTGCCTTCTCTCATGCCTGTTTTTTTATCTACATCAAACCAATCTCCCGCATAGTCTGCGTGGTTGTAAATCCGGAATCCTGAAAGGTAAGTTCTGCCGGTTCAAAAGGAAGCTCCTCTGTTCCGGTTAGCCGAATCAAAGCATAATTTGTGCGAATTCTTTCCGTACTGCACAAAATACTTTCGCGAACAGAAGGCTTTTCTATCCGGTGCGCATTGGAAAGCAATTCCTCCATAGTATCGAATTGATGCAAAAGCGCCGCCGCAGTTTTGGGACCAACCTTTTTCACGCCGTGAATGTTATCTGCCGTATCCCCCGTAAGGGATTTGAACAGGGCATATTGTTCCGATTTGATTCCAAGTTTTTCCCGTATCGATTCCGGTGTACAGATCACTGTATTTTTGCCGCGATAGCGCAAGACATGTACACGCTCCGTAATCAGCTGAAAAAAGTCTCTGTCCTGCGAAGCAATCACGATATCCGCTTGGTCGCCATAGCGCTTTGCATAGCCCGCAATCCAGTCATCCGCTTCACAGGTTTCGGTTTCTTTATAGCGAATCCCCATAAATTCAAGTGCGCGGTATATGTCGTTAAGCTGAGAAAACGGCGTGTCCTCCTCTGCCATTTCGGAATAATCCGGACGGTTCTGCTTATAATCCGCATCAATCTGCGTTCGTTCAGTTATATATTCTCCGTCAAATGCGACCAGCACATGGTCAGCCTCCACCATCCGTATTATCTTAAGCAGTGCGCCTATAAATCCCAGCGTTCCCTGCACAGGCTTTCCGTTTTTCCCGATAATGCGCGCAGGCATTCCGAAGAACATCTGAAACAGCAGATTGCTGCCGTCCACTATAAGCAATTTCTTCATAGCCGTCTCCATTTTCCAAAAACATTTGCATTTGTTTTGATTATAGTATATAATATAATGTTCCGATATGCGAAAGCTTCCGCACAGGCTATCGGAAGCACCTTGTATTATCTCTATTATAAGCGCTGCAGTAATAAGACACAAGTCTTTCTATGTATTGCGCATTTCATTAAAACCACCGAATTGATCAAAGTGAGGATGACTGTTAGTATGTTTGAATCCATTATAAAAGAGATTCTCGCCTTCGATACGATTATTCTGCACCGTCACAGTCGCCCGGATGGCGATGCGATGGGAAGTCAGTTGGGACTTAAGCATTTTCTGAAAGAAAACTTTCCGGATAAACGCATTTATGCTGTCGGTGATGATGCAGGCTTTTTCCGCTTCATGGCAGATTCCGAAATGGATGAAATCCCGGACAGCATGTACAGCAATGCACTCGCCATCATTTTAGACTGCGGTGCCCCCGCACTCATCAGCGATGACCGCTATTCCCTGGCGCAAAAAACCGCTCGCATCGACCATCATATTTTCTGCGGCAAAATTGCGGATGAAGAAGTCATTGATTCCACCTTCGAAAGCTGCTGTGGTCTGGTTACGCAGCTTGCCATGGAATCCGGCTGGAAAATGAACCGCGCCGCAGCTCAGGCGCTGTACACAGGAATGCTTACCGATTCCGGTCGTTTCCGTTACGACAGCACCTCTGCCCGCACATTCCGGCTTGCCGCCTTTCTGATGGAGCAGGAATTCGACACCAACGAAATCTTCCGGGAGCTCTACGCAGACGATTTTGAGAACAAGAAGCGCAAAGCCCTGTTCCTGCTCAAAACACAGTTTACGCCTAACCGTGTGGCCTATATTTACACCACGCAGGATGAACTGCGCGAAATGAATGTCAGCACATTCACCGCCTCACGCGGCATGGTCAATACCATGGCTGACATCCGCGGAACGGAAATCTGGGTCAATTTTACAGAAACCGAAGAAGGCGTTCTGTGCGAGCTGCGTTCAAGCGGTGTGAACATCAATCCCATTGCAGTGAAATACGGCGGCGGCGGTCACGCCAAGGCAAGCGGCGCAACCGTTCCGAACCGCGAAACAGCCATGCAAATGCTGCACGACCTTGACATTCTTACAGGAGAATCACATGAATAACGAAGCAATGAATATCATTCTGCAAAAAATCCGCGAATACGACAGCATTATGCTGTTCCGCCACATCCGCAACGATGGTGACTGCGTCGGTGTAACCAAGGGTTTAAAACGTATTATCCAGCTCACCTGGCCTGAAAAGCATGTATATCTGATTGACAGCGATACCGCCAAATATCTGGAATTCATGGGTCCGGAAGACGATGATGTTTCCGACGACGTATATAAAATCTCCCTTGGCATCGTGCTTGACACTGCCTCGGAAGATCGGATTTCCAACAAAAAGTATACCCTCTGCCGCGAACTTATCAAGCTTGACCATCATATCCCCCTCGAAACCTACGGCGATTACCAGTGGATTGAAGAGGATATGTCCTCCTGCTGCGAAATGGTTGTAAAATTCTATGCTGCCTTCCGCGACGAATTGAAAATCGACTCCCTCGCCGCCACACACCTGTACACCGGTATGGTCACAGACAGCGGCAGATTCCGCTACAGCGATGTCAACGGTGATACCATGCGCCATGCAGGAATATTGCTGGACATCGGCATCGATACCGAAACACTGTATTCCAGACTGTATCTGGATACCCTTGACTATCTGAAATTCAAGGCCCGTATCTACAATCAGATTGAAATCACCCCCAACGGCGTGGCATACATCTATATCGACCGTGCCATGCAGGAAGAAATGGGCCTTTCCCTTGAGCAAGCCAGCGCCTGCATCAACAATCTGGATTCCATTCAGGGATGTATCTGTTGGATTGCCTTTATCGAGTCCGGCGACGAAAAAGGCTCCGTCCGCGTTCGTCTGCGCTCCCGATTTGTATGCATCAATTCCATCGCCGAAAATTACCGCGGCGGCGGTCATGCCCGCGCCAGCGGCGCAACCGTATACAGCCGTGAAGAAGCAAACGCACTGCTCCGCGATGCAGACGCACTTGTAAAAGACTACAAAGAAACGCATGAGGGCTGGTTATGAGAATACTGATTACAAATGATGACGGTGTTTCCGCATCCCAGCTCGTACCGCTGATCAAATGGTGCCAAAAGAATCTCGGCGAAGTAACCACAGTAGTGCCGAAGTTTGAGCAAAGCGGAAAAAGCCACGGTATTGAAATCCACAAACCCTTTGAGGCAAAAGAAGTCGTACTGGAAGACGGCATTACCGCATGGGCAGTGGATTCCACACCGGCAGACTGTGTTCGCCTTGCGATTCTGGGCTTCGGCATGAAATTCGATCTTGTCATTTCCGGCATAAATCGAGGATTGAATCTCGGCGTAGATATCATCTATTCCGGTACCGTAAGTGCAGCATGCGAAGCTGCAAATCTGGGCGTAAAGGCACTGGCACTTTCCACTTCGCCACAGTACTATGACAGCGCAGTTTCACAGCTGGACAGGGTATTTGATTTCATTCAGAAAAACAACCTTCTTGCGCTGAATGATATTTATAACATCAATATTCCCGGTGCCTCCCCCGATATTCTGATCACCCATCAGGGCGGTCCCTATTTCTCGGACGATTTCCATGCCATTGAAAACGACATGTACCGTCCCTGCGGAAAGTCCATATGGGTGGACAGGCAGGACTACTCCCTCGATACCGACGCCACCCTGAACGGGCATCTCTCCATCACGCCGCTGACCATAGACCGTACAAACCATGCGGTCTACAACACACTGAAACATCTGAATATATAATTCTTTCCACACAAAATGCCGCACCGATAAAATTCGGTGCGGCATTAAATCGTTGACAAAGTCAGCGATTTGCCAGAGTCTGGAAAAACCTGCAAGGCAAGGAAGCAAACTTGCAGACAAGGGAGCTTACATAAACGTAAGTGACCGCAGACTGCGAGAGCAGCTGACACAGCAAGCAAAAATCCCTACGACTCTTTTACTGTTCGTAAGGATTTTTGCATTTGCAGGGTTTGTCAGAATGCTGATGCCGCACCGATAAATTTCGGTGCGGCATCTTCTATGCGCGAGTCTTACTTGGCAACCAGCTGGCAGCCTGCATCAAACTCGATGGTGCCCTTGTAGTTCTTGAGGATACCGTTAACGGTGATCACGTCGCCCACTGCGAGGGTCTCAGCGCCTTCGCCTGCGAGACGGTAGCACATGATCTTGTAATCTTCCAGACCGGCAACAACGATGGTAACGGTGATGTTCTTGTAGTCAGCGCTCCATGCGGTGTCGATGGTAGCGATGGTACCGGTGATGGTCTTGGCAACTTCCTGAGCTTCGCCATCCTGGAGCTTATAGCCGGACAGAGCGTTCTTCACAGAGTGATATTCCTCGTTCGGAACCAGCTTGCAGCCCTGATCGAATTCGATGGTGCCCTTATAGTTCTTGATGATACCGGCAACGGTGATCACATCGCCCTCAGCCAGAGCATCTGCGCCCTCGCCGGAGAGACGGTAGCACTGCACGATCTGACCGTCGATTTCCATATCAACGGTGATGTTCTTGTAATCAGCACTCCAGGCAGTGGGGATCTTAACGATGGTACCGGTCAGAACAGCGGGATAATCCATGGAAGCACCTTCGCCCAGTGCGAAAGCAGCCTTCAGGAGAGCCTTCTGGTCAACAAATTCGCCCTTGCCGATCAGCTGGCAGCCCTGGTTGAACTCGATGGTGCCCTTGTAGTTGGTGAACTGACCTTCAACGGTGATCTGATCGCCAACAGCCAGAGTCTCAGCGCCTTCACCGGCCAGACGGTAGCACATGATGGGCTTGTCTTCGCAGCCGGCAACAGCGATGGTAACGGTGATATTCTTGTAATCGGCGCTCCAGGGAGTGTCAATCTTGGTAACAGTACCGAACAGACGATAAGAATCCTCGAGGGTTACACCGTCTTCCAGTGCGTATGCCATGTCAACCAGTTCGGCATAGGTCATGCCGTCAACATTCATGGTTGCGGGCAGTACATGATTCCAGGAGAGAGTCTTGGTCTCGGTGCCGTCGGTCAGAGAAGCGGTCAGCACATAAGCAACTTCCTCAGTGCTTGCTTCATTGACATCAACAGTTACCATGCCGTCTTCGCCCTTTACGATAGCAACAACGTCTTCTGCAACGTCAACGGTCCAGGTGATTTCGAAGGTCTCGGCACCTACCGGAACAGAGCCAACAACCTGATAATCCTTGGCGGTAACTTCAGCAGCATTCTTATAGATGGTCTTGACATATGCATAGGCATTTGCAAGGCCGGAAACGGGCTGAGTGGGTTCTGCGGTGGGTTCAGCAACAGGTGCAGCTTCATTGGAGCAGCCTGCCAGCATAGCAACGCATACAGCCAGCAGCAGCGCCAGAACAGACAGTTTCTTCATGGTTAGCTCCCTTTCACTTAATCGTAATGTTATCAGCAGCAAAAACCTTGATCTGGTAATCGCCATTGTAGAAGTCAACGATGCCCTTCACGTCAATGGTCTTACCCAGATAAGCTTCTTCTGTGATTCGCTTTCCGTTCTTATCCAGCAGGACAGCGGTTCTGACGGTAACGACAGCCCCGTCCGCCTCACAGGTAAGGGTCATTGCACCATTGGAAGAGGAATCCTCGTTATCGGTCGTGTAGATATCGGTAACTTTCAGATTCTGCATTTCCACGGAGGTGCCAAGGATCATTGCGGCATAAGGCGCAGTAACGAAAGATTCTCCGTTTTCAACGTTCACTTCCCCATTTACAAATGTGGATGCATCCGTCAGAACGTAAGAAGCACTGTGACCGCCGGAGAGTTTCTGAATGTTGCCCGGATCGTCAGGCTGCATCATGCGGTAAGTCAGGCCGGAAACCTGCCAGGTTCCGCCGCCTTCATAATACTGCACCGTGCCTACGATTCTGGCTTCATTCCCCACGGTAAGCACATCCAGACCAGCGCCGTTCAGACCATGGCCGTAATAGATGTACATGCCGTAGTAAAGCCCGCTCTCAGCATCAAAGTCCTCAATGTAGACGCCCTGTGTGCCGCTGTTTGCGGTGATGATTCCGGAAAAAGCAACCTTCATGCCGGAATAGCTTTCGATATTGCATCGAAGCTCTTTCAGAGTCAGTTCGATTGCTTCGCCGTAATAGAAACCCGGATCTTTCTTACCGGAATACAGATTCAGCATTTCACGCTTCGCCTGATTGAGCGCCGCCACACAGGTTTCACCATAACGGTTGCCCGCTGCGCTGTTTGCAAGGGCAAGTCCGTTTTGCAGAATCTCGATATTCAGATTGCGGTACTCGCTGTCCGCAGCCGTCTTATACCAGATCCAGGAAAGATACCTGCCTCCGGTGGAATCAGGATTCCAAGTGGACGTTTCGGATTCCACGATGATGGACACCGCATTCGAAAGCTTCTCTTTGGTGAACGCTGCAGCTGCCTTTCCGTATTCCTCGATCTTTCCGGTGGATTCAGGCGTATTGATCGCCAGGAATCTGGCCTTCAGAACGCCGCTTTCCATCACATCGGAAGGCACATTGAAATGAACGGTATCGCCGTCAATAAAGCTCTTGACGGTAACTTCCTGCTTTGCAGTATCCGTGGTCATGTCCAGTTTCAGAGAAGCGGCATAATCCACACTCTCAACCGGCGCAGCGGTAGGAGTCGCCTGCGGCTCTGTGGAAACAGAACCGTTTCCACAGGCCGTCAGAAACAAGCAAAACAGAATCAGGAGAACGGAAAATCTCTTCATGCCGGTCATTCGAATTAGTTGGCGTATTCGCACTCGGCAACTGCATCAGCAAAAGCAGTTGCGATCTGAGCATCAACATCATCACCGGTCAGAACCAGGCACTTGGACAGCAGAGCGCCAACCTGGTCGCGAGCCTCAGAGGAGCCGTTGAATGCGGGAGAGGTGTAGTAAGCATCCTTCTGCTCGAGGCAAACCTTAGCAGCCAGAGCGGAAACGTAGTTGCCGCCGTCAGCCTTTGCGATGAAGTCAGCGTAAACGGGGTTGGCGGTAACGGACTTGATTACCGGAACATAACCGGAAGCCATACCGAACTCAGCCTGGAAGTTTACGTTGGTGGTGAGGAACTTGACGAACAGCCAGGAAGCGATAACTTCCTGCTCGTTGGCCTTGTTGAAGATGCACAGGCTCGGGCCCTGGGAGATAACCTTAGCATTTGCGGCGTCAACCTGCGGAATGGTGGCAATGCCTACCTCGAACGGATAGGAACCATCAGCAGTGGCTGCCGGACGCTGATAGGTAGCGCCTGCAGAGGAACCGATGGACATGTAGCTCTTAACGCCTTCCAGAGTGGTGAACAGACCGGAGGTATAAGCGCCGTACAGCTTCTGGGTGGTCAGGTAGCCCTTGTTGTACCACTCGTTGAACTTCTTGATGAAAGCGTGGTTCTGCTCGTTGTCGAACAGGTAGTGATCGCCGGTAGCGCTGGTGTAGCCGGAGTTGTACTGTTCGCACATGGTGATGAACCAGTTGGATTCGGAGTCATAGCCCAGCGGGATGGACTCGGGGTCGATCTCCTTGATCTTGGCGCAAACTGCTTCCAGCTCGTCCCAGGTGGTGGGAACGGTCAGGCCGTTTGCATCGAAGAAGGTCTTGTTGTAGTAGAGAACTTCGGTGGACTTGGACAGCGGCATGGTGTACATCTTGCCGTCGCCGAATTCCTTACCCTCGTTGTAGTAACCTTCGATGAAGTCAGCAACCTGCTCATCGGTGAGGCCGAGGATTTCGGTGGTGCCGTCAGCGCGGGTGATAACGGTATCGCTGGCGATCATATCGTCCAGAGTGGCAACAGCGCCGGCCAGGTTGTACAGAGCAACGTGGTCCGGATAGCAGTAAGCGATGTTGGGCTGATTGCCAACGGTGATTTCGGTAGAAATCTGGTCGCGGCAGTCATCGTAGTTACCAACGTTGGTGCTGGTAACGGTGATGTTCGGATAGAGCTTGTTGAACTCTGCAATGTAGGTCTCAAGAACTGCAGACAGGTTGGCACCCATGGTGTTGTAGAATACAACTTCTACTGCGCTGCCATCATAATTGAGAGCTTTAGCAGTCTGATTTGCATCTGCATCGTTGTTCTGTGCGGCAGGAGTGCTGCTGCATGCAGCCAGCACAGTCATCAGCATGATAGCCAGAAGAGTTGCCACGATTCTGTTCTTCATGATTGGTCGTTCCTTTCTCATTGGAATTGAATTATATAACAGGCAGAACGAACTGCCTATTATCCCTTGATACCGCTGCGGCTGACGCCTGCCATGATGTATTTCCTGAGGAATACAAACACCAGGAACAGCGGAGCGGAGACGAGTGCGACGGCCGCCATCTGAACGGGATAGTTGACGTCGCCGGTGGTATCGGTGAACGCATTGCGCAGACCGTTGGTGATCATGCGGTGCGCCTCGTCATTGGCAACCAGTCGGGGCCAGATGTAGGAGTTCCATGCGCCCATCATTTTCAGAATGGTAATGGAAATCAGCGTGGGCAGCGCCAGCGGCACCATGATCTTCCACAGATATTTCCAGTCGCTGGTTCCGTCGACCTTTGCGGCCAGATAGAGCTCATTGGGAATCTGCATGAAGTTCTGGCGCAGAAGGAAGATATAGAACACGCTCACCAGGAACGGAACGATCAGAACCGTGTACGTGTTCATCCATCCCAGCTGCGTAACAGTGGAATAGTTCGTAATGGTGAACAGTTCGCCGGGAATCATCATGGTTGCAAGCAGGAGACCAAACATGGTATCCCTGCCCTTGAACTCCAGCCTTGCAAATGCAAACGCGGACAGTACGGTAATGATAAGGCTCAGAATCGTGGACACAACGCCGACGAGCATCGTGTTGTAAAACAGTCTTCCAAGACTTGCCGTGTTGAACGCATCCACATAGTTGCTCAGAAGGAGCTGACGCGGCCAGAAGGTAGGAACATTCAGGCGATATTCATCCAGCGATTTCACCGAGGAAATCAGCATCCAGTAAAACGGGAACAGTACGATTACTGCCATCGCAATCAGAAATGCATAGGTAAGCGTTCTGCTTGCGCCATGGACAATTTTCTGGCGGGCGGAAACCTGTGTCATATTTCTTTCCTGCATGGTGTTCTTTTCAGACATCGTTTCCACCTCCCATCAATAATGGATGCGCTTCTTGCTAACCTGATTGTTGATCATGGTAACTGCAAGAATAATTGCAAACAGGATCAGCGCAGCAGCGCTTGCACGTCCCTGGCTGTTGGTTTCCAGCGCATCGTAGATGAATCCGACCATGGTATTCAGTCTGCCGGCATCATTGGGCGGGCCCATATTTTCGCCGAAAATACCGACGATGCTGGTGTATTCCTTGAAGCCGCCGATAAAGCCGGTGATGATTACATATGCCAGCATGGGAGAAAGCAGCGGCACAGTAATATGAGTGAACACGCGCCTGCGGGGCGTTCCATCGACCTTTGCGGCGTCATAGTACTGCTTGTTGATGCTCTGAAGTCCGCCAAGCAGAACAAGGATTTTGAACGGCAGCGCGTTCCACACAATATAGACCACCATGACGAACATATTGGCCTCGTAAGTGGAGCCGTAGTTGATCCAGTTGATGTGTTCGCCGCCAAAGAACTCGATAACGTTGTTTATAATGCCCGCCGTAACGATCAGTTCGTTTTCGGTGCCATAGAAGGAACCGACGATATTGAACATTGCGGCAAATACCATGCCGATTGCGATGGAGTTGGTCACGTACGGCAGGAAGAAAATCGTCTGCAGACCCTTCTGCAGGAACTTGATGGAATTGAGCGCAACCGCGATCAAAAGCGCAAGAAGCGTAGAAATCGGAACCGTCAGCACACACAGAAGAACCGTGTTCTTCAGGCACTGCACAAATCTTTTGTACTCAATTACCTTGAGGAAGTTACCGATACCAAAGTTGAACTGCATTCCGGCAGCAGCCTTCAGGCCGCTGTAATTTTCCAGAAATGCCATTCGGACGGTATTGAAGATGGGCCATACCGTGAATACCAGCAGCAAAACAATCGCCGGCGACAGATACAGCCACGCCTTCCATTTCTGCTTACTGTCGACCATATTACTTCACCTCGTAGCGGATACGTTCCTCGGTTTCCTTATTGAACAGGAATACCTTATGAGGCTTGACATTGTAACGGACGGTCTTGTTTGCAAGATCCACCTTATTATCGGCATTGATAATGGAACGGATGCACGGACTTATGGATGCGGGATTGGTGGAAACAATGCTCACATCGCGGCCCATGACCTCAACATTGTTCATTTCGCACCTGAGAGCGCCGTTTTCGTTCAGTTCAAAGCCCTCGGGACGGATGCCGATGATGACTTCCTGATTTTCCACACCCTTGACGTCCATAATCGCATCTTTGCCAATGTAAACGCGGCCGTTCTCTACCCTGCCGGAGAGCACATTGATAGGCGGCGTACCCAGGAACTTGGCGACGAACAGGTTGGTGGGATCGTCATAGACTTCCTGCGGCTTGCCAATCTGCTGCACCACGCCCAGTTTCATAACTACGATCATATCGGAAATGGACATTGCCTCTTCCTGATCATGCGTTACGAAAACAGTGGTGATATTGGTTTCTTTCTGAATGCGGCGAATTTCCTCGCGGGTCTGAAGCCGCAGACGGGCATCCAGATTGGAAAGCGGTTCGTCCAGCAAAAGAACGCGCGGCATCTTGACCAGTGCACGAGCGATGGCAACGCGCTGCTGCTGACCGCCGGAAAGCTCGCTGGGTTTGCGTTCCATCAGCTCATCGATCTGAACCAGTTTCGCAACTTCGTAGGCACGCTCCAACATCTGATCCTTGGTCAGCTTGTCCGCGCCCTTCAGATTCTGCAGCGGGAACAGGATGTTCTGCTTGACGGTCATGTGCGGATACAGAGCATAGTTCTGGAATACCAGACCAATTCCGCGGTTTTCGGTGGACAGTTCTGTTACGTCGTCATCACCGAAAAAAATCTTGCCGGAGGTGGGCTTCTGCAGACCGCTGATCATGTACAGTGTGGTGCTTTTACCGCAGCCGGAGGGTCCCAGAAGACCAATCAGCTTGCCATCCGGGATTTCAAAGGTGAAATCGTTGACCGCAACCACTTCTTTGCCGGCTTTCTTGTCCCGGCTCGGAAAGATTTTTGTCAGATTTTGCAGGACTACTTTCATACAAATTCCCTTCCTCTATCTCAATTATTAATCGCGTTGTCAATATTCCTGCTGCGCCGCTTTTTCGGCCGCAAGTTTCTTTTTATACTCAATCATGGCTTCTGTGGTCGGAAAAATCTTCTGGCTGGCCATATCCACAGCCGTTGTTCCTGCAAGAAGATCATGAATGGCAGAATTGGTTCGGGTGGCAATGATGCATGCCGCCTGCCCGATTGCAAGCAGCGCAATCACAATCACGCCGGTTATATCCATTGTTCCCCAGAAAAGCATCAATATCAGATATACGGGGATCATGGTTTCAATCGTAAATTTCCCCAGTACGGTGCGCGCAAACATCTGCATGGTATTAACCTTCACCCCATCGTTGCGCATCAGGCACAGACCGAAAACTTTCTTTCCCAGCGTCTGCCCGTTTCCAAAAAGCAGCGGAACGGCAAATTCCCAAATCAGGTATGCGCCCAGAATGCCCAGAGAAAGAATCACAAACGACAGATTCAGCATCATGTTATACGCATACATGGCTTCCTCATCGCCAATTAACGCCTCATATGCCGCATCGTAGTTCAGTCTTTCGGCTTCTTCCATTTCCTGATACGCCGTCTGGCTGATATCAAGGACGATACCGTATTCCGCTTCGTACTTTGCGTATGCTTTATCCAGTTTTTCGCTGTATCCGTCATATCCCACCAGGAAGGAAATCAGCGCACCCATTCCCACCGCAAGAACGCTCAAAATAATCCCATCAAACATCCATGCCGCTATCCGCTTCCAGATTCCGGCTTTCTGCAAATCATAGACCATTTTTACAGCTCCAAATTCGCCATTATAAAATCATATCGATATATTATATCATATCAACTACCGCAATTCTACCACAAACTATATATTTTAAGACACTATTTTGTTAGCACGCGCAGCGCTCACATTTCCATTCACAATTCGGACCGTTCTCATAATTCATTCTTTGCAGAACTTTTAAGCATCTCCAGAAAATCTGTCGGCACCCGAAGATTCCCCTTGCCCGTGCCGATACATATATTCGGCTTGTTCGCCCCATGGAAATCACTTCCTCCGCTTTGCAAAAGATCAAATCTCTCCGCAATCCGGCATGCAGCCGCCGTTTCCTCCGCGGTAAAGGTAGAATAATGCGTTTCCATGCCATCAAGTCCGCACTGAACCGCATTTTTCAGGAATATGCACAGTTCATCTTCGTTCAGATTCAGAAAGGGATGTGCAAGAACCGACACAGCTCCAATAGACCGGATAAATTGTATCGCTTCGAATACATCAATTCTTTTGGGCGGATGGTAATATCCCTTTTTCGGTGAGAGCACTCCCGAAAAAGCCTCCTTTATGCTGCTTACATACCCCTTGCGAACCATTTCAGCAGCAATTACCGCCCTGTTTACCATACCTCCCGGCATTCCGCTCTTAATGGCATCGTAATCCAATTCAATTCCAATATTTTGCAGTCGGTTGATCAAATCAATATTGCTCTGCTCTTTTCGCGCGAGCACCTCCTGCAATTTCTCCGAAACGGCATCGTAAGCGTTCTCCGGAATAAACAGTCCCAGAATGTGCAGTTCGCCATCCAGATAATCCGTGGAAAATTCAATCCCCGGCACAGCTTCAACGCCTGTATTTTTCGCTGCCGTCACAAATTCCGCGAGTCCGTCTATCGTGTTGTGGTCGCACAGCGCTACCGCAGCAAGGCCGGCATTTTTCGCCAGACGAATAATCTCCGCCGGAGATACCGTTCCGTCCGAATAAACGGAATGGGTATGCAGATCGCAAAATTGTTCCATATTCATTCTCGCCTCAGAATGTTTCTGTATGCTTTTTGCCTGCGCAAACAGGCCTTCCGTCTCATAGTTTACTTCAGGATTATCTATCTTTCAACATTTGAAGCGTAAAAAAACAGGCCCGAAGGCCTGTCACAAAGCAATTATACTTGCGAATACGAAATCATCCTGTAGGTAGCTCGATCTTCCAAATCTTCCGCATAAATCAGCGCGGAACCAAAGCCATTGGGCTGATGATACTTGGTTACGATTTCTGCAAGCGTATCATCCATCACATCATTTTCCCATCTTTCACCGCCGCCAAATATGTAGAAAGAAACAAAGTACTTGTTTTCACCGATGGGACAGATGCTGACCACATGGGCAAATCCACAATTCGACCAACCGCCAGTCTCGCAGTGATAATAATAGCCGTCTACATAGTCAAACCGCGTCCGGCTCAGATCTACCTCAGTCGGGTCGTAAAAATAGGCTGCAATGATATCCCGGATGCGTGCGTCCGATACGCGGCAGTTGTTCCCATTTGCGTAATCGCCATACTCATATGCCTCATAATCATTAAACCACATGTGGTCGTGCGCAAAATCCACCATATTTTTATCATCATAAGAAGAATTGCATTTTTCCATTCCTATTTCGGTAAAGTTGGAAAGAAACAGATTCGCCGCAGCCATCTGCTTTTCATTCATATTGATCGGTACATAGTTTTCCGCCAACGCGGCAGGCATGGTGCAAAGAGAGATAACAAGCGCAATCGTAAGCAGCAAAGAAAGTTTCTTCATGGTTTTGTCCTCCTGTTTATTATACCGAATAGACGCAGGCATATGGAAGAAAGTTCCTTATTTGCAAGAATACGCAAAAGAGCCGCCGCAACTCTGCAGCAGCTCTCATATTATGTATTTTACAGCGACCCGCGCATCTCATCCGGGAATTTGTACATTTCCGGTTTTTCTTTAAACGTAATCTTGAATACCGCAGCATATGGATCGGGCGTTTTTTCCGGAAGACCGGTCAGGATCAGCCTGCCCCTGCCGTTGGTATGGAATTCCACGGGAGTGTGATCCGGCAGAAGGGTGATGCTCTCCACTTCGGTACCAACTTTTGCCACCCAGAATTCACTGCCGGTCCAGCATTTGGTGATCATGTAATGTACGCGCGGATCATCCGATCCGATAAAGCGCGCCTGACATCCGCACGGCGAGAACGGAGAACCATAATCATCCAGCACGCTTACGCTGATGCTCCGGAATGCCTCGGCATATTTTTTATACCATGAGCCCACCTCAAGAATGGTCTGCTTTTCACCCGCATCCAGCCAGCCTTTTGCCGTAGGACCGGTATTGAGCAGCAGATTTCCGCCTCCGCACAAAATGGATACCAGATCCGAAACGACATTTGCCGTTGTCTTTCTGTTCGGACTGTAAGGCACATTGCTCCAGCTTACCGGGTCGATCGTAAGGCAGGATTCCCATGCCCTGTCTTTTTCCGGCTTAATGGTGCGCTCCGGCGTGCCAAAGTCGCATTTTACGCCCGTGCGGTCATTGATCACAATATCCGGCTGCAATTCACGCGCCATATTGATCAAATCCAGCCAAAGTTCCTCGGCCTTCATCTCTTCCGGGCGCCAGCCTCCGTCGAACCAGAGGATATCAATTTTCCCGTATTTCGTCATCAGCTCGCGAACCTGGTCGTATACCATGCGAACCATCTTTTTGCCGCTTTCCTCATACTTGCCATCCCAGCAGCACTTGTAACGCCAGTCTGCAACGGAATAATACAAACCGACTCCCAAACCTGCTTCGCGGCACGCTTCGACATATTCGGCAACTATATCTCGCCCGGGTGTTCCTTTGACGGAGTTGTAGTCATGGCTCTGCGTATCCCACAGACAGTAGCCGTCATGGTGACGCGTGGTAAAAACCATATATTTCATGCCGGCTTCCTTCGCCATCTGCGCCCACTCCTGCGCGATGCCGCGGTCAGGAGTGAATTTCTTTTCCATCTGTGCATATTCGTCCACCGTAAAGTCATCCAGACGGTATACCCACTCACAGCGCCCCGTAGTCGTAAACAACCCATAATGTAGGAACATGCCATATTTTAGTTCGCTGAACCATTTGATTCTTTCCGCGCTTGCCATACTTTCCTCCTACAGGTGTGTATAGTATTGTGAGCATCTCTTTTTGCATTCCAGCAAGTTCAGTATAGCACACCTTTAAATAACTGTAAACCCATTCTTGCAATATACGCTGCCGACGAATCCTTTCGAGTCGACTGCTATTCTTGTCCTTTTCAATAAAGCTACCGAAAACGCTTTGTTCAGTCGTCTGCGGTAGCTTTGCCTTTACTTCCATAGCCCTGCGAAATTCAAAATCCACGCGATTCCTATCGCCACAATCACGCCGGCAATAAACCATGCACGCTGCACCTTATGCGCTTTTATTGCATTGATCAGAAGAAATATCAGAAATACCATTGATGTGATCAATGTGATTACTGCCGTTTTATTTTCCACTCTCATTCATCCTCTTCTTTTTCAAAACTTTCAACTTAAACTCCCGTATCCGCATCATATATTTGCTCGTATACAAAAGCCCAATCAACAGTGTTCCCGTCGTACCGCCAAGCAACAATCCTTTTGCGTATGCATACCCTTCCATTCCTTCAATCAGCAGATACGCAGCCATTGCGGCAAGTCCGGCAATAAACATCCATCTCATAATCTTCGAAAGTCGTTCCTGTTCCAGCTTTGTATAATCTGCGATCCGAACCATTTCATCTTTAAGGGGTGCATTCATATTCTTCCGTCTTTCGCCTTCCAAAATTTCCCGCACATCTACATTATAAAAATCCGCAATTTCTATCAAGAGTGCAAAATCCGGCATATTGGTACCCGTCTCCCAGCGGGAAACCGTGCGGTTCGAAACGCCCAGAATTTCGGCAAGATGCGATTGCGTAATCTTTTTTTCCATGCGTAGCTGCCTCAAGAAATTTCCGATTCTCTGTTGATCCATTTTCAGCACTCCTTTCAGGAATTATTATAGTACCTTCCCCTGAAAAAGTACACGACACAAAGCGAGAATCCGGAAATTTGCATATAAAAAAAGCAGAACTACCCAGAGATGCGTATGTTCTGCTTTCATATCCTGTTTTATAGTCCCATCTTTGCCATGATTCCATCAGCAGTTACGCCGGGATGCGTCACATACAGGCGTACGATCCGCTCCGTCGTTTCCACGTCAAATCCATGCCTTTCAGCGATCTGATTATAGCCGAAACCCTTATCAATTTCGCGCATAATGACTGCAATTTGCTGCTTGAGGTTTTCCCCGGAAGTCTTTGCTTTTTCCTTCATCTTTTCAACGTCGATCCGCTCTATGCGAATTTTGCCGTCCTGAATTTCCGCCATGGCGAATGTGATCTCCTGTCGGAAACGACGCGGCCCGCAGCTTCCGGGGTTGAATATTATGGTATGACCACGCATCTCACAGGCATACCGGTGCGAATGGCCATATACCACCAAATCGTATCCCAAGCAATCATCCGGGAGATCTTTTTTATCGTGCACAACGAAAAGGCGCTTTCCACCCAGATTCAAATCCAACACATGAGGAATATCGCTTGCCCATCCCCTGTCGTTATTGCCGCGCACAGCATATACCGGCGCAATGCGGCACAATTCCTCCAGCACGGACGGCCTGTCTATATCTCCCGCATGCACGATTGCATCACATCCCATAAAGCGGCTTACCACCTCAGGACGCAGAAGACCATGGGTATCCGAAAGAATTCCGATCCTCATATTTCCTCCCGTTGCCTATAGGAAATCACAGTGTTTCTGCCAGGAACTCCTCTGCCATGTGCACAGCCACAGCGCCATCCGCCACGGCAGTAACCACCTGCCTGAGCAGCTTTGTCCTCACATCGCCAACCGCGTATACGCCATGGATACTGGTTTGTGTAGTTTCCCCGGCAACGATATAGCCGGAATCATCCAGTTCGACCTGTCCGGCAAGGAGTTCCGTGGCAGGCTTTCTGCCCACGCTGACGAATACTCCATCCGCAGCAATTTCTTTTTCCTCGCCGTTCAGTACATTCTTAATCCGCACGCCGGTAATCTTATCTGCATGCAGCAGTTCAGTCACGACGCTGTTCCACCGGAATTCCACGTTTTCCGCCCTCATCAGAGGATCGTGGTATATCTTCGTCGCCCTGAGTGTATCGCGGCGGTGAACAATAATAACCTTCTTTGCAATACGGCTCAAAAGCAAGGCATCCGCTGCCGCCGTATTGCCGCCGCCGACAACCACAACGGTCTTTCCCTTATAGAACATTCCATCGCATGCCGCGCAGTAGGCAATACCGCGTCCGACCAGTTCTTTTTCTTTCGGGATTCCCAACTCTCTCGGGTTGGCTCCTGTCGCCAGAACGATGGTCTTTCCATAAAAGGTTCCTTCACTGGTTACAATGGCCTTGGGATTGGCTTTCAGATCCATGCTCTGCACTTCTGCATTCTGCGTTTTGGCGCCGAATCGCTCAGCCTGCTGCTGCATCTGCTCCGCCAGTTCATAGCCGCCAACGCCATCGACAAAACCGGGATAATTGTCAATCTGATGAGTCAGCGCCATCTGCCCGCCCGCAGAAAGTCTTTCGATCACAAGCGTATCAAGACCCGCTCTGGCTGCATACAATGCCGCCGTATAGCCGCCCGGACCACCGCCTACAATGATCATATCATGAACCGTTGATACGGATTCCTTCTTTTTCTCAGGCAGGATGCCGGAAAGAAACTCATCAATCGCCGCCTTGGATTCGGGTGCAACGATAGAAGAAACAGCCTCTCCCTCTACATACAGCCTGAGCGTCGGAATCAGTTCCACGTTCAATTCATCCCAAAGCGATTCATCCTCATCCATGTCTACTTTTACAACATCCAGCACCCCTGCATACTGCTGCGCAATCTGCTCATAAGCCGGATTGATTTTCAGGCAGTGCGGACACCACGGCGCCCAGAAATCCACCAGAACCGTCTTTTTATTCTCAAGCATTTCCTTGAGTTGTTTCGAATTTATCTTCATAGCTGCCATTGTGCCTTCTCCTTCCGTTTTGTCTGATCATAGTATATCAAAATCCAGCAAATTCTTCCGTGACATACTCACAAAGCAGAATGGGATTTATCTGATAGTGCTTGTGTATATATTATAACCAAATATCCTGTACCTTAATCTTTTGGACAGTACTGTGCGTATTTCCTTCCCGGTAGATTTTTTACATAAAAAGCACCTGCGTTTGCAAGTGCTTTTCTGAATTATAACGCAATTTTTGATACGGGTTGCAATTGGCTGCAAAGTTGCATTGAAATGCAACCGCAGAAGTGTATGCAACCGCCCGACAAATTGGAATTTATTTGTCTTTACAATGTTTCAAATTTCTCGCCTGTCAATTCATCATTACAATACAATTCACAAGCAAGCATACCGTAGTCACAACTAATCTCTTCTACGATGCAGCTCTCACATACCTCTCTATTGGGATAATAGTCGTTATAAACACCTGCTCTGACTCACCCTTGCGCATCAGTCCATGGTTGACGTGAACGCAGGTGAGTTGCTTTATGATTGCCTTGATGAGAAGTGCGGCAACGACTGACGAATCAACGAAGCCGGAAAGTGCGAGCAACACCTTCCTCTCACCGACCTGTGCGCGGATTTTCTCGATCTGCTACTCGATAAACGCATCTGCAAGCGTTTTCGTTGTGATACGCTCCATAGTATCGGGGTGAACGTTTCCTGGCCTTTTTTCTCCGTATTATTCCTTACCTGTCCAGCAATAAG
>SVHC01000013.1 GCA_015056055.1 Clostridiales bacterium | reverse complement strand
GATGTACGGATTGAGTGCGGTTACAAGCATCAGAGAGTTGTGCAGGTTGTGCGCCATCTTTTCGCGATTTGCCTTGATGCCGCATGCGCAGTTGTTGTTGAACGAGCGGATGCCGTCAGCCAGCAGGCGTACGGACTGCAGGAAGTTGTAGATGCAGACGGGCATGAATACGTTCAGCTCGAAGTTACCCTGGGAAGCGGCGATGCCAACAGCAACGTCGTTTGCCATAACCTGAACGGCTACCATGG
The DNA here is from genome assembly GCA_015056055.1 of Clostridiales bacterium. Lineage (GTDB taxonomy): Bacteria > Bacillota > Clostridia > Christensenellales > Aristaeellaceae > Alectryocaccomicrobium. The sequence goes on along the minus strand of SVHC01000013.1, from coordinate 70,737 downwards.
TCAGGGATTCGCACTGGGTGGGATTGACCTTACCCGGCATGATGGAGCTGCCCGGCTCGTTTTCGGGGATGAAGATTTCGCCCAGACCGTCACGCGGACCGCTTGCCAGCCAGCGAACGTCGTTAGCGATCTTCATGAGGTTGGCGGCCAGAGCCTTGAGTGCGCCGTGGGCAAATACCAGCTCGTCCTTAGCGGTCAGAGCATGGAACTTGTTTTCAGCGGTTACGAAGGGCTTGCCGGTGAGAGTTGCGCAGGCCTTGGCAACCTCTGCGCCGAATGCCTTGGGAGCATTCAGGCCGGTGCCTACTGCGGTGCCGCCCAGAGCCAGCTCATGCAGGCCTTCCAGGGCGAGAACCAGCTGACCGCGGGTCTTCTCAAGCATGTTGCGCCAGCCGCTGATCTCCTGGGAGAAGGCGATCGGGGTGGCGTCCTGCAGGTGGGTACGACCGCTCTTAACGATGCCTTCGTTTTCGGCCTCAAGGCGCTTGAAGGTTGCGATCAGAACGTCGATTTCCGGCAGGAGCTTATCCTCGATACCGAGAACCGCTGCGATGTGCATTGCGGTGGGGAAGGTATCGTTGGAGGACTGGGACATGTTTACGTGATCGTTCGGATGAAGGATCTTTTCGCCTGCGATGGCATTGCCGCGGTTGGCGATGACTTCGTTGGCGTTCATATTGGACTGCGTGCCGCTGCCAGTCTGCCATACTACGAGCGGAAAGTGATCGTTCAGTTCACCTGCGATAACTTCGTCGCATGCCTTTTCGATCAGGGTACGCTTCTGCTCGTCGAGCTTGCCAAGGTTGAAGTTGGCGATTGCGGCAGCCTTCTTCAGAATACCGAAGGCATGGGTGATCTCGCGGGGCATGATTTCGCCGCCGATCTGGAAGTTCTGCTTGCTGCGCTGGGTCTGAGCACCCCAGTACTTATCGGCAGGAACCTGCATTTCGCCCATGGAGTCGCGTTCAATTCTGTATTCCATTGGTCTATATCGCTCCTTAAAATGTATAGGAATCCGGGTAATTCGTGATTGTGGAAAGATTTCAGGGGGGAGTATTCAACATTTGCGAATGCAAGTGCCGAAAACTCCCGGCCTGATTTCTTACTTATACAATCATTCGCTGCTTAGATGTTCAGCTGGGAGATAACGCCCTTGAGAACGTTTGCGGAGTTGTGGAACTTGGCCAGTTCTTCTTCGGTCAGCGGGGGCAGAACGTTGCCGCATACGCCGCTCGGGCCAATGATGGTGGGAACGGAGATGCATACGTCCTCAACGCCGTATTCGCCGTGCATCATGGTGGAAACGCTCAGAACGGTGTTAACGCTGCTGAACAGGGTGCGTACGATGTGGCATACGGAGATTGCTACGGCATAGAAGGTTGCACCCTTACGGCTGATAACCTTGGCGCCGGAGGTACGCATGTAGTCCTCGACCTCTTCATAGGTGAAGTCCGGATACTCATGAGCTGCATAGTTGAGGCTTGCGCGGTAGTCGTCCAGGTTTACGCCGGCGATCTGTGCGCAGGACCACGGTACGAAAGAGCTGTCGCCATGCTCGCCCAGAACGTATGCATGAACATTTTTCTGGTTGATTTCCATGAGCTCAGCCAGACGGGAACGCAGACGGGCGGTATCCAGGATGGTACCGGAACCGATGATGCGGTTCTCCGGAATGCCGGAAATCTTGTGGAAGACGTAGGTCAGAACGTCAACCGGGTTAGCTACGAAGATGTAGATTGCATTCGGAGCGTACTTGGTGATTTCGGGGGTGATGGCCTTAACGATGTTTACGTTGGTCTGAGCCAGGTCGATACGGGTCTGACCGGGCTTACGGGCAACGCCGGAGGTAACGATAACGATATCGGAATCGGCGGCCTCAGCATAGGAACCGGCATAGATCTTGATGGGGGAGCAGAAGGGAGTACCCTGGAGGATATCCATGGCCTCGCCCAGAGCCTTTTCGTGGTTGACGTCGATCATGACGATTTCGCTCGCCAGACCGTTAACTGCCATGGTATATGCGATGGTGCTGCCTACGCTGCCTGCGCCGATGATGGTAACTTTTCTGGTCATAACGTTCATTCTCCTTTTTGGTTTTGAGTTGTTATGTTAAAGCACTTTGAGGGCGTCTGCAATGGTTTTTTCAAACGCCTCCATACCGTACTTATCAACCTCGGACTTATCCTTTGCGCCGTGCGTCAGACAACCGGCGCCGCCGATGCAGCCGCCGACACATGCCATACCTTCGATGAAGTTCTCGGGCAGGGCACCGCGGCTTGCCTTGAGAAGCGCCATGCGGCACTGCTCGATGCCGTCGCAGACGGCGGGCTTGACGGTAAAGTCGATGTTCTGTTCCTTAAGAGCCTGTACGACTGCGTCAGACAGACCGCCCGAACGGGCAAAGATGCGGCCGTAGTAGGATGCATTGTCCAGATCGCTTTCTTCCAGCTCGCTGACGTCGAAGTCGCGGCTGTCAATCAGCGCCTGAAGCTCGTCGAAGGTGAGAACGCAGTCAACCCACGGCTTGGCTTCTTCCTTCTGAGCCTCTGCCTTCTTGGCAGTGCACGGTCCGATGAAGACAACCTTCGCCTCGGGGTCGGTCTCCTTGATGTACTTGGAGATGGCGACCATCGGGGACGGATTGTGGGAAATCTTGTCCACCATCTTGGGGAACTGCTTGTGGATATAGCTTACGAAAGCCGGGCAGCAGGAGCTGGTGAGGAAGCCCTTTTCGGCAAGCTCGCGTGCTTCTGCATAGGCAACGATATCGGCGCCCAGAGCTGCTTCGACAACGTTATAGAAGCCGAGGCGCTTGAGAGCGGTGACGACCTGGCCAAGCTTTGCATAACGGAACTGGCTGGCGATGGACGGTGCAACAACGGCATAAACATTGAATGCCTTGGTTGCTTCGCTTTCACGCAGCATCTGGATGGCGTCCAGAATGAAGGATTTCTGGGAAATTGCTCCGAAGGGGCACTGATATACGCATGCGCCGCACTGGATGCACTTGTCGTTATCAATGTGTGCTACGTGGTTTTCGCCCTCAGAGATAGCCTTAACCTTGCAGGCGCGTTCGCAGGGGCGCTTGCGGTTGGCGATGGCGCCGTAGGGGCATGCCTCCGCACACTTGCCGCACTCAACGCACTTGTCGGGATCGATGTGGGCTTTCTGATTCTCGTCGAAGCTGATGGCACCGCGCGGGCAGGCAGCAGCACAGTGATGTGCAAGACAGCCGCGGCAAACATCCGTTACCTGATAAGTGGAAACCGGGCACTCGTCGCAGGCAATTCCGATAACCTCAATGGTGTTCGGATTGTCCTTATTGCCGCCCATGGCGAGCTTTACGCGTTCCACGGCAATTGCGCGTTCCTTGTAAACGCAGCAGCGCATGGTAGCTTTCGGGCCGGGAGCCATTGCTACGGGGATGTCGGTGTAGCAATCGATCAGCCTGTCTTCGTAAGCGTGACGTGCAACTTCGCGAAGAATCTCGTACTTAAGCTTTTGAACGTCGGTATCGAATATCCGCATAAGGGTGCCTCCTAGAAGTAACTTACTTTGATCTGCTTGCCCATGCGCTCAAGGCACTTGGCAAGAGATTCGATGAGCTGGATCTTGATGCCGAACGTGATCGGCATATCGGGGTCCTGGTGAGCCGGGTTGACGGCGCGGCCCACGAAAAAGTTGATGTCTGTAGCTTTTTCAAAAAGCTCGCAGGCGATCAGTGCAGCCGCATCCTTCTTCGTTGTCCAGCTGGCGGAAAGATCCGTTCCGTCCAGATAGTCCTCCGCGTACTTGAGCACGCGGGCGATGGTGATAACGCCCTCGGTTACCAGATCGACACCGTCAAGCAGACTGATGGGCGGAACCTCGGGATCGAAATACTGAAGGGTGGGCTTGAGATCGCGACGGAGATAACGGGCAGCCATGGTTGCCGTTGTGCCGCCGCAGATGATCTTTGCGCCTTCCTTGGCAAAGAAGAGGTTCATCATCTTGATGTCCTGATCTTTGGTGGCGGGAGGGCCGATTACCAGGTTGACCGGATGGCGTGCGCAGATGCGCACAACGGCGACGGTGGTATCATCGCCGGGTTCGCCTTCATACAGTCGGTTGCATTCATCAATGATAGTACCGGCAATGTACTTGGCGGAATTTTCCGGCAGGTAATTTGCCTCGGCAAAGTCGATGATGTTTTCGCGCTGCCAGCCGTGGCTGAGTCGATGTCCGACACCCGCATAGGTGGCGCCGTCGCTCATGGCGATGAACACATCGTTTTCCTCCACGGGGAAGCGGCTTTCGTGAATTGTCTTGCCGGCAATCTTACGGGTGGTATAAGGGTAATTGTATCGTACACCATTGCGCAGCACAACGATCTCGGGATTGTCGAACTGAATCAGCTCGGCAATTTCGTTATCGGAAATGCTGATGATGGAGAACGTCGAGTAGGCCACCTTGCGCACGCTGCATACGGGAAGCGTTTCCGCGATGGTCTCAACGCAGCTTTCAATGGACATGCCGCCGGAGATCATCGTGCAGAGAATTTTGCTTGTCAGAGTAGAAAGGATGTTAGCTTTTACGCCGCTGCCCAGTCCGTCTGCCAGCACAAGAGTGGTTCGGTTGGACTCACCGCCGCCGGTTACCTCAACCCGGTCGCCGCAAAGCTGTTCGCCTGTTTTATTCAGACTGATATAGCCGGTTTCAGTCCAGAGATTATTCATGTGCGAGCGCTTCTTTCAGCTTGGTGAGAGCGATCTTGGTTTCTGCGGTGGTTTCGCCCAGGAGCGAGGCAATTTCCTGTACGATGCGCATCTGCTTGTCGATAACCTTGTCGGTAACTTCGGCAGTCTGCCGACGCAGCTCAAGATCGTTTTTGCGCAGCTCTTCCTGCTCGGTAACATCGCGCAGGATGCTGATCAGGATTCGATACTGCTTATCGTAGATGATGGTTTCTTCCACAAAGATCTTGTATTCGGCAACATAATGGCGCTTGTTGTACACGTTGCGTCCGGTGTTTACCACGTCCATATAATCCGTGGGATCCAGCAGGCGGACGACGGGGCCGTGCAGAATGTCATCTGCATTTTGCAGCTTGAACATCGAAAGAGCCGATTTGTTGATCTGCTGAACGACGAGATCTTCGTCCAGAACCAGCACTGCATTGGGAGTGTTATTGATAATCTTATCGGAGAAGGATTCGGCCTTTTCCTTCAGGAAAGGCAGGCACATCTCGATTTCGGCCTTGCCCTGACATACGGCGATGGCTTTTTCGCGGCAAGTGGGATAACCGCAGCTGCCGCAATTGAGTTCCTTTTCCGGGGAAGTCTTACCCATCTTGGTCAGCACGGCCTGAATTTCTTCGTTACCGGGCTGGACAGGGCATGTCTTCTTCGTGGAGAAACAGGTAGAAATATCGTTGAGAGGATCCGAATTCCAACGGGCGCTGCCGGCGTAGGAATCGATTCTCATGGTGCCGCGCAGGCGGGTTTCGCGGTGCTCACGGATGCAGGGACCGTTCAGGCAGCAGCCGTCGCATGCGTTCATTTCGACGAACATATCATGGAAAGCGCCGGTACGCAGTTCTTCCAGAGCGGAAAGGCAGCCTTCGATACCGTCAACCATAACGTAGCGGTAATCCGGATCCGGATCAAGAGTCTTGAGCAGACCGCCGGAAATGGGATACAGGCGTGCGCGTTTGCCATTGCTTTCGGGAGGCCGGTCGCGCTTGACCGGTTCGATATCGGCTTCTTTCAGCCACTGACGCAGCTCGTCAAAGGTAAGCACAACGTCTGTGCAGTCGAAATTGTCGCCTTCGGCTTTCTTTGCGATGCACGGGCCGATAAATACAGTGAATGCATCAGGATCGCCTTCGCGGATTTTTTTACAATGCGCCTGCATGGGCGTGAGAACCGGAGCCAGGCAGGGGAGCATGTCGGGATAATATTTCTGAATCAGAAGATTGATGGAAGGGCAGCAGCTGGAGATAATGATGCTCTGGCGTTTTTCACGCATCAGGCGTTCATACTCACGGGAAACCAGCTCTGCGCCGATTGCAGTTTCTTCTGCGGAGGAAAAGCCCAATCGGGCGAGGGTTTCCTCCATATCTTCAATTCCGCCGGCGCGGAATTCAGCCATGAACGACGGGGCAATCGAGGCTACGACGCGTCTGCCGGAACGGATGGCGGCTTTTACCTTGTCCACATCCGAACGGATTACTTTTGCGTCCTGCGGGCAGACAACATAGCATTGGCCGCACAGAATGCATTCATCCGGGAGGATGTGCGCATGATTATCCACAAAGCTGATTGCTTTAACGGGACAATTGCGGACGCATTTGTAGCAGTCTTTGCAATTGTTTTCTTTTAAGAGAATAATGTTGTCGCTCAAAGTATTTGCCTCCGTGCGGGGGATTGCTTACAGGCGGGTTACTACTTCGGTTTCGAAGAAATTGTCTACGTTGTCTGCGTTGATGTGCTCAAAGTTCTCTTCATCGATGGAAACGCAAACGCCTTCGGCGCACTTGCCCATGCAGAATTTGCTGGCGAACGTGATCTTGTCAGACAGATTCTTTTCCTCGACCAGGGCCTGAAGACGGGATACAACTGCGTAAGAACCCTTCAGATGGCAAGAACTTCCGATGCAGATTTTGATGGTCATGATGAATATAACCTCCTTAATATTACTCGTCATCTTCGGACGACAACGCGCATGTTTCCTGGATGGAGTTTGCAAGCAGTGCCATGGATGCGGCGATGTCCTCATTGCGGACGATCACGCCCTTGGGCACGCTGAGGTATACCGGTGCAAAATTCAGAATACCTTTTATGCCGCCCTTAACCAGCGCATCGCATACGGACTGCGCGTTTGGGGCGGGAACTGCGATGATGCCGATCATTGCATTCAGGCGGGCGGTAAGTTCAGAAAGCCTGCTGTTGTGGTATACGGGCTTTCCGTGGATTGATGTTCCTGCGAGAGACTCGTCCGAATCAAAGGCGGCCAGAATACGCAGCTTATAATTGTCAAATCCGCCATAGGACAAAAGCGCTTTGCCCAGATGGCCGGCGCCCACGAGAACGGCGTCGCGCGTGTTGTTGTTGCATTGCAGGAAATTTTCCAGACGTTCAATCAGCTGCAGAATATCGTGACCGACGCGGGGTTTGCCGCTGGTGATAAATGCAAGATCTTTGCGAACCTGAATGGAGGTCAGCTGCATATCCTGCGCAATGGAAACGGCAGAGGTCTGTGTCTGTCCCTGCTCGCTTTTTGCGCGCAGGTAGTTCAGATACTTGGGCAGCCGTTCAAGCGTAGGGCGCGGAATCGCCCGGATGGACGATTGTTCATCCTGCATTTCGATCACTTCCTTCCGCGTGAATTTCCGGCAAACAGGCACAAGAGCATACCTCACCCTTGGAGCCTATATATACAGTCTTTATTGTATCAGTATTTTTTTATCGGTTAAATACTGATGATGTTAAGTTTCATTGGAAATCTATCACAAGTCGAATTATTGTGAGATTTGACGAGGAAAATCATGGGAAAAACACGCAGAAAAACATCCTGATATATATGTAGTACGAACTAATAAGCGGTACAAAAAAGCCCGCCTCCGGCAAAGCGGGGGCGGGCAAAATCATGGGATGCGGAATCAAAACAGAAACAGCATAAGCCTTTGGCGGAATACCGATGTGATTATACCAGACCGGCAACATTTTCGGCGCGGTAGCCGAGTTCTGCGCGCAGTGCAGCCTGATCGGGAGTTCCGGAAAGCAGCGCGGTGAGATCGCCGCGGATTCTTACGCCCTTAAGTGCGGCGGGGATTACAACGGTGGAAAGGGGAGCAAGCTCCATAACCTCATCGCCCCATGCCAATTCGCACGGCTGCAGAGGAGTTACGAAGAGCATGCGGCCTTCGGGCAGCGGCATATCGCCTGCGATATTCAGTCGGCAAAGCTCAAAGTTTTCGTCTTCTACATAATAGGTGCGGCTGCCGCCTTCGCACAGTACGGTTGCGCCGGGCAGCTTGGTCATGCTCAGCGAGGAGCGTACCACGTTCTTGGCATCCTCGGTGTGCAGCTCACGCGGCTTGCCGTCTTTGCCTACGCGGTCCCAGTCCCAGATGCGGTAGGTAACGTCGCTGGACTGCTGAATTTCATATACCTGAACGCCTGCACCCAGTGCATGCACCATTCCGTGCGGAACATAATATACGTCGCCGGGGGCTACGGTGACCCAGTTCATGGCGTTTTTCATATCGGCGTCGTCCAGTGTTGCACCCGGACGCATGCCGTATGCGATTTTGGCGCCCTCATCACAGCTGAGGATAACCCATGCCTCGGTCTTGCCGAGCTTGCCGTGGCGCTTTCCGGCGTAGGAGTCATCGGGATGGACCTGGACGGAAAGATTGTCACGTGCGTCAAGCAGTTTCAGAAGCAGCGTAAAGTTTGCGGTGCCGGTGAGGTTTTCGCCCCACTTTTCAAAGACCTTTTCAAGGGTAAGACCCGCAAATTCGCCGTTCATGATGATGCTGGACATACCCGGCAGAGCGCTGGCTTCCAGAGCTTCACCGGTGCGGTCATCGGGCGAGTTTTTGCCGAAATAGAGCTGGAGTTTGTCGCCGCCCCAGGGGGTTGCTTCTCCGTGGCGGAAATAGGGCTGAGTCAGAAGCGGATAATACATAATGATGCCTCCTTGTCTTTTAGACGATGGTGGTGTATACTGTCTATATAATGAAGTCAATGGCAAATTGACCCTATATATCCTTATACAATGTAGCACGAATAGGGCAAAAAGTCAATAGAAAGGGGGTATACCGATGGAAAGGGTAACGGTAAGCGTGCGAACGCTTGCGGAATTTTCGCTGGAAAGCGGTGATCTTTTTCCGTTTATGGATGCGTATGAACGCATGCAGGAAGGCGCACAGGCGCATAAGCGGCTGCAGCTTGCCTATGGGGAAGGTGCGCGAAGCGAAGTTTCGGTCGAGCTGGACGTTGAAATTGAAGAAGTTCCCATGCATGTGCAGGGACGCATCGACGGTCTGATTGAGGAAGACGGAGTCTTCACGGTGCAGGAAATCAAATCCACGCGTGCAAATCCGCGGTATATCCGCGAAAACGATCGCCCGGTGCATTGGGCACAGGCGGAGATTTATGCATATCTTCTGGCGGAGGAACGGCAGCTGGAAACAGTATCCGTCATGCTGACGTATGTGAACTCTGCCGACGGCGAGGCGTCCTTCACGCGCGTTCATACGAGAGAGAAGCTCCGGGAAATCTTCATTTATCATGCAGCCAAATATGCAAGATGGGTTCGGGCGATTGGCGATTGGCGCGATGATTGCCGCCGCACAGCAAAGGGACTGTCTTTCCCGCATGCCGCATACCGCAAAGGTCAGCGAAAAATGGCAAAAAACGCCTATATTGCTCTGCGCGATGGGCGCGTTCTTCTGTGTCAGGCTCCGACCGGTACGGGAAAAACGCTCGGCGCGTTGTTTCCGGCAGTAAAAGCCATCGGTGAAGGATTGATTGAACGCGCATTTTATCTTACCGCACGAACAACGGCACGGCATGCCGCTGAGGAAGCACTCAGATTGCTGCGGCAAAATGGACTGCACCTTCGTGCAGTAACGCTTACGGCGAAGGACAAAATCTGCTTTTCAAAACATACCAGCTGCCATCCTTCCGAATGCGTATATGCGCAGGATTATTTCGATAAGAGGCGCGATGCTCTGCGTGAGGCGCTTTCCTTGCAGGAGCTGAATCGGGAAGCAATAGAAGACCTTGCGCGCAGGCACGATATATGTCCGTTTGAACTGTCGCTGGATCTGACGGAAACGGCTGAAATTATCATCGGTGACTACAACTATGTATTTGATCCGCGCATACGTCTGAAACGATTTTTCGGCGAAAAGGGAGTCAAAGGCGACTATGCCCTGTTTGTGGACGAGGCACACAATCTGTTTCCGCGTGCGCAGGATATGCTTTCGGCAGAATTGCGGGAGCGCGACATGCGGCTTGCCAGACGCGCAGTGCGGGAAGGCATGGGCAAGGAAAATGAGATATTCAAGGCGCTTTCCGAGGTTATAAATGTGCTCCGCAAGCTCAATAAGGGGCTGGAATCGTGCGAAAGTCAGCTTACTCCGTACAAACCCCTACACGATGCACTGAACGAACTTGTAGCTGTGGGCGAAGGTCATCTGCTGGAGTGTGAACCTCTGAGCGACGCGCTGTTTTCCGCGATGGATTATTTGCGGGTTGAAGAGGGATTTGATGACGAGAGGATGCGCGTTCTCTATCTTCCGGGCAAGCACATGACAGTGAAACTGTGGCGCTATCTTCCTACAGATGAACTGCGCGAAACGCTCACGCGCGCAAAGGGCAGCGTGCTGTTTTCGGCAACGCTTTCGCCCATGCATTACTATGCGCAGCTGCTGGGACTGAAACAGGGTGAGGGCGACGCGCTTTGCGACCTTCCGTCGCCGTTTCCGGAGGAGAATTTTTTGCCCATAGCGCTTAAAATCCCCACCAGATATTCTGCGCGGAATGATACGGCTATGCGTGTGGCGCGATCAATATATATGCTGACTGCAGCGCATACGGGAAACTATATTGCATGCTTTCCTTCCTATGCATATCTTGAAATGGTAAGGGAATTGTTTCAGGCGATGTATCCGCAGGTGCGGCTGATTGTGCAATCGTCTGATATGAAGGAAGAAGACAGGGATGCGTTTCTGGCGCAATTTAAAAGCGACCCGCGTATAAGCATGGTCGCATTCATTGTGATGGGCGGCGTATTCGCCGAGGGTGTCGATTTGCCCGGTAACCGCCTGAGCGGCGCAGCCATTATCGGCGTGGGTATGCCGCAATTGGGATTCGAAAGAGATATGTTTGCTTCGCTTGTGGATGACGGCGAGGGCAGCGGCTTTGAGATGGCCTATGTATATCCCGGTCTGATTCGCGTTTTGCAGGCAGCCGGGCGAGTAATCCGATCGGAAGCAGACAGGGGAACGGTGCTGCTTATTGATGACCGCTTTTTTGAAGAACGGTATGAGCATCTTCTTCCTCCGCATTGGAAGGTGCGCCGGGCAGAGAATGAGCAAGAGGCGGGCCGTTTATTGCGCGCGTTTTGGGCGAAAAATCCGGTGCAGCAGGAAAAATATACCGAATCCTAGGAGAAACCCGGCAAAGTCCAGAAGAACATCTGCTACCATGGGTCCGCGCAGTGAAAGAATCTGTATGGATTCATCCACTACGGAGACAAACAAACCAGTTGAAATGTAGCAGAAAAGATAAACAGGTGTCAGGCGTTTTCGCAGGACGGCAAATACGGAGATCAGAAATCCGAACGCGGCGTACTCGCAGAAATGCGCTGCTTTGCGCACATCAAACGGAAGCTCTTCAAGTCCGAAAAGACCGGCAAGCCATTCTTCAAATCCGGCACTGAGCTTGCCGGATTTTTCGGTCGGAAGTACGGAATTGCCCCATATAAATACGGTGATCAAAACAAGAAGAACAAAGATTGCAATCAGGCAGCGATTATTCATAAATGAACTCCTTTAGGATTTGACGATTCTTTTCCCAGTCCGGTACAAGATAGGAACCGTCTTCGGTGAATGCGTGGTCGGCAGGCAGACGCAGCTGCTGCATATCTCCGGAAAGAAGCGCTTTTACGCCGAGGCTGAGAAGATCAACCGCATTCAGATTGGTGGTAAGCTCGGAAAGTGCGGTCTTTGCGAGAGAATATGCTTTTATTGGGTTGTACATCTGCGATTTGGCCTTGTTCAGAAAAGCGTTAAGGACGGTGCGTTGGCGGCTGGTTCGGGCATAGTCGTAGCCGATTTTTCGGATGCGTGCATAGGCAAGGGATTGAATGCCGTCAAGATGCACGCTTTCCCCCCAGGATTCCAGCGGTATAATGGTATAGCCCCTGTCCTGAAATCCCTTCCAGCACTGGGTGATATTCCGGTTCACTTCGTAAAGCTCTGCTTCGGTTACAGGAATATCTATGCCGCCAACTGCGTCAATCAGCGGCGGAAAGGCAAAATAATCCACCGTTGCATAGTGCGTGATATTCATTTCATAGGCTTCGTTGATGGTGCGCATCATAAGCTCCGGGCCGCCGTAAGCATATGCGGAGTTCAGCTTGCCCTGCCCGTAGCCCGGAATATCGACCAGAGTATCCCGCAGAAGGCTTGTGAGCTTGATTTCGCCCGAGCCGATGGATGCGATGATGATGCTGTCGGAACGATGGGTATAATTTGCATCAACATCAACTCCCAAAAGCAGGATGTTGACATAGCCGCCCGGCAGATTTCCGGAGGCGCTTACGTCACGGGCGCCTGAAAAAAGCCCTGCGGGATATACAATCAGCAAACCAACCAAAACGGCCGCAAGAAGTGCGAGCTTCAGAAAAAGGCTGAACAGTCGGAAAAGGCATCCGCGCTTTTTGCGCGGGGCGTCATCCGGCGCTTTTTTTTCGGCTTTAGGCGCGGGCTTTGCCCGGCGGGGCCGTTCGTCATAATACATTATGCAGCCTCCCTGAGAATATTCATAGAAAGTGTACGTGTATTTGTAGCAGAAAACAGATGAGGAAAGTATAGCACACAATCCGTTTTTATACCATCCTTCAATGTAAAAAACGGATGGACGCGCGGACACAGCCTCTCCGGATTTTTTTTGACCGGATGACGGGATTTTGTCTGAAAATCCGGTTATCTGAAAAATTTGAAGGATAATAATGCACATTTTATCCTTCAAAAATCGACAGGCTTTGAATATATGCATTGTAAGTATCGAATAAAAATTGGCGTTATGCGCATAATTTTTTGGAAAATGCAGGAATTAAAGGGGGTTACAGCGTATATAATTATGGATATACAGAATATTTTGTTGGATATGCAATGGGGAATATACATTGCATGTTTGGCAAGGAGGTCAGTTGCATGCAGGAAAATCTGCAGCCCGCTATTGATGCAAAAAAAAGAATATGGATGTACACGGGATATGCCGCGCTCGCTGTGATCCTTGCGCTTGTGGTCAGCCTTTCGGTGATGGAGTCCTATAAAAGCCGCGCAGAGGAACAAAGCGACAGGGTTCTTCTGGCACTTGCACAGGAGATGCAGTCGGAACTCGTATTTGCTCTCAGAACTTACGACGGGATTCATAAGAACGGCGCTGATTTCGATGGTGCTATACTGCCCAGTGTGAAGCAGCATCTCAACACGGCTATGGCGATCAATAATATTCTGGTGAGCGGCTACGGAAGTGAATATTCGGTGCTGGATACCGGAATATACAACCGTGTGGAACAGTTCTATTCCGAATATGCGCTTGCAAAAAAGACCAGTCGCTCCACGGATGAAGCGATGGCCCTTCTTGATAAATGCATGCGCGAACTGGAAACGGTTGTGCTGACGCGGTTTGAAGCGAACGGCGCGATCATTCTGGAGTAGATTACAGTTTTCCCATAAGCGCTTTCAATTCCTGCGGGGTAAGATTGCGCCAGTGGCCGGATTTGAGTTCGCCCAGACGGATGTTCATGATGCGCACCCGTTTCAGGCTTACAACATTATAGCCCAGATACAGGCACATTCTGCGGATTTGGCGGTTCAGTCCTTGCACAAGCGTGAGGGTGAACCGCTTTTCGCCTGTTTTGCGGATTTTGCACGGCAGGGTCACGGTATCCAGAATCGGAACGCCGCTTGCCATGGAGCGCAAAAATTCTTCCGTTACGGGCTTATCTACCTCGACTTCGTATTCCTTTTCGTGCCCGCCGCCTGCGCGCAGAATTTTATTCACGATGTCGCCGTCACTGGTGAGCAGAATCAGCCCTTCGCTGTCCTTATCCAGGCGACCGATGGGATAGATACGCTCCTTGTGGCCGATGAAATCCACAATATTGTCCGGTTCGCGCGGGTCGGCCGTGCAGACGATGCCAACAGGCTTGTTCAGCGCGATATAAACTTTTTTGCTCTTGGGCTTGATTGGGGAACCGTCCACCAGCACCTTGGAATCCGGGCCTACGACGTCGCCAAGCACTGCCCGGACGCCGTCTATGCGGACGCGTCCGTCTTCAATCATGCGGTCTGCCTCGCGGCGGGAACATACGCCGGAATCGGCGAGATATTTATTGATTCTGATTGTATTATTTTCCATAGATTTTCCCTCCGCAACCATTATAACATACGTTTGTGTGGTTTACAATCTTCGATTCGTTTGGTACAATAGGGTGACGATTGGAGGAATGACTTTTTATGGATACGATTATTCGCGCACCGCGCGTTCTTTTGCCGGATGCAAAGTGCAGCATGGAAAAGTGGGCGGTCGTAGCATGCGACCAGTTCACTTCGCAGAAAGAATACTGGCAGGAAACCGAAACGATCACTGCGGGCGAGCCCAGCACGCTGAATATTATTTATCCGGAAGCATGGCTTTCCCAGGGCGATGCGCGCATTGCCAAGATCAATGAAACGATGAAGGAATATCTTTCCGGCGTGCTTACGCGCGAGGTAAACGGATATATTCTGGTCGAGCGCGAAACCACCGATGGCAAGCGTCTTGGTCTTATGGCGGAAATCGATCTGGAGGCATATGACTTTATGCCGGGCGCAAAGCCGCGCATCCGTGCGACGGAGGGTACGATTCTGGAACGCGTACCGCCGCGCGTAAAAATCCGCGAGGGCGCTCCCGTGGAACTTCCGCACGTTATGCTGCTGGCGGATGACCCGGATAAAACGCTGATTGAGCCGCTGTATGAAAAGCGCGACAGCTTTGAACTGCTGTATGATTTCGATCTGATGCAGGGCGGCGGTCACATCCGCGGCTGGAAGGTTGACAGCGAAACCGTGGAAGAAACCGCTCTGAAACTGGAAACGGAAGGCATGCTTTTCGCCGTTGGCGACGGTAACCATTCCCTCGCAGCCGCAAGGCAGTGCTACCTGAACAATCCCAATCCGCTGGCACGATATGCGCTGGTGGAAATCGTCAACCTCTATGATCCGGCGCTGGTATTTGAGCCGATTCACCGCGCAATTTTCGGTGCGGACGGTGAAAAGTTCCTGAATGATTTTGCGAATGCTTTCCCGAAGGGCGATAAGGTCACCCTTATCGTTGGCGATAAGGAAGAATCCTTCGACGCGGTTCTTGCGGATATTCAGCCCTTTGTTGATCAGTGGATTCGTGAAAACGGCGCAGAGGTGGACTACATTCACGGCGCGGATGTTGTGCGCAAGCTGGCGGCCGAAGGTGCGGTTGGCATGCTTCTGCAGGTATTAAATAAGAAGGAACTGTTCCCGCAGGTGCGTGCATACGGCGCACTGCCCCGCAAGGCGTTCTCCATGGGCCATGCAAACGACAAGCGCTATTATCTGGAATGCCGGAGGATCAAACCGTGACAAAAATTACGCTGAGAAAAACGCGTGAAACCCGCGTAAGAAGTGGTCATCCCTGGCTGTATGCCTCTGAAATCGAACGTGTTGAAGGCGATCAGGCTGCGGGCATTGCCGATATTTACAGCAGCAAAGGCACATTCCTCGGCCGTGCGCTGTACAACCCCAAATCCCAGATTTCTCTGCGCATGCTCACCATGCATGATGAGCCGATCGATGCGGATTTCTTTGCACGCCGCATAAAGACCGCATGGGACTACCGCAAGCTTTTCTGCGATGAAAACAGCTGCCGTGCCATTTACGGCGAGGCGGATTTCCTGCCCGGTCTGGTTGTCGATAAGTTCGGCGATGTGCTGGTAATGCAGGTTCTTTCTATGGGTATGGAAATGTGGAAGGGCACGCTGGTGGATATTCTGGCCGAAGTCATCCGTCCGGCGGGTATTTACGAGCGCAATGATGTTCCCGTGCGTCGTCTTGAAGGTCTGGAAGAAACCACCGGACTTCTGTACGGAACGGTACCGGATCGCGTGGAAATGCGCGAAAACGGAATTCTGTATTCCGTGGATGTAAAGCAGGGACAGAAAACCGGCTTCTTCCTCGATCAGAAAGAAAACCGCGCTGCCATTGCTCCCATCTGTAAGGGTGCGCGCGTGATTGATATGTTCTGCCACAATGGCTCCTTTGCGCTCAATGCCGCTCAGTACGGCGCGCGCGAAGTAACGGGCGTGGATATTTCGGAAGATGCACTCGTTGTTGCACGCGACAATGCGCGCGCAAACAACCTGAATGTTTCCTTTGAAGCGCACAACTGCTTCGATCTTCTGCGCACGCTGACCGAACGCGGCGAGAAGTATGATGTAGTTATTCTCGACCCGCCGGCATTCACCAAGACCCGTCAGATGACCGAGCGCGCACTGCGCGGTTATAAGGAAATCAATCTGCGCGGCATGAAACTGGTGCCCGACGGCGGATATCTGGTAAGCTGCTCCTGTTCCCAGCACGTGGATGATGCAGCCTTTATCAATATGCTCAATGAAGCTGCACGCGATTCGAAGCACAAGCTGCGCATGATCGAATTCCGCACGCAGGCGAAGGATCATCCCATCCTGCCTGCCTCTCCGGAAACCAAGTACCTTAAGTGCGCAATTATGCAGGTGTTTGAATAAAAAGCATATATAAATATTGCAAGGAAACCGGCGAATTCATTCGAATTCGTCGGTTTTTTAATGAAAAAACGAAAGAGTTTTATTGAAAATGAATTTGATGAACGAAGGATGCGTTGTCATTTCAGACACGAAAATGTATAATTCAGACGCCAAAATGTATCTTTCAGACAGAATCGCTTGACGAGGAAAAATTGTTTGTTATACTTAAATTAACAAAGCGAAGCGTTTGCAAGGTTTTCTGAGGCATTTACAAGGGGAGTTTCAAACGCACAAAGCAATGCGAAGAGGAGGCCGAGAAAATGAAAACTGCGAAAATGGTATCATGGTTGCTTGCAGTGATTTTGCTGCTGGGCTGCACGGTATTCCCAGCAGGTGCAGAAGAGGAACGGCTGCCTCCTCCTGAAATCATGGAAAGGGAAGATTTGAATTTTCCGTACCTGATCTTTGGCAGTTACGAGCAGGATAACAACCTTGAAAATGGGCCGGAACCTATTGAATGGCTTGTGCTGAAAGAAGAGGATGGAAGGGCGCTTGTACTCAGCCGATATTCTTTGGCGCTGATGAAGTATCACCATACTGTTGCCATAGATCCTTCGGTTACATGGGAAACATGGGAAAGCCGCGCATGGCTGAATGGGGAATTTCTGGAAACGGCTTTTTCCGAAGCGGAACAGGAAAGAATTCCTACGGTAACGGTGGAAACTCCCATAATTCATGACCCGGAATTTACTAAGGTACCTGTTAACGATACCAAGGATAAACTGTTTCTTTTGAGCATGCAGGAAGCATCAAGGTACTTAAAGGGTGGTAGAGTACGCAGATGCCAGCCTACGGCATATGCCATTGCTGGCTACGCGGCTGAAATGGGTCAAGACTGGGAAACAGTTATGTACTGGAGGCGCGAAGAATACAGGGGGAATTGCAACTGGCATCTGCGTTCGCAGGGTGGGTTTCCCGGCAGTAACATGGTTGTAAACTATATTGGCAGTATTGGATATATGAGTAAGGGTCATTTAAATAATACGAAGTATGATTTTATGTATGGCATTCGACCTGCAATGTGGATCGATCTGACGCCGTGAGAAGCGTTTTGGACGGTATTGCTGATTTGAATCTGAGAGGGAGGCTAAGGGAATGAAAAACAAAGCGATGATATCGTGGATGCTTGTGGCTGCGCTGCTGCTGGGTTGCATGATTTTCCCGGCGAGTGCGGAAGGTGAAATGCGGCTTGAATCCATTGTTGCAATCGAAGAGGAAATTGTATGGCTGGATACATCCGTTGGACTTGCTCCGTTTGATAAGGAAGGCTGGCAGATTGACGCAGCCATTTATCCCGAGGCGGATACCTATGCGGTGGGTAAGGACGGGAATATCTATTACAGTATCGACGGGGATATTTTTGCCTTTGACCGGGACGGGAATGCAATTGATACATGGGAAACACAGCTGGATAAAATCAAAAAACTTCTGGTGAACGATGCCTATATTCTGGCGCTTGGCAGCGAGGCATATGTTTCCGTTCATATGGAAAGCCACGCTTTGGCAGGCGGAGTAGCGAATGAATTGACGGATATCGCCTTTTTCGGGGAAGATACACATGTGCTGATCGACGGTGCTACTACTGTGATTTGCGATAATGCCACGCTGGATGTGGTTCATATGCTGGTTAGTTCTGCAGACGGCATTATTGTGAGCAGTTCGGAAGAGGAAGGAATCTATTGGTACAGGTTGGGTGGCATTTCCTGCCTCAGTTCGGTGGAGAGTGTAGCAACCGGATATATGTCTCTTCCGGATAAGAACTATGTGGATGATGTGCTGATGGATGATGAGGCGGTGTATGCAATCTACAAGGGTGAGCTTTGCAGCTATCCGCGTCCGGCAGAAAATGCAGAGCAAAAGGTGCTTACCCTTGTCGGCGGCAGCAATCAGGATATTGATATGCGATTTACCAAGACCGTGGAGATCTTTACGCAGAGACATCCGGAATATACCGTGAAAACCACGGGATATGAATACGATAAAGAGAAGATCAAAACGGCAATCATGGCCAACGACCCGGGATATGATATTCTGGTATTCAGCTTTAATGGCGGGGCGGAAATCAAGGTTTCCGATATGCTGATGGATCTTTCCGAGAACACTGTGATTGCGGAAAATATCGCGCAGTGGCTGGAAATGCCTTTCCTTTGGGAGAGTGATGGCAGCCTGTATGGAATCCCGGCGCAGATTTATCCGTACGGGTTCAGAATTCAAAAAGCGCTTTGGGATGAACTTGGTTTGGATATAGACCGCGACTGGACGTGGGATGACTTTTTCGCACTTGCCGAAGTGGCAAAGGAATATGGACTGAAACTTACAAATGATGATAAGGTATGGCGCACGATGCGCGGGCAGTACGAAAGCAAGTACCGCGATTATATTGCAGGCGAGGCAAATTATGAAACGGACACGTTCCGTAAGCTTGCAGAAATGTGGAAACAGCTGGATGCCGATAAGATGCTTGCCTATGAATACTACGAGAGGAAAAATGTCCTTCTGGAATTCGATCTGGGAATTATGTGGAAGGATGATCGGAGCAGGTATGTATATCTTGGCATGCCGACGCTGGATGGGGAATATGTGACCCCGATCGGCATAGAAGGATTTTATGTGAACCGATTTGGCGAGAATGCGGAAGACGCGGTAGAGTTCCTGGAAATCTATACCTCCCCGGAGGTGCAGGGCTGGGCATGCGGCGGAATCAATACTCTGATGGATGATGTCAGAAACAATCTGTACTTCGGCATGTACGAGGAAATGGGTTATCTGCACGTGTTCGAAGATATGATCCCCACGGACGAGGAGATGGATGATCTGAAGTTCGCCCTGAAAACGGGTAGGCTGAATGAATCGTTCGGTAATTTGGATTACGTTGGCACAGATGTGATTCAGGACTTTATTAAGGACAGACTCACGCTGGATGAATTCGTTGCCGAGGTTCAGGAGCGCGCCGATTTGATGATCGGGGAATAGTATAGTTTGTGTGCATAAGGAAGCCCCGCAGAAGTACAACTTCTGCGGGGCTTCTTTAAGGACCTCGTGTGGGTGGATAACAGTCAACAATACGATATGGGATGATGTTAGGATTTGTCCTTGGGCTTTTTGCCGATGGTGCCGCCGGTGATTTCGCTGGCAGAACGCGAGAATTTCTCGGCAACCAACCGCCATTTTCCGGTGGAAATCAGCGCAAAAAGAACAGAGCCGATTACGGCAATGGCAATCAGCCAGCCGATTCCCTTGAAGCCGGAGGTGCTTTCTTCAATGGAAGCAGTGCTTTCGGCTTTGGCACTGCCGCCGAATACCACGGTGTTGATAACGTCCGCCATGGGTTTTGTGGCCGCAATGGCAAGATCCTTATCAATGGTGTGGGTGCCGAATTCCAGCAGAATGGACTGCGGAAACAGTTCCTGATTGTAGTTTCCCTTGCCGATAAAAATATCCTTGATCAGGCCGGGATACTTTTCATCGGCTGCTGCTTTGAGCCGCTTGGCGAATTCTCGGTTTGCATCGGCATTGGGATTGGAACGTCCCACCAGCAGGCGGACTTTGCTGATTTCTTCTCCGTGCACCTCTGTTTCATAGGAATCAGGGTCCGGGATGCCGTCGCGGTGAATATCAATCAGCACATCCGGGCTGGACTTAAGGAGTTCCTCAGCAGTGCGGCGGGAACGCCGGTATGCGCCCGCGTCGTGTGGAAGATGCGTGGCTTCGGAATATTCTACGCTGATTCCGTGTTCTTCGAGCGCATCTTTCAGGGCGTGACCTACGTCATATATGCCGGCATCCTCTTCCAGACTGGATGCGCCGTCGGTGGGTTCGTAGGATTCGTCGCTGTGCGTGGAATACATGGCAATGTGCTTTGATTTGCCCTCTTGTGCCTGCGTTTCGGCGTGGGCAAATGCGCTGATTCCGGCGGCAGGTTCTTCACCCAGATGTTCGGCTATGGCAATGCACATCTGATCATCCACAGCGATGACGCGGTAAAGCTGGTTGTCCGCGGAAATGTATTCGTCTCCAATATACATGCGTCCCGCGCGGGTGGTAATGATTTCGCCGGATTGGGTCTGCATTTCATATATGGCGGAATCATCGCTTTCATCCGGAACACTTTCTGCCTGCGCATGAATGGGAAGCAGCGCAAGACATATCATAAGAGTGGTCAGAAGCTTTTTCATCTGCGTTTTCCTCCGCGAACAATTTCGCCGTGCTCAAATGCTTTGTCGGTAGGATCAGAGCCGCGCACAATGCGTTCGGCGATTTCTCCGATGGCCTCTGCCAGAAGAACGGCCAGCAGACCGGAAATAACCACAGTATCCACCGCACCTGCGCCTCCGAAATAAACATTCTGTTCAATGCCGGAAAGGCGAAGCTCGATTGCCTGCCATGCATCGGCAAGCAATACGCCGGTTACGCCTGCAATAAATGCACCGCGTCTGGAACGACCGAAAATATATCCGATAACGCCTGCTGCCAGCCCGTAAAGATAATTGGGGTCCAGCCAGATGGCTTCGGGTTCATCGGGCGTGAAACGGGCGATGGCATATACGGCTGCGGCGGTCACGATGGATGCGATGACAGCGCGGACGCGTTCCTGCCAAGTGCCGCAGCGGATAAAGAGATATACGCAAAGCCCGAGCGGCACAATTGCTCCGCCTAAATTGATATGGACGCCTGCGCCCAGCGGAATATCCGGGATAAGGCCGCCTGCAATGATCAGCGCGATGAACAAAAGTGCCTGCTTATCGGTCAGGCGCATTTTGTCCAGCACGCGCTGCCCAATGCCAAGGAGTAATAAAACTCCGGTCACAATCAGTAAAATCAAACCTGTGGACATATTCTCACCTCAAAAACAGTATGAACGGAATGCGAGGCGTCTATGCGGAGGGGAGCATGCATGAAATGGATGGGGGCAATGATTTTTGCTGTACTGCTTGTTTTGTGGCCGGAGAGAGCTTTGCAGGCTGCGCAGAGAGCGATGTATACATGGGTATTTTCGGTTGCGCCGGTACTGTTTCCGTTTATGGCAGTCGTGCCTGCGCTGACTGCGCCGGATGCACTGAAACTGTATGAACGTGCAGCGGGACGGATATTTTCGGCAGTATTTGGTGTACCTTCATCCGCAGGAGGGGCGATAACAACCGCGCTGATGGCAGGCAGTCCGGCGGGCGCAAATGCACTTATGCGTACAATGATGCAGGAGAGATATACCCATGCGGATGCTGTACGATGCGCGGCGCTTGTTACAGGGTGCAGCCCGATATTTTTGCTCAGCGGCGTGGGAAGCGGAATGCTGTCGTCACAAGCGGCGGGAATTGTTCTGGTATGCGTACAGATCGGAGCGGTCTTTTTTACAGGGGTATTTTTGCGCTTCTGGCCTTTGACAAAAGAAAAAGCGCCTGTTCCGGCGGCAAGTGATGCGCGCGACCCGGTACAGGCGGTTTTGAATGTGTGCGGAAGTATGGTGCTGTTTTCTGTAGGAATGGAATTTGTGACTGTGCCGCTGAAGGGCGCATTGAAAACCGTGATTCTGGCAGCGGGGGAGATTGCGCTGGGAATGCAGGCGGTGCGTGAATATCCGCTGCCGGTGCTGGCTGCGGTTGCAGGATTTTCGGGAATGTGCATCCTGTGGCAGAATGCATCCTGCCTGCGGGCATGCGGCATATCGTTTGGCGTGCTTTTGTGCATCAAGTTTCTGCATGCGCTGTTTGCCTTTGTGCTGTGCGGCATATGGATGCATATTGCGGGGAGCACGCCGTGTTTTGCGGGCGTCGGGGAGGTGAGTTTCAAAAGCTCGGTTCCGTATGCGCTCTTGCTTATGGGAATCTCCCTTGCGGCAGGATACAAAAAAGCAGCCCGAAGGCTGCTGCAGTCTGTCAAAAAAGTATTTTTGCCATCCTTGTGGACGGGGAAGTAAACTCCCCCGCCACTGCCACCCTCACCAGATTTCACTGAAATCATAAAGATTTCGGGCGTGAAATCTGCAATGTAGCGATTTTTTCTTCGGTTCGCTGGCTCTCCTTCGAAAAAATACGCTCCTCGCGGCGTACACGCCGCCGCTGCGGATTTAGATATATCTATCAGCTAAGCCTTACAAGTATTTTTTGACAAGCAAAAGCAGCCCGAAGGCTGCTGAAAAAAAGGCTATGAAGGGAAGCGTTCCTCCCATGGAATAAGAGTATCGCCCTTGACAAAATAGGCTTTTGCCGAGATGCGGGCCATGGGATTATCGGAATAAGAATCGGAATAAAAGGTATCCGGCACGATGGAAGGGAATTCTGCGCGGAAACGGGTAACTTTTTCCTCGCCGTCGCAGTTGATTCCGGAATAAACGCCGTTTTCCGGATTTACGCGCGAGGCAATCAGATGAAATCCCATCTTTTGTGCGAGTGGTGCAATCAGAAATTCCGGGGATGCGGAAATGATGACATCATCTGCTTTCTGCTGCTCCGGGTACCAGAATTTAATGTGGCGCTCATTTTTCTGCCAGAAAAGATCCACCGCTGAATGCGTATCGGGGAGTGACACAAGGAATTCGAATAATTTTTGCTTGAATGCCGTTTTTGCCATTTTTTTGCGCAAAAACGCGACTCCTGCGCGTGCAATGCCGGGGAAATGGCGCCAGATGCGGGGATAACGGCATGCGCAGAAGGCCAGAAAGCGGGCAGTGGAGTCGCCGCGGAAGATGGTATTGTCAAAATCATAAACGTTCATACTCTATATAGTTCTGCGCCTGATTGCATTTTCCTGCCGGATGCGGTATAATGAGTGCTGATTTTTGTTTTGAAACGGATGATTGAATAACCACGGAGGAAATAAAGTGATTGGCTCTCTGATGAATGATCCTGTCGGATATATAACGGAACTGGCGCTGCGGCTGCCTGCGGTGCTGCTTGCAATCTGCCTGCATGAAGCGGCTCACGGATGGGTGGCGGAAAAATGCGGCGATCCCACGGCGCGCCTGATGGGAAGGATTACGCTCAATCCCGTGCGCCATTTTGATCTGATGGGTATGCTCTGTATGTTTGTGGTGGGTCTTGGCTGGGCAAAGCCTGTGCCGGTCAATCCGCGGAATTTCAGGAACTATAGAAAAGACGATCTGAAGGTCTCGCTTGCGGGAATTACGGTGAATATTCTTCTTGCGATGGTTTCGCTGATTGGATGCTATGCGATTTTTACCGCGGCGTTCATTCCGTTCAGGGAGATGTATTATCTGAGCGAATCCAATGAAATGTGGTTCCATGCAGCGCTGTGGAATTCGCAGGTCATCAGCAAAATGTGGGGCACGGTTCCCGGATATCTTTATGAAATGCTGGTGTATATGGTCACGGTGAATCTGAGCCTTGCAATTTTCAATCTGATTCCCGTACCTCCGCTGGACGGATACCATGTACTCAATGACCTGATTCTGAAAAGACCGCTGTTTGCCGCGCAGCGTATGGCTTCGGCGGGGCAGGGAATTCTGATTCTTCTGATGGTAACGGGCATTTTGTCGCGCGTGCTGAGTACGGTGCTCGGCTGGATACTCGGCGGCGCAGGAAGCCTTGCATATGCGATTGTATCCGCTCTGGGGGTTGCATAAAGATGTACGTCGTATCGCTTAAGCAATTTGACGGTCCGCTGGATCTGCTGCTGACACTGATTACACGTGCTAAAATCGATATTCAGGATATTTTCGTGAGCGAAATCACGGAGCAGTATCTTGAAACGATGAAGGGCGTGGAAGAACTGGACATGGATTCAGCCAGCGAATTTCTTACCATGGCCGCTACGCTTATGGAGATCAAATCCCGTGCGCTTTTGCCGCCTGTACCCAGTGCAAGCGATGAGGAAGAGGAAACACCCGAACAGGCACTTATCCGTCAGTTGACCGAATACAAGGCATTCAAGGAACTTTCGCAGGATATGCGCAAGCTTGAGGAAGAGGCGAGGGCTCTGATTTCCAAATTGCCCGAGGAATATCCGCTTCCGCCGCCGCCGATTGAGCTTACCGGTCTTACACTGGATGCGCTTGCACGCGCGTTTTTGCGTGTTCTTGCACGCGCAAAGGTAAGCGAAGATGAGCAGGTTGAGGCGCGGAAAATCCGCAGGGACGAATTTACCGTGCAAAGCTGCATGCTCAGGATTCAGTCGCGCATCCGAAAGGGACCGGTGTGGTTCAGCGAACTGTTTTCGGAGGATATAAGCAGGGTGGAGTTAATCAGCATGTTTTTGGGTTTGCTTGAACTGCTTAAACTGAGCCGCGCCTGTGCGCAGCAGGATGGCCCCTTTGGCGATATTGTGATTACAATGCCTGAATAATGGATCGCGGCTGCATATTCTTTGGTGGATGTGCATGAATATTACAAAAGTGGGGTGAAATTTGCAGTTTTTTACATTTGCATATTGCAATTAGCACTTTAGTGTGGTATAGTATAACGCAATTGGCTCACCAATAATTTAGGGAGGTCCTAATTATGAAGAAGACTATGGTATGGCTCGTTCTTGTGGCCCTGCTGCTTACGTCCTGCGCGGCGTTTGCAGAGGACGCAACCAGCGAAGTGTATCGCACGCTGTATTCCGGCGAAATCACTTCTCTGAACTACCTCACCACCAGCACCACCAATGACTATGCAGTTTCTGCAAATGTCATCGATACGCTGGTTGAGTACGACAGATACGGCAACGTGCAGCCCTCTCTGGCTCTGACTTGGGAGAATGACGCAGAAACCGGTCTGGTATGGACGTTCAAACTCCGCGAGGATGCCACCTGGGTAAACGCAGACGGCGAATTCTATGCAAACGTAACTGCACACGACTTCGTAGCTGCTGCAAAGTACATCCTGAATGCTCAGAATGCTTCCAGCACTGCCAACATTCTGTACGATGTAATCGAAGGCGCAGAAGCCTATTATAACGGCACCGTTACCCCCGCCGAAGGCGAGGAAGCTGCTCCCGTTATGGATTGGGAAACTGTTGGCGTTAAGGCACTGGACGATTATACCCTTCAGTACACTCTGAAGACTCCCGTTCCGTACTTCCTGTCCATGACCACCTATGTTTCTTTCATGCCGGTCAATGAGCAGTTCCTGAACGAAAAGGGCGCTGACTTCGGTGTTGCTACCAGCAATGAAAACATTCTGTACTGCGGCGCTTATATCCTCTCCGAGTTCGCTCCCCAGGAAAAGCGCGTTTACACCAAGAACGCTTCCAACTGGGATGCTGAGAATGTGTTCATCGAGCGCATCGAGGAGACCTACAACAAGGAATCTTCTACCATTTCCCCTGAACTCTACAAGCGCGGCGAAATCGACTCCGCTTCCATCGATTCCACCCTTGCGGCTGAGTGGCTGGCCAATCCGGAAACGGCTGACCTGATCCACCCCATCCGTCAGAGCGGCTTCTATTCCTACAGCTATCAGTTCAACTTCAATCCCCAGTTCGACGCACAGTATCAGCCGGAAAACTGGATGATCGTTGTTAACAACGAAAACTTCCGTAAGTCCATTTTCCATGCACTGGATAAGGTTTCCGCAGCAATGCCCTATGACCCGGATTATCCGGAAAGCCTGCTGTATGATACCATTACCCCGCCGACCTTTGTTACCCTGAACGGCGTTGACTACACCGATATGGGCGCTCTGGCCGATATCTCTGCAAACGGCGTTGCCAACTACGATGAAGCACAGGCTCTGGCTTATAAGGCTACCGCAGTTGAAGAACTGACCGCCGCAGGCGCAACCTTCCCGGTTCTCATTTACATGCCCTACAACCCCAACACCACCGGTTGGGCCGAGGAGTGCCAGGTTGTTGAGCAGCAGCTCGAAGGCCTGCTGGGCACCGATTACATCGATATCATCATCGAAGCAGGTCCGACCACCGGTTTCCTCTCCACTCGCCGTGAAGGTAAGTTCGCACTCATGAAGTGCAACTGGGGTCCGGACTACGCCGACCCGAACACCTACACCGATCCCTTCTATGAGGGCACCTACAACCAGCCGCAGATGGCTCTCAACCACAACAATGCTGATGGCTACAGCGAGTACTATGCACTGGTAGAGGCTGCACGCGCCATCACCAGCGATATGGAAGCACGCTATCTGGCATATGCCGAGGCTGAGGCTTACCTCATCAACCATGCATTCCTCATCCCGTTCGGCTACGGCACCGGCGGCTATACCGCTAACCGCCTGAATCCGTTCGAGGGTCAGTATGCTCCGTTCGGTCTGTCCGGTGAGCGCTACAAGGGCCAGAAGGTCTACGAAGTGCCCATGAACACCGATGAGTTCTACGATGCCTACGATGCATGGCTCGAGGAACGCGCTGCACAGGCAGCTAACTAAAAATCAACCGTTTCGATTGACTGAGACGGACGCGCAGAAGAGATGCGCCGGGCGGTTTCGCCCGGCGCACTCGGCGCGTTTTTATTAAGGTAGTGGAAACATGCTCAAATATTGTCTGAAGAGGCTCGGCGCGAGCGTTATCACGCTCGTGATTATTATTTCCGTAGTATTTATCCTCGTTCGCCAAATGCCGATCGAGGGCTATTTCGATAACTTCGATAAGCTCGATCCGGCAGTAATCGAGGCGACGCTGCAGAAGATGGGCCTTAAGGACCCTATATTTGTGCAGCTCAAAAATTTCTTTGTGCAGCTGCTGCACGGCGATCTGGGTACCAGTGTTCGTTATCGCGTTGGTGCGCCTATTATGGATATTATTCTGCAGAAGGCACCGTATTCCATCCGATTGGGCCTGAGTTCCATGGCTCTGGCTCTTGCGCTCGGCATTCCGCTGGGTGCTGCTATGGCACGCTCCAAATCCAAGTTCTGGGATAAATTCGGAACTCTCTTTATTGTGTTTGTAACGGCGGTTCCGTCGGCCGTTTATCATATTTTTATTCAGATGTATGCATCCGAGTGGTTTGACCTTTCTATGATTTATAGGCAGGAGGATATTACGTCCTGGATTTTGCCTGTATTCTCCATGGCTCTGGGCAATGTTGCCTACTATGCGATGTGGCTGCGCCGCTACATGGTAGACGAGATGAACCGCGATTATGTTCGTCTTGCCCGCGCAAAGGGCGTCAGCAATAAAAAGTTGATGATGACCCACGTATTCCGCAATGCGTTTGTTCCTATGATCCAGTATATTCCCTCTTCTATTTTGTATACCATCGGCGGATCGATTTACATAGAATCCCTGTATTCCATCCCGGGCATGGGTGGTCTTCTGGTTGACGTTATCGGCCGCCAGGATAACCCCATGGTTCAGGCAATCGTTATTATGTACTCCTGCATCGGTATCATAGGTCTCCTCCTTGGTGATATCATGATGGGCGTACTTGACCCGCGTATCAGCTTTGCGAAGAAAGAAGGTGCCCGCTGATGACACTGAGAGATAAAAAAAGCGCGGCGCTGTTTGAGTTTGCCAAGTATGATTCTTCTGCTGCCGAAAAAGGCGGCTATTCCAACTATTCCTACTGGCGCAGTACTTTTCAGGCGTTTTTGCGCAATAAGGCTGCCGTATCGCTTCTTTGCGTGCTGGCAATTATTCTGGCATTTACCTTTATTCAGCCGTATCTGCCCGGTCAGTATGACCCCAATGTTATCAACAACAATCCGCAGACGGGTCGTCAGCTGGTAAATATTGCGCCCAGTATGACCACCACTAAAGTGGAAGTGCCGGAGGGAACACAGCTCTACGGCAAGGCTTATGGTGATGAATGGTATTCCGTCAGCAATGTTATCGGCTCCATCAACCGCCGCACGAATATGAACGTCGTGGAATACGGCGAGGAGTTCTGCTGCGTGGAATATGAGGATATGGTAGGCTGGGTAATGACGAGCTATCTGAAATTGCCGGATGATCCTGCCGCCGTTCCGTATGAGACCATGAGCAATTACAAGATCAACGTTTATATGGATCCGGTGGATATGACCAACAGCGGCACTGAGCTGTATGTAAAGGCGGATCTGATCAGCCTTGTGGATGAAGCCACCGGTCTTTATGAAACTACGCAGGAAGCAGCGCTTCGCATTATCCCGTCCACGGATGCATTCTGGTTCGGTACGAACAGCATCGGTCAGGATCTGTGGAGCCGCGTATGGAGCGGTACCCGCACCAGCCTTCTGATCGGTTTTGCGGTCGCGCTGACTGAGGCTTTCATCGGTATTTTCATCGGTGTTATCTGGGGCTATGTCCGCAAGCTTGACCGCCTGATGACCGAGGTTTACAACGTTATTGACAATATCCCGACGACCATCGTTCTGATCCTCATTTCGTACATTCTGCACCCGTCTGTGCAGACGCTGATTATTGCGATGTGCCTGACCGGCTGGCTTGGCATGGCTCGCTTCGTACGCAACCAGATCGTGATCATCCGTGACCGCGATTACAACCTTGCTTCCCGCTGCCTCGGCACCGGCACCTTCCGCATTATCATGAGAAACCTGCTGCCCTATCTGGTCAGCGTTATCATGCTGCGTATGGCGCTGGCAATTCCGGGCGCTATCGGCAACGAAGTATTCCTGACCTATATCGGTCTGGGTCTGCCGGTATCCATTCCCTCGCTGGGCAATCTGATCAACGAAGGCCGCCAGCTGATTACTTCTCCGTCGCTCCGCTATCAGCTGATTTTCCCGGCTATCGTACTTTCGATCGTAACGATTTCGTTCTACATCATCGGAAACGCGTTTGCAGATGCGGCGGATCCGAAAAATCACGTGTAAGGAGGCGCAGACATGAGCAGCAGTATTCTTTCTGTTGACAATCTGAATGTCAAATTCCGTCTGCGCGGCCGTACGCTGCATGCGATCCGCGGCGTATCGTTGGATCTGTATCCGGGTGAAAGTCTTGCTATTGTCGGCGAATCCGGTTCGGGTAAGTCGGTTCTGACCAAGACCTTTATGGGACTTCTGGATGCCAACGGCTGGATTGATGAGGGCTCCATCAATTACGGCGGCAATGACCTTGCGCAGTACAAAACCGAAAAGCAGTGGCTGACCATCCGGGGCCGCGAGATCGCTATGGTCATGCAGGATCCGATGACGAGTCTGAACCCGCTCAAGACCATTGGCGCACAGATTATTGAAGCCATTCGTCTGCACCAGAAGGTGACCAAGGAAGAAGCTTACAAGCTGATGATCGAGGCTTTGGATGCCGTAGGTATTAACGAGCCCGAGCGTCGCGCAAAGCAGTATCCGCATGAGTTTTCCGGCGGTATGCGTCAGAGAGTTGTTATCGCAATCGCAATCGCCTGCAAGCCGAAGATTCTGATTTGTGACGAGCCGACTACCGCTCTGGACGTTACGATTCAGGCACAGATTCTGGAACTGATCAAAAATCTCAAAAATAAGCTCATGCTCACGACCGTGTACATCACGCACGATCTGGGCGTAGTTGCAAACGTGGCGGACCGCATCGCCGTAATGTATGCCGGCGATATCGTTGAGATTGGCCGCTGCGAAGAAATTTTCTATGATCCCCGCCATCCGTACACCTGGGCATTGCTTTCGTCCCTGCCGCAGCTGGGGCGTAAGGGTGAGCCGCTTTATTCCATTCAGGGTACCCCGCCGAACCTCTTTACCGAGGTCAAGGGCGACGCATTTGCCCCGCGCAATCCGCATGCGCTGAATATCGACTTCGAAGAACGGCCTCCGTATTTCGATGTGAGCGAAACGCACAGGGTTCGTTCGTGGCTGCTTGATCCGCGCGCGCCCAAGCTGGAGCCGCCGGAGAGCGTAAAGGCCCTTAGAAACAGGGAGGTGCACGGATAATGGATCCTGTCATTCAGTTAAAAGATGTTACCGTGCGATTCGGCAATCGTTTCCATCCGTTCACGGCGGTGGATAATGTAAGTTTTGATATTTACAAGGGCGAGACTTTCGGTCTCGTAGGTGAGTCCGGCTCGGGAAAAACGACCATCGGCCGCTCAATCATCCGAATTCATCCCACTTACTCGGGTGACATTCTTTATAACGGTCAGAAAATCAACGGCCGCATCAGCAAGGAACTCGACCGAGAGGTAACACGCAAGATCCAGATGATTTTCCAGGATCCCATGGCCAGCCTGAACGAGCGTGCAAAGGTAGACTATATCGTTTCCGAAGGCATCTATGGCGATCGCTCCATCTCTCCGAGCAAGCGTGCCGAATTGGTGGAAGAAACGCTGATGGATGTCGGTCTTCTGCCCGAGTTTGCCAGCCGTTTTCCGCATGAATTTTCCGGCGGACAGCGCCAGCGCATCGGCATTGCCCGTGCGCTGATCATGCAGCCGGAGTTTATTATCGCTGACGAACCGATTTCCGCACTGGACGTATCCATCCGCGCACAGGTTCTGAACCTGATGAGTGAGCTGCAGAAAAAGCGCGGTCTTACATACCTGTTCATTTCCCACGATCTTTCGGTTATGCGCTTTATCTGCGACAGGATCGCAGTTATCCATCTTGGCCAGATCGTGGAACTGGCAGAGACCGAGAAGCTCTTTGAACATCCGCTGCATCCGTACACGCGTGCGCTGCTTTCCGCCGTGCCGCAGCCGGATCCGGACAGTGAAAAGAAGAAGGTGCTGACGGTTTACGACCCGAGTGTTCATGATTATTCGGTTGATAAGCCCGTATGGACGGAGATTGAACCGGGTCATCACATCCTTGCAAATCAGAAGGAGCTGGAAGAATACCGTGGAATGCTCGGCTAATCGGGCGCGCTGCTGGACGGATATTGATCTTTCCGTAATTGCGCAAAATTATAAAAATGCTCTTGAACTGTGCTCCTCGCAGCTGATTCCGGTTTTGAAGGCGGATGCCTATGGAATGGGCGCAGTGAAGGTGGCAAAGTTACTTGCATCCTATGGTGCAAAAATGTTCGCCGTGGCGACGCATATGGAGGCAATTGAGCTTCTGGATGCGCTGGAATGCGACGTTCTGGTCATGGGCATGTCGGGCGAATGTGAAATTGATGAAGCCATCGAACGCGGCATCATCATGACGGTATTTTCGTTCGAACAGGCGAAAAAGATTTCTGAGCGCGCCGGTAAAAAAGCCGCGCGCGTTCATTTTAAGGTGGATACGGGACTGCACAGGCTGGGATTCAATGACATGCAGGAGATGGAAGCTGCATCCCGCCTGCCGGGTCTTAAGATCGAAGGACTGTTTTCCCACCTTGCCTTGCGTGACAGGGCAAATGACGAGGCGCAGTATGCGCTTTTGATGCAGGCGAAGGCGATTCTGAATCCGCCGATGGTACACATTGTGGACAGCATCGGTATGGTGCGCTATCCCCAGTGGCAGCTGGACGGAGCACGCATCGGCGCATGGCTGTACGGCGTGTGCCCCAAACGGTTCGACAGGCCGCATCTTACCCGGTGCCCGGCTACGTTCTGTGCGCGTATTGCGCAGATTCGCACCGTAAAAGCAGGGGAGTGCGTGGGTTATGACGAGGAACATCCGCTGGAAAAAGACAGCGTGATCGCAACCCTTGCGGTCGGATATGCCGATGGCTATCCCAGGCTGAACAGTGTAGGCGAAGTTGAGATCAACGGTCAGCGTGCAAAAGTTGCCGGTCTTGTCTGTATGGATCAGATGATGGTGGATATCACCGGTATCGAAGGCGTACGCGAAGGCGATGTTGCTATCCTGTTGGGTGGCTCTATCGGGATTGATGAGTATGCATCCTGGGACAAAATGAACCGGAATGAAGCGCTTTCCCGTCTGAACGGACGGGCTCCGCGATTTTATACGGGAGGCTGAGAAATATGAAACTGTTTTTGTCTGCCGATATGGAAGGTACTACCGGCATCACCACATGGGATGAAACCGAAACCGGCAAACGCCTGTATGAGCATTTTGCCCGTCAGATGTCCAGCGAAGTTGCTGCGGCATGCGAAGGCGCTATTGCAGGCGGCGCAGAATCCATCGTAGTAAAGGATGCGCATGACAGCGCCTGCAACATTTATCCGAATATGCTGCCCGAACAGGCATGCATTTTGCGTTCCTGGGCGCGCCATCCCTACTCTATGATGGCAGGTCTGGATGACTCTTTCGATGGCGTAATGTTCACCGGATATCACTCTGCGGCATCCATGCCCACCAATCCCCTTTCGCATACCATGAATACCAAGAATAACTGGGTGAAAATCAACGGCATCATCTGCCCGGAGTTGTTTATCAACTCTCTGACGGCAGCATATGTCGGCAAGCCCATCTATCTGGTGACCGGTGACAAGGGTCTGTGCGAATGGATGAAGGGCATGAATCCCAATATTCCCACCGTTGCGGTCAGTGAGGGTATGGGTGCAGCGAGCCTTTCCATTCATCCGGCTCTGGCGGTAAAGAAGATTCGCGAAGCGGCTGAGAAAGCCATGGCGATGGACCCGAAGGATCTGATGTTCCCCATGCCGGAGCATTTCCGCGTGGAGATCAATTTCCGCAGGCATATGGATGCGCTGAACGGTTCGAACTATCCTGGCTGCGTACAGATTGACAGTACGACGGTTGCCTTCGAATCGGACGACTATATGGATGTTCTCAAGTTCTTCTACTGGGTGCTGTAATATATACGAAAAACAAAAATCCCCGTTCTCCGTTTCATTATTGAAGCGGGGAACGGGGATCATTTTGTTGAATCTTATTTCATATCGGAAGTGACTTTTTCGTAGCGGTCAAGCAGTTTTTCGAATTCCGCCAGTGCGCGTTCGACGGGTTCGCCGGTGGTCATGTCCACATCGGCAAGCTTCAGCGCATCAAGCGGATAGAGACTGCCGCCTGCGGAGAGGAACTGCTTGTACTTTGCGACCATAGGAGCGCCTTCCTCGCGAATTTTGGAGGCGATTGCCATAGCGGCAGAGAAGCCGGTGGCGTACTTGTACACATAGAAAGCACGGTAGAAATGCGGAATGCGCATCCATTCGCAGGCGATCAATTCGGGCTGCTCGATGGCTGCGTAGTACTTTGCGTTGAGTGCTGCATAGGCTTCATTGAGTGCCTGGGCAGTAAGCGGCTTGCCGGATTCAGCCATGCGGTGGGATTCGCGCTCGAATTCCGCGAACATCGTCTGGCGGAAAACGGTCGTGCGGAAGCCGTCCAGCAGCGTGTACAGCAGGAAAGCTTCACCTTCGGGATGGCGTTCCATCAGCTCCAGAATGACCAGAACCTCATTAACCGTGCTGGCAACCTCGGCCACAAACAGCGAATATCCGGCCTTAGAGGCGGGCTGGTTTGCGTCGCTCAGATAAGTGTGCAGAGAGTGGCCCATTTCATGTGCAATGGTCAGAAGGCTGTCCAGGTTAGGCTTGTAGTTCAAAAGAACATAGGGGTGCACGCCGTAAGTGCCGGCGGAATAGGCACCGGATCGTTTGCCTTCGTTCTCATAGGGATCGATCCAACGTTCATTTACAGCGCGGCGCAGAACAGCCTGATAATCTTCGCCCAGCACGCTGAGACAGTCGGTCATCAGATCGTATGCTTCGCGGAAGGGGAGTTCGATATCAAAGCCAAGCTTCGGCGTAACGTAAACATCCGTCATGGAAGGCTTCTTGATGCCGTTGAGTCGGGCATTGATCTTTACAAGGCGGTTCAAACCATCAAGATGGTTGTGCACGGCGTTGATAAGGTTATCGTACAGAGAAACAGGGATGTTGTCCGGGAACAGGGACGCTTCCAGAGAAGAGCCGAATTTGCCTGCGCGGGAGTAGAAAACATCGCCCTTTACGCTGGTCTGGTAGGTTGCGGCGATTGTGTTTTCGAAGCTCTTCAGGGTGTTGTAATAGCCTTCAAATGCGGCGCGGCGCACCTTTTTCTTCTGGCTCATCATCAGCGGAACGAAACCGGACTGCGTGATCTGAACCTTTTCGCCGTCCTCGTTTTTGATGGTGGGGAACTTCATATCCACGGTGCTGAGCATGCCGTAGATATTGTTTGCGCCGGAGGACATTTCTCCGGTCATGGCGACAAGCTGCTCCATTTCTGCAGAAAGCGTGTGCGCACGGGAACGGAGCATATCGTCCAGATGCATGCTGTAATCCGCAAAGTCCGGATCGTTTGCGAGGGATTCAAGATATGCGCTGTCGGCTGCAAGAAGCTCGGGACGGATGAACGCGCTCTGCATGGAGAACTGGACATAGAGACTGTGAGCACGTGCAGTCAGCGCCTGGAAAGTAGGATTGCCGCTGTCTACATCGTGGTTGCGGCTCGCGTAAGAATAAATGCGGCCGAGAAGAAGCTCCGCTTCGGTGACTGCTTTAAGTGCGCTGAGAAGATTGTCGCGGTCAGAAAGCTTGCCCTGCCAGGAGCCGATGGATGCGGCCATTTCATCAGCTTTTGCGTAGGCTGCTTCCCATGCTTCGATGCTTTCGAAAAGATCGTCCGTGTTCCAGGTATCTGCTACGGGAACTTCGCTGCGTTTCAGAATTTCTGCCATGTGAATTCCTCCTGTTTTATATCTTGGTGATTACTTTTTCAGGTGCGTGGGGATTGCAAGAACCACAAAGCCCAGAGCAATGCCTGCGCAGGCCTGGGTAATATTGCCCGCTACGGAAGCTACCGCTGCGCCGAAACCGTACAGCAGCGTGTCCGTAAGAAAATATGCAGCAACCATAAATGCGCTGAGGGCGATGATGATAAGGATATTTTTAGTGCCGATACCGCCTTTCAGGTACTTGCCTGCTGCCCAACCCATCAGTCCCTTGATCACGCCGGTAAAAGGAGCGTAGATTGCATAACCTGCAAGAAAATCTGCAATGGCGGAGCCGAGTGCAGCGGGAATGAAACCCATCGGTCCCAGAAGAAGACCGGAAAGAAAAACACCGGCATCACCGAGATGGGCATATCCGCTGGTCATAGGAACAGGCAGACGAATCATCGTCATGACAGTGACAACCGCGGTCATAAGGCCCATAAGGCAAAGCTGCTTGGAAGTCAGTTTTTTCATGCATATCCTCCGAGTAAAAATTCTGAATGTATTATAGCCTAGAAATGTAAAAAACGGTGGCGTTGCAAGGTGAAAATGTAAAATATTCAAGGCGAGAAGCGGCTGCGTTCCCCTTGTAACTGGATTGAAATTTGCTTGCTTTGGTGGTATAATGGAACGGTTCGGAGGGGACGCATATGCGTAAAAAAGTGGATCTTGTGAAAGCGGCACGGTTTTCCGTGGTCATAAATTCCATACAGATTTTTCTGGCATCAGTCATTGGCCTGATGGTTATGTTGGGCGGCGATCAGGTGCTTACCGGCACGATAGAGCAGGCTGTAATCGGCATTATGGCGGCGATTGTCGTGTGGGGAGCCATTGTGGATATACGGGACGCATATCATGCAAAGCACATTGCGGCAGAAAGCGATATGCTGGAAGAGGCGTATAATCAGCTGGAATCACTGAACGGGACGCTGCGCGCCCAACGGCACGATTTTATGAATCATCTTCAGGTTGTTTTCAGCTTGCTGGAAATGGGAGATACGGATGATGCACGCGAGTATATCGAAAAAGTGCATGGAGATATCGCGCGTACGGGCCGAGCACTGAAAACCGCTATTCCGGCAGTCAATGCGCTGATTGCCGCTAAGCTGAATGATATGGATGAAGAGGGAATCCGAGCCAATCTGATTATTACTTCGGCATGGAAGGAACTTCCTGTGCCGGGATGGGAAATGTGCCGCGTGCTGGGCAATCTGATAGATAATGCAGCTGATGCCGTGAAACAACTGCCCGGAGAAACCCTGCGCGAAATTACAATTGTATTGGGCGAGGATGCGTCGGAATATCGTTTCAGTGTGGAAAATACGGGACTTCCGATTCCACGCGAACTCAGGGAAAGTATTTTTCAGGCAGGCGTTTCTACAAAGGGAACCGGCCGAGGGATGGGGCTTTCCATAGTGCGTTCTATTCTGGAAAAGTACAACGGCTATGTCCAAAATGATATGAAAAACGGTCGCACGCGTTTTTTCGGAAGCGTTCCAAAGAAAGTTTAATACGCCCTGATTTCGGGGCGCTTCTTTATTTTAGCGAGGAAACGTAAGACGATGCTGTGAGTTTTTTCAGGCTGTATCAAATTTGTTCACAGTTTGCTCATAACCATTTTATACAATAGAATCTGATATATTAGAAAGGAGCGAGTGGAATGATCGAGGTCAAACATCTGACAAAACGATACGGCACACATCTGGCTGTATCCGATCTTTCCTTTTCCATTGAACGGGGACACGTGTATGGTTTCCTTGGCCCGAATGGCGCGGGCAAAAGCACCACGATGAACATTATTACCGGCTGCCTTGGCGCGACAGAAGGCGACGTATTCATTGACGGGCACAACATCTTTGAGGAACCCACCATTGCGAAATCCAAAATCGGCTATTTGCCGGAAATTCCGCCGCTGTATCTGGATATGACGCCGGAAGAACATCTGAAATTTGTGCTTGCAGCCAAGAAGGTTCCGCGAAAACTCTGGCGCGAACAGATGGAATATGCCATCGAAAAAACGAAGCTTGAGCCGGTGTGCGGACGATTGGTGCGCAATCTTTCGAAGGGTTACAAACAGCGCGTGGGTTTTGCGCAGGCGCTGATTGGCAATCCGGAGGTTATTATTCTGGACGAGCCGACCGTAGGTCTGGACCCGGCGCAGATTATTGAAGTACGTTCTCTGATTCGCGAACTGGGTGAAAAGCATACGGTTATCCTTTCCAGCCATATTCTTTCCGAGGTCAATGCAATCTGTGATTCCATTCTGATCATTTCGAAGGGCAAGCTCGTTGCAAACGATACGCCGGAAAATCTGACGCGCCGCCTGAGCGGCACCAGCATGCTTTCCATGCAGGTGCGCGCAGATGAGGATGCAGTACGCGCGCTTTTGTCTGAAAACACGGATGCCGAAAGTATTACTTACCGCCATGGCGAAGAAAGCGGCGTAACGGGATTCACCCTTTCGACAGTCGGCGACCTGCGTGAGAAACTGTTCTATCTGTTTGCAAATGCGCAGATACCCATTCTGGAAATGAAGCGCGAACAGGCAAGTCTTGAGGAAGTATTCCTTGAGCTGACGAATGCCGATGAAACAGTCAGCATGGATGCTTCTGTGGAAGATGCTGCTGCGAAGGAGGCGAGTGAAGAATGATTGCTGTTTTGAAGCGCGAACTCAATTCCTACTTCAAGGGAATTATCGGCTATCTGTTTGCTGCGTTCCTGCTGGTGTTTGCCGGAATTTATACCATGGCATTCAATCTTTCCGGTCAGTACGCCTATTTTGAGTATGCCCTCGATTCCATCAGCTTTATTTATCTGATCGGTGTTCCGATTCTGACAATGCGCGCCGTGGCGGAAGAAAAGCGGCAGAAAACGGATCAGCTGCTGTATTCGCTGCCCATCAGTGTAACTTCCGTTGTAGTGGGCAAGTACTTTGCAATGCTTGCGGTTCTGCTTGTTCCCACGCTGGTAATGGCATGCTATCCTCTGGTTCTGACCCTGTTTGGAAATCCCTACCTTCCCACGGCATACAGTTCGCTTTTCGCGTTCTTTATGCTGGGTGCAACGCTTTTGTCCATCGGATTGTTTATCTCCTCCGTAACGGAGAGCCAGATTGCCTCTGCGGTAATCTGCCTTGTGACCATGCTCATTCTGTATTTTATGAGTGATCTGGCAGGCTTTGTTTCTGCGGATGCAACGGCTTCACTGATTGCACTGGGAATTCTGGCAGTCATATGCGCAGTGATTTTCTATCTGTTTACCAAGAACTGGGTCGTATCCTTCCTGATTGGCGGGCTGGGACTTGGCGGACTGCTTGTATGGTTCAATGTGGATGCGGCTGCAT
Organism: Clostridiales bacterium; assembly: GCA_015056055.1. Lineage (GTDB taxonomy): Bacteria > Bacillota > Clostridia > Christensenellales > Aristaeellaceae > Alectryocaccomicrobium. The sequence continues at coordinate 32,387 of SVHC01000013.1, read as the reverse complement.
TCTCCGGTCTGTTCCCGAATGTGATGAAATCGCTGAGCGCATTTGACCGTTTCTACGGTTTTATCAACGGAGTATTCGATCTGACGGCTATTGTCTATTTCCTTTCTGTAATTGCGGTATTCCTGTTCTTCTCGGTACAGGTCCTTGAGAAGCGGAGGTGGAGCGAATGAGAAATATGAAACGCATGTTCACCAGCAAAATGTTCCGCGCGGGCGGCTATGCATCGTTTGCGGCGGCAATCGTGCTGGTAATGGCTGTTGTTCTCAATCTCATTGTTGGATCTCTGCCTGCAACCATGACGCAGATCGATGTGACGGAGCAGGCACTTTACACCCTTTCCGATCAGACGGAACGCCTTGTCCGCATGCTGGATAAAGATGTTTCTTTGTATCTGTTGGCTCAGTCCGGGGCAGAGGATTCTGTCATCACTAAGCTTCTGGAAAATTATTCGGCTCTTTCTAAACATATCACGGTGGAATATATTGATCCGACCACAAATCCCACGTTTTTTAAGAACAGGGAGCTTTCGGGTATCTATTCCAATTCCATTCTGGTGGAGTGCGGTGAGAAACGGCGGTTGATTTCCTCCTCCGAAATGTATGTACACAGCTACGAGGTGGACGAGTATTCCTATAACTATACCACAAGCACAAGCTTTGACGGTGAAAACCAGATCACCAGCGCCATTCACTATGTAACCAACGAGGAACTTCCCGTGCTGTATTCCCTGACGGGACATGGCGAAGAAGTGCTGAGCAGCAATTTTACTGCGCTTGTCGAAAAGGAAAACATGACCGTAAGCGACCTGCATCTGATTGCGGTCGATGCGATTCCCGAGGATGCGGACTGTATCCTGATCAATGCGCCCATGGATGATATCAGCGCGGATGAAGCAGCCATGCTGGTTGCGTGGCTTGATGAAGGCGGCAGCATTCTGCTCATCACCGATATTATCGAAGACGGCACCATGCCCAATCTGCTGGGTGTTGCAGAACACATGGGTCTTGCCGTCCGCGAGGGCATGATTATCGAGGGCAACCGAAACATGTACTGGAATGCTCCGTATTACCTGATCCCCAATCTTGAAGAGCACGCCATCACGCAGCCGCTGATTGACACGCGCTATTATACACTGCTTACATGTGTGCAGCCGCTTGTCAAGACAACGGGTTCCGAAGCGAATGTTGAGTTCCTGCTGACGACTTCGGATGCTGCGTATTCCAAGGCGGCAGGCTATGAGCTCGAGAATATTGCAAAAGAAGAAGGAGACGCAGAAGGTCCGTTCTATGCAGCAGCTGCATCCACTCTTGGCAAGGCACAGATGGTATGGGTGCCTTCCGCAACGTTTACCAATCAGGAAATGGATGCTGTTATTTCCGGTGCGAACAGCGACTTCTTCCTGAATTCGCTGAACTGGATGTGTGAGCAGGAAGATGCAATTTCCATTCGTTCCAAGAGCCTTGATGCAACTACGCTTACGCTCACCGCGCAGGAAAACTCCTTCTGGAGCATCGTTATGGTCGGCGTAATTCCGGCTGCGTTCCTGGTCGCGGGTTTGATCGTATGGTATAGGAGGAAAAAACGATGAAACGATCGATAAAATCCCTGCTGCTGGTTTTGGCGCTTGCGCTTCTTGTGGGCGGCTATTGGGTGGTAACCAATATGACCACAAGCGTCAATGTGACACAGTCGAGCGTCAGCACCGCTATCGTAGATAAGAATGCGGCAATTTCATCCATCTCCTGGACGTATGAAGGCGAGGATATTACGCTCGTCAACAACGATGGCACATGGTTTCTGGCGAACGACGAGACATATCCCATCAACCAGAATGCTGTAAAAACGCTGATGGGCACCTTTACCGGCGTAATGGCAAAGCAGAAGATTGACGGCGTATCTTCCCTTGCGGATTACGGGCTGGAGGAGCCCGCCTACACGGTTACCTTTACTGCAGATGGGGAAGAGCGTACTTTCTCCACCGGCGATGCGACACCCCTTGACAACGGATATTACTTCTATGACGGCAGTGATGTATATGTAACGGGTGCATCCCTTAAGGAGGTATTTGAAAGCTCGCTGCTGGACCTGACCGCCATGGAGGAGATTCCTGCGGTGTCGACCGCTACGCACATCGTTATTTCCGGACCTGACGCATCGTTTGACCAGACGTATTACGAGGAGAATGCCTCCCTTTCCTACAATGCGAACTGGCATTGGTTTGAAACGGGAACAAAGATTCCGACTTTGACGGACTACATTCAGGAGCTTCTGGATGCCATCGGAAAGCTTACGTGGAATACCTATGTAGCCCATGCGCCGTCTGAGGAAGATCTGAATTCCGTTTACGGAATGAATGCGGAAAACATGACGACCATCGCCATCTATGACGACGCGGACGAACCCTATTTTGAAATGCACATCGGCAGAGGCTCAGATAACGGCTATTACGCCATGCTTGCCGGATCGGACGATATATACACGTTGGCGGATTCGGACAGCGTACTGCCCATTGTAAACGCGCAGAATGCAGATGTACGCTCTGCTGCAATCCTGAGCCTGTTGTGGCAGGATCTTACCGAGCTGACCTTTGATGCCGGTACGCCGCTCACCATGGTTCGCACCGAAACTGAAGCCGAGGGCGAAAACGTTGTTACCGTTACCGTAAACGGCGAAGCAGTGGATCCGGATGCCGCAAAGGAAGCCTTTGAAGCTTTGACTTATATCGTGGGTTATTCTTTCGTGGACGGTACAGAAGTAACGGAACCGATCCTGACGATTACGGCGAACACGGTATCTGAGGAATTCCCGACGGTCACGATTCGCGTCGGCAAATACAATGCCACGCATTATGTGGCTGTTACTGATGCACAGCCTGCCATGCTGCTTAAAGCAAGCGAAGTGGATGAATTGATTCGAACCTTCAGCTATATCCCCGCAGCCGAAATGGCAGAATGATCGGCGCACGAAAGCCCGCTGCATTCGAGAAAAATGCAGCGGGCTTTTTGTCTAAACCACTGTTATTATGCTTCCTTTTGTGATATCATATTAAAGGCAAAAATACAATGAAATGGAGTCATAATGTATGAGGGGAATTTTGAAACCGGCTGGAATGTTGCTATTGATTCTGATGCTTTTGACGCTGACTGCCTGCGGGGGCGAGACTAAGGTGGATATGGCGCCGTATCTGTCCGTCAGCTATACAGGGCATAACGGAAAAGGCGTTGCGCGTGTGGATTTTGATTTTTCAGAGTTTGAATACGGGATTATGTCCCAGTGGAAAGATACGGATTATCTGGAAAAGCTGGGCAAGCTGACTGCTGTGGAAATGACCATTACATATGCGGCTGATATCTCGGAAGATTTGAGCAACGGTGATACCATCACGGTTAAAATAGATCTGGACGAAAAACTGGCAAAGGAAAACGGTTATACCTTCACGGGACTGGAAAAGAAATTCACCGTAGAGGGACTGACCGAGGCGATAGAGATCGATCCTTTTGCAGAAGATATCTTTGGCAGTGGTAAATTGGTTGACGTGACTTTGGAGGGAACGGACCCCTTTGTATGCCTGTATATTCGCAATACAGCTGCATTGGGCGAGCCTGTCCGCGGTATTACATACAAGGCGGACAATGATTGGAATCTGAAAAACGGGGATACTGTTACCGTCACAGCGACGCTGGATAAAAAATTCGAACAGCAGGGCTATGTACTTTCCCGTACGGAGTGCACCATTACGGTTGAAGGTTTTGAACGCTATGCGAGTGCCGCAGCGGATATGACAAGCACGGTTCTGCAGAGCATTTCGGACAGGGCGTATCAGGAATGTGTTACCGGCAATGTTGCCAATATCTATGAAGGAAATGACAGCACGACTCCGTGGGGAGTAAGGTTCGATAATATCCATGTAGGCGATACTGCGTTGCTGGCAGTCAATAATCAGATCGATATGGAGTACAGCTTCCTGCTGGTTCCTGTATATAAGACCATTACGACCGATGAATGGTATGATATGGATGCAGGTGTGAATACCACGAAAACCTGGGAGAACGTGTTTGGCTACTATAAGTTTACGGACCTGCTTGTCCATGCAGACGGCACGGTCAGCTACAACGAATCCTATGTGGAAATGAATGGCAATTTTGCGGATGCAAGTACTGCTCAGGAAATCTACCTCAATCAGTTCGGTTCCAATTATTCCTTTATAGAGGTTTCGATGCCGTAATCCGGTATGCGCAAGGGCTGCTGTCTGAATGACAGTGGCCCTTATTTTGTGAGGGAAAACAACAAACCGGTATTGCGGAATGCTATATGCGAAATGTTCCCGAATCCGATAAATAATCCACATACTGCAGGGCATACTATCGCCGGAGGGAGTGAAAAAATGGAACAAAACAGCACCTATAGAAAGGGTTTCATTCCGTATGCTTTTGCCGCCTTTCTGATCGGTATCGTCGGTGGTTTTTCTACGGTTTTGGGACCTGCGTTTGTGCAGGATATAGGTATCTCCTACAATAATACCACTTGGACGGCTCTTGCGCAAGCTATGTCTACTGCTGCTTGTGCACCGATTTTGGGACGGGTTGGAGATGTGATCGGGCGCAGGATCACTCTTTTGCTGGGCATTGCGGTCTTTACACTGGGGAATGTGCTGTCGGCATTGGCAAATTCTCTCGTATTCATGATGATATCGCGTTTTGCTGTGGGTATCGGCACTGCTGCCATGGCGCCTGTAATTTTGGCCTATATCGTCACTGAGTTCCCGCAAAATCAAGTGGCAAAAGGTTTTTCACTGTACATGCTGATTTCCAGCGCATCGGTCATCTTCGGACCGACACTGGGCGGTCTGATTACTGCTGCATATAGCTGGCGTGCAATGCTGTGGGTGTGTGTAGCGATCTGTGCGGTTACCTTTATTGCCTGCGTACTGACTATCGGAAAGAAGGATTCTCAGAAAAGAAAACTTCAAAATTTTGATGGAGCCGGCGCTGTGTTGGTTCTGATCTTTTTTAGCCTGATGCTGTGCGTTCCCTCGTTTGGACAGAATTTCGGCTGGACATCCAAAGCGTTTCTGGGTGTGCTGATCGCCGCAGCCGCCAGCCTGATTGGATTGATTGCGGTTGAAAGAAAAGCCGTATATCCCATTCTGTCCGGCAACTATATAAGGCGAAATGCTTTTGTTCTCAGTGTTATTGCCCTTTTTCTGACACAGGGCCTGATGCAGGCCAATATGACCAACACCATTGTTTTTGTCAATTATACACGGCCGGACAATTCTACCATTTCGGGCTATGCCATTTCCGTAATGTATTTGGGAATGTCTCTGGGAGCGGTTATTCTGGGACCGTTGGCAGACCGATATGAACCCAAGCGTGTGCTGATCGGTTCGCTTCTTTTGACCGGAATCGGCTGCGGAATCCTCTTTTTGTTTTCGAATACAACACCTGTTCTGCTGCTGATGGCAAGCTTGGGCATCCTGGGCTTTGGGCTGGGCGCAAACGGCACCATTTTCATGAAGGTGGCACTGTCCGGATTGCCGCAGAAGGAGGCGGGGGCGGGGGCAGGTACCTACGGCCTGTTTCGGGACCTTGCGGCGCCTTTCGGGGTTGCAATATTCGTCCCTTTTTTTACCAACAAAATTTCCGGTATGATTGCGGATGGAATATCAGGAATGAACGCAGCGGTACAGTCAATCCACCGGCTTGCGGCAGCGGAACTGTTTTGCATTGCTGCCGGTATTGCTGTCGTATTCTTTTTGCCCGGAATCTATAATAGAGGAGAAATTAAATGAGATTAAAAGACAAGGTTGTGTTGATCACTGCATCTACCCGGGGCATAGGTCTTGCCTGCGTAAAAGCTTGCGTAAGGGAAGGCGCAAGCGTATATATGGCAGCCCGGAATCTAAAGCGTGCACAGGATATTGCAGACGAACTGAATGCGGAGGGCGGCAATGTAAAGTGCATATTCAATGATGCGACGGAGCCGGAAACCTTTATTTCCATGGTGGATGGTGTGGCAAAGGATGCGGGACGCATTGATGTATTGGTCAACAATTTTGGTGCTTCCAATCCCGGTAAGGACCTGGACTTTGCACGCACGGACCCTGACGTATTCATTGATACCGTAAACATGAATCTGCGAAGTGTATTTCTGGCGAGTCAGGCATCGGCAAAGTATATGGCGGAAAAACAGGGCGGCAGCATTATCAATATTTCCTCAGTGGGAGGGATTGTTCCGGATGTATCTCAGGTAGCCTACGGCACCAGCAAAGCGGCTATCAACTATCTAACCAAGCTGATAGCCGTGCATGAAGCAAGGAACAATATTCGCTGCAACGCTGTGCTGCCGGGAATGACGGCCACAGAAGCTGTGGAAAAGAATCTGACCGAAGGATTCCGCGATTTATTCCGGCGGCATATTCCTCTTGGACGAATGGGACTTCCGGAGGAAATTGCTGCAGCGGTAGTATATCTGGCAAGCGATGAGTCTGCTTATACTACCGGACAGATTCTAACCGTGTCCGGTGGTTTCGGGCTGGCGACCCCGGTCTATGGCGATTTGGCAGGCAAAGATGCAAGACGATAGTATGGAAAAAAGCCAGGCATGATTTGTGTTCATGTCTGGCTTTCGATTCTCTGCGGTATGTATAAGCAAAACCCCGGAATTGTAAGAATTCCGGGGTTTTGAGAACAAAATGCAGTTTAGCGCTTGGAGAACTGCGGAGCACGACGTGCAGCCTTGAGGCCGTACTTTTTACGCTCCTTCATGCGCGGGTCACGAGTGAGGAAGCCAGCCTTCTTGATGGCGTCCTTCAGCTCGGAATCGGCCTTAACGAGAGCGCGAGCGATGCCGTGACGGATTGCACCAGCCTGGCCGGTGTAGCCGCCGCCGAGCACGTTCACGATAACGTCGAACTTGCCGAGGGTGTCAGTCAGCGTGAGGGGCTGACGAACAACAGTCTTCAGGGTCTCCAGACCGAAATACTCGTCCAGAGAACGCTTGTTGATAACGATATTACCTTCGCCGGGGATGAGACGAACGCGAGCGATCGCCTTCTTCCTTCTACCGACTGCCTGGAAGCAAACTTCTGCCATTGTTACGTCCTCCTTCCCTTACTTCTTAATCTCAAGTGCAACGGGCTGCTGTGCAGCATGCTTGTGCTCAGCGCCGGTGTAAACATGCAGCTTCTTGATCATCTTGTAACCGAGCGGTCCCTTGGGGAGCATGCCGCGAACGGCTTCCTTCAGGGCGAAATCGCTCTTCTTCGCCATCAGCTTGCGGTAGGAAATCTCCTTCAGGCCGCCGGCATAACCGGTGTGGTGGCGATACATTTTCTGATCGAGCTTCTTGCCGGTCAGAACGATCTTGTCAGCATTCACGACGATAACATAGTCGCCGGTGTCAACATGGGGAGTGAAGGTGGGCTTGTTCTTGCCGCGCAGGATCATGGCGATCTGCGTTGCCAGACGTCCGAGCACCATACCTTCTGCATCGATAACGTACCAAGTACGCTCGACCTCGGCAGGCTTGGCCATATACGTATTCACGGTTAAAAAACCTCCAGTGTGAGATGGTTGATGGTTTTTCGCGTCAGGACTGCTTGGTCAGGGCAGATCCACCGCGCCGTGGCTTCGGGGCTAATGAAACCATGCGCCGGTTGACACACAAGCGATATTGTACACGACGGGGAAGGATTTGTCAACGAATATCACGTTTTGTGCGAAATTTAACACGCATTTTCATGTGACATTTTTATAGAAAGAAGAATGTGGCGGTGCAGGGAGAAATGCGTTTGCAAAAATGTGGGTATGCGGTATTGTGGGCTTTCAAAGGGCTGAAAAAGGCGCCGGAAACGCTTTGGCGTTCGATTGCGTATAAATGCCTGCAAAATGCGTAAACTGTTTTAGGGGGTATTTTGCGCCCTTCTGAGATAAAACGGTATGAGCGACAAAAGATTACCCTCTGCCGGATGCTGCGGCAGAGGGTAGCAAAGAACATTATTCGGAGGGAAGAACCGTAAGTTCAAATGTGGTGCTTACGGAGCAGTCGCCGGCGTTTGCTGTGAAGGTATACTCGGAAATGCCTGCATCCTGCACGCCCGCAGCGATAACGGCATAAAGGTAATCATTGCCGTTTACAACCGGGTCGCACAGATAGAGCTGAACGATATCGTCGGCACCGCTGAGATAGGCGGAAAGTTCGTCGCCCTCAGAAACATCGGCACAAACGACGATAGTGCCCAGAACTTCATATTCGTCGGAAAGGTTTGTACTGATGACGGTGCTCAGGGAACCGGTGTAGATAGAATGAATTTCCGATGCGGTCGATTCCGGCTTCGTGGTTACGGTAATTTTTCCGGAAGTTTTGTAAGAATAGTTGCTGTTTTTCACGGTTGCGGACCAGGGAATATCGCCGGTTGTGGTGGCGGTGTAATGATTTTTTCCTGTTTTGGTAAGACGAGAATCCTTGCAGGTAAAGGTAAGAACGGTATTTTTGGAAAGCGTTTCGCCGCTGCGCAGGCGGGGAGAGGGGACGTCGAAAGATTCGCCTACGTGCAGGGCAGAGGGAATATCGATAACGATGTCCTTGGCGTGGAAGGGGATTTTATCCACAACCTTCACGGAAAAGGTTTCGCTGACGAAGGTGCTGCCGATGCGGGCGGAAAGGGTATACTTCTCAGTGCCGGTAGCGATGAGCGCATCCGAATGGATTTCCACTACAAGATTTCCGCGGGAAGTGTAAGCGCTCCAGGAAAGCTTGACATGTTTGCCGGCGCCGGTCAGGGATACTTCATATACCTTTCCGGCATCGGAGAGCGGGATTTTGAAAGTGCCGAGCGTAAAGGAGTGATCGCCTTCCATATAAAGGGTGGTATGCAGCTTGCGCTCGATTTGCGGTGCCGCGGCAGGGGTGGCTTCGTCCGCAAAAGCAGCGGTGCCTGCTATTATACTTAGGAATAATAATAAAAGCATAAGCTTCTTCATAGAATAACACCTCCGTGAATATACCTGTCTTAATAATATCACAATATAGAAGAAAATAACAAGTCCTAAATGTTACGTTATTGTGAAAAAAAGTAACAAATGAGACTTTTAAACGCAAAAAATGCGACAGAGAGTAACTCTGTCGCAGAGGACCATGGAAAAGTGGGAATTTATGTCCGGGTCTTTTTGCGCTTATCAAGCAGCAGGCAGACGATAAGCGTTGCGGGGAAAATCAGAGCGGTAAGAATGCCTGCTTTCATATTTCCGCCTGTGAGCTCTGAAATTGCCCCTACAAGCGCAGGACCGCTTGCGCAGCCGAGATCTCCTGTGAGGGCAAGAAAGGCGAACATGGCCGTTCCTCCGGTGCGCAGGGAAGCGGCGGCTTTACTGAAGGTTCCGGGCCACATAATGCCAACGGAAAGACCGCACAATGCACATCCGATCAGGCTGACAATGGGGGAGGGAGTAACGCTTGCAAGCAGATAGGCGATGATGCACAGAACGCTGCTGAAAAGCATAAAACGGTCAAGGTTGATTTTCTCGCCGTATTTGCCGTAAAAGGCTCTTGCGCCGCCCATCAGAATGGCAAAGGTCATGGGTCCTGCCAGATCGCCGGCAGCTTTGCTGATGCCCAGTCCCTGCTCCGCAAAGGCGGATGCCCACTGGCTGACAGCCTGCTCGCTGGCTCCGGAACATACCATCATAATCATCAAAAGCCAGAAAAGCTTGTTGCGGAAAAGCTCCCTGACGGTCATTCCCGTTTCATTGGAGGGGATCAACGGCGCAATCGGCGTTTTTGTGAAGACAATGCCGTTTATTATCGGAATGATTGCCCATATCAGCGCAAGAACAGGCCAATGGGTAATGCCGAATACTTTAAAGAACAGTGTGGAAAGGATTACCACGCCAACATGGCCCCAGCAATAAAAGGAGTGCAGAAGGCTCATGGCTTTTTCTTTGTTGTCAACGGGACAGCTTTCCATTATGGGACTGATCAGAACTTCGATAATGCCGCCGCCGACTGCGTAGGCGATAACGGAGATCAGAATTCCGGTGAAGGGATCGATGATGCCGGGGAGTATGGTCAGCAGAATCAAACCTGCGGCTGAAAAAATATGGGCAATCAGGATGGATGCGCGATAGCCGATTTTATCAATGAATTTGGCTGCGAGAAAATCGACGGTCAGCTGCACACAGAAATTGATAGTTACAAGCAATGTGATCTGGCTGAGTGGGATGGAATAGGTATTCTGGAAAGTAATGAACAGAAGTGGGAGGAAATTGTTGACGATTGCCTGAACAATGTATCCCACAAAGCAGGAGACCATAGTAGTTTTATAGGTGAGTTTCATAAAAAACCTCCGCCGGAGTGATATGAAAAAATCCGATGCAGAGCATCGGATTTTTTTTGGAGGCGCCATCCGGATTCGGACCGGAGATGAGGGTTTTGCAGACCCTTGCCTTACCACTTGGCCATGGCGCCGTATAGATTTAAGTTAACCGCGCCTAAGCGCGGTTTGAAATAAAAATGGAGCGGTAGACGAGACTCGGACTCGCGACCTTCGCCTTGGCAAGGCGACGCTCTACCAACTGAGCTACTACCGCAAATGGTGCCTTGGGGCGGAATCGAACCACCGACACGTAGATTTTCAGTCTACTGCTCTACCAACTGAGCTACCAAGGCGGGATGGCGACCTGGAAGGGGCTCGAACCCTCGACCTCCAGCGTGACAGGCTGGCATTCTAACCAACTGAACTACCAGGCCATCCATGGTGGGAACAACAGGGCTCGAACCTGTGACCCTCTGCTTGTAAGGCAGATGCTCTCCCAACTGAGCTATGCTCCCATGAACTTTGGTTTTTGTTTGTCGCCCGAGCGACGAGATATATAATACACCATGTGAGGGTGAATGTCAATAGAAAATTCAAATGTTTCCAATTTTGTTTTTGTTTACCAGTTTGAAGTACGAATAATAAGGATAATAGCAAAATAAAAAGCAGCTTCTGACGGGCGAAGCTGCTGAAAAATAGCTGCGAAGAGAAAAACTAGATCAACATGCGGCAAATTTTTTTGCCGATTTCATCGAGAAAAAATGGTTTTCCCCAGATGTTTTTTGCCTCGGATTTGGAAAAAATATGGGGTGCGGCGAGGATTTTTTCTGCAAGAGATGCAGGGGTATAGATTTCGAGGGGGTCCAGATCGCGGGAAAGGGCCATATTTTCCAGCATGGAATAGATAATTTCCCCGCAGGGCGCATGCGCATTCTTGCCAAGCGCACGTGCAACGGAGGGAAGAGTATGCTGAAAAAATTGCTGGCGTGCGTCGGTTTCTTCGGAATTATCACAAATTTTACTTAGGATAAGATCAACAAGCGTGTTTTCCGGAATTGGGTTTATGCAGAAAATCGATCCCTTCATACCGTATATCGTCCGCATTGCATCGCGATAACCCATTTTGAAATTGCGGTGCGTATACCGGGGAGAAAATCCCAGAATGGAACCAAGTGGCTGCGCAGGAAGAATGGTTGTTACGGAAATATCCGGGTAATCAAATTTTCTGGAACGGCCGGGGGCCAGAGTGCGGATAACGACAAGATTTGTATAATCCCGCTTTGCAAGCATATTCATGGGGCAGTTGTCATAAAAGCCGCCATCAATGAAATGTTTTCCGTCCAGAGGCTCTATGCGGAATACGGGAAGATTGGAACTGGCCATCAGATAGTCAACGAGCCGGCCTGATGGAATGTCCTCTTTGAAAAGTTCAACCGGTTTCATGTCCGTAAGGTTAACGGTGACCATTCCAAAGTCTACGGGGGAAGAACGCAGTTTTTCCTCGTTTATGACGACGCTCAGCAGACGACGGATTTGCGAAGTATCAAGCCCGCGCTTTTCGATCAATCCGCGTGCGGCGGAAGCAAGATAGGCGATTGTATCGCTGTCAAATTCCATCTGCAGAAGCCGCTCAAGGCGATCATCGTCGGAATCAAAAAGGAGATTCGTATTTACGCGGCTCCACCAACTCTGTGCCAGTTCAAAATCGCCCTGCGCAATAAGGGCGCCGTTGATTGCGCCTATGCTGGTACCTGAGATGCCGTCAAAGCGATAACCGGCTTCCTGAAGCGCCTGAAATGCACCTACCTGAAAAGCACCGCGTGCACCGCCGCCTTCCAGAACCAGACCTGTACGTTCCGCCATACGATCACCTCCTACAGCATTTATTCTGGACTGCCAATCAGAGATTAAACAGTGTTTTTGCGTTCAGATAGAGGATTTTTGCCTTTTCCGATTCCGTAAGAGGAAGCGTGCGCAGACGCATGGCCTCATGTCCGGGATTCCACATGGGGTAATCGCTGCCGTAGAGAACATGGTCCACACCGAAAGCGCGGATGATTTCAACCATGCGCGAGGGTTTGAGCGCGTACGTGGAGCTGGAAGTATCTACATATACGCCGGTGCCGGTGAGACATTCTGCTGCTTCGTCCCATTCGCTCCAGCCGCCCAGATGCGCGCAGATGGCGGTGAGTTTCGGAAAGCGATGCATGACGTTTGCCATGCGGCTGGGATTGGAGAAGGGGAAGCGTTTATCGCCGGTGTGGATGAATACGGGAACCTGCTTCTCCTCCAGCATTTCGAACATGCGCAGTGCACGGGGCTCGTCCAGCGCGAATTTCTGCATATCGGGATGGATTTTTACACCCCGGAGGCCGAGGGAAATTGCGTAATCAATGTCGTCGACAAGGGTGTTTGAATCCGGATGAACCGTGCCGAATCCGACGAAGCGGTCGGGGTGCGAGTCTACACAGTGCGCGATGAATTCGTCGATATGGCGGATTTGGCGCGGCGTCATGGCGACGGAATGAATCAGAAATTTGGACACGCCGTATTCGTTGCCGATCGATAAAAGGGTGGAAGGCGTACCGTCGCATCGAAGGGGAAGATCATAAAAATCCCGGATGCTGGCGACGGCGCGCTCGGCGATGGTTTCTGCATAAACGTGGGCATGTGCATCGAAAATCATAGTGTTTCACCTTGCTGTTTTGCTGTCGTTTTATTGAAGAGAGAACCCCGGGAAACAGGGAAAAATCGTTGATAAGGTATTGTAGCACCCGATTGTAAATTGTGCAATCCGGATATGGCGAGACGGGAGGCGAGCTCAACAAGGCGGGAAAAAACAGAGCGTCGTCCGGGAACGGGATTTCCATTCTCGTCCCAGATAAAGCTTTCAAGGGCATGCGGATTTTTGCCGGGAGCAGCTGCACAGAAGATGCGTTTTTCAGGATGCCAAGCCAGGGCGCCTACGATATCGCGTTCTGTGACACAGTTGACAGCGTGTGACTTCAGCCGTTGAATTTCTGCGTCGTTGAGCTGTCCGCGTGCAAAACCCTGTGCATTGAATACAACGGCGCGTGCAAGCGGATTTTGGGCTTCGGAAAGGGCGTACAGGGCATTGTGACCGCCTTTGGAATGCCCTGTGATCAGAAGACTTCCGGCTGTGTAGCGGTTTGTGATGCGGTAAACATCCCTGTATTGTACCGAGCCGAGGAACGGAGCGGTAAAATTATCCGCCCAGTCAATCAGGGAGGGAACGCATGCGCTGCTTTCAGAACCGCGCATGGCAAGGATGATTCCCTCTTCGCAGAAAAAAGCATAGGCGGCAAAGCCGTTTGTGGAGTTGTGATTTATGTAGGAGATAACAGAAAGGCTGCATCGGCGGAGCGAGTCGAGCACGTTCCTTTCAAAATCGGAGAGACTGCCGCAGGGCGGTTGTGCAAGGAGTGCCGTGCAGATTTCTTCCATGGGTATGGGTCCCTGAGCAATGCGGGGGAGAATACTGTGCGGAAGATCCATATAGGCAAATGCACACAGATTTGCCAGAAGGCGGTAGTTCAAGGGAATCATCTCCTTCCATGCATTCTATGCGCAAAGGAAGAAGGTGGATAAAAAAATTCCGCAGTGCGTTGGATACTACGCACTGCGGAAAGGGGGTATGGGAGTGCGGTGCATGCGTTTGGGGAACATGCACCACAGAGAAGGGGGCAAGTGTTACTTGAGGTAGGCGTTGATCATCTGAGTGGTGTCCAGAAGATTCAGAGAACTGTCACCGGTGAAGTCGGCAGCAAGAGTCTGATCGTCCTTGAAGATGATCTTACCGAGGTATGCGTTGATGGTCATGGTTACGTCGATCAGATCGAGGTTACCATTGCGGTTGATATCGCCCTTGACGATAACGACTGCGCTGTCGATGGTGATGCCGTTGGCATCAACCATGGCGATGACGGAGCCGGTCGTAACATTTGCGCCGGAGGACAGAGTGCCGCCGTTGGCATCGGATACCACGAAGGTGGCGAGACCGTCATTCAGGCTCTTGGAGAGTTTATCAACCGTGGTGCCGGCAGAGATGTTCGTCAGATACATGGTACCATCGACCAGCTTCTGCTGGATGCCGCTGTCCGGATTGACAACGATCATGGTGGACAGAGCTTCGCTCTTGCCTTCCTGATAAACGTGGATGGTGAGCTTCTGCTGTACGCCGTTCTTGTCGTCCCAGGTGATATTGATATCGCCTTCACGGGCAGCAGTGTAGTCATTCTGAGTAAACATGGTGCCGATGGTAGCGCTGGCATTACCGGTAATGGTGCGTTTCGCGGTTGCACCGGTCGTATCGGCGGACTTGTTGAATACAGTCAGCCATTCGGCGGTGGTATCGACGGTCCAGTCAACGTTCGAGAGGATTTCGAAGGTCGGGCCTACGCCTGCGCGGTAGGTGGAGATCAGGTTCGTGCCGATTTCTACGTCGGTGGAAAGACGCGGTTCATGATCCATGATGTAGGTAGCGATGTTGTTTTCCTTTGCGTAGACATAGGCAGCGGAGTTCTCGATGCACCAGATGCGCAGATTCTTGTTGGCGTTGGAGAAGGCGCCGGTGGCAACGGTGGTTACGCTGTCCGGTACAACTGCCTTTTCAAGAGAAGAGCACTTGCCGAATGCGTAATCGCCGATGTAGGTTACGGACAGGGGCACATCGATCTCAGTCAGCTTGGAGCAGTTGTAGAATGCGTAGCTGCCGATCTGGGTTGCGCCGCTTGCGATGGAAACAGACGTCAGGTTTTCACAGGACTGGAATGCCCTGGTGCCGATGGCCTTCACGCTGGACGGAATGATAACACTGGTCAGCTTGGAACCCTGGAATGCGCCGGTGCCGATCGAAGTTACGCTTGCCGGGATCGATACGGTGGTGATGGAACTGTTCTGGAATGCGCTGGCACTGATCGAGGTCACGGTAGAGGGCAGGATTACGGATACCAGATGGCGGGAGCCGGAGAAGGCACCGCTTGCAATACCCGTTACCGTTGCGCCGGTTACCTGATTCAGGTTGAGGGCGGTGATGTCGGACTTGGCCGGCGGATAGCGCAGCAGCGTGGTGCTGGTGCTGCGGGTGAACAGTACGTCGTTGTAGGAGAGGAAGTCTGCGTTGCCGCTGGAGACTTCGAACTTGGCAAGGTTGGAGCAGCCGTCAACAAAGTTGGAACTGATGCTCGAAACACCTGCCGGGATGTAGATGCTGGTCAGGCCGGTGCAGCCGGAGAATGCGCCCGAACCGATGGAGGAGAGGGCATAGCTGCCTGCGCCGCTTACGCCGCGGAAGGTGACCAGCTTGGAGCAATCCTTGAAGGCGTATGCGCCGATAGACTGCAGACCTGCCGGGATTGCGATTTCGGTGATGGAAGTACCGGACAGTACGCCTTCAGGCAGACCGGTGATGCCGCTGGGAACGGTGAAGCTATTCAGCGCGGTATCGGCAAATGCGTAGGCACCGATGGAGGTTACGCCTTCCATACCGGTTACGGATACCAGATTCGAAGCTCCCTGGAATGCAGATGCACCGATAGCGGTGATGCTGGAGGGGATGGAAACGGTGTTGAGAATAGCGTTGTCCTTAAAGGCACCGTTGGCAATGCCGATAACACGGTAACCGCCCAGAGTGGTGGGCAGAATGATGTTGCCGTTGGTTCCCTTGTAGCCGGTGATGGTGGCTACGGTGCCGGAAGTGGTGTAGGTGTAATCGCCGGCAACAGAATCGCCGCCCGGAATGGTTCCGTCGTCGGGAGTGGTGCCGCCGCCCGTGCCGCTGCCCGCGCCGTTACCAAGGATGAGGGCTACTATGTCGGGTTCGCTGTACACTTTGTTGCCTTCGGCATCCAGAATATAGGTGTAGAGCTTCAGCGTATAGACCGAATTGTCCTTAAAGAAGGACGAAGGGAGTGTGAAGGAGGTAATGGTGTTCTTGAGAGAGAACGAAATGGGAGTATCACCATTATTGTTGAGCATTTCAATGTAATATCCCTCTATGTTTGCTACGCTGGTCCAAAGGACGCGCAGCGAGTCACCAACATTGAGGTAGGTGACAAATTTAACCGGATCGAGGATAGTCGGAGAAGGGGGAGCTACATTGAAGGTGTCAGAAATAAGGGTTTCGTCAGCAGCCTTTACAGTGTACTGATAAGTACCTGCCGAGGCCATGAAAAGCGATATGGTAAAGGTTGCAGTTCCGTCTTCAGCAACCGTTGCGGTAGACAGGGCGGTGCTGGTTCCGCTCAGATAGAGCGACAGGGTTTCGCCGCGATACTTGTTCGGGATACCTGAAAGCGTGAGCTTGGAAGATGCGGAATTTCCGCTGATGTAGATAGGATCCGGATCAAGCGTTGCGGACAGAGGTTTGATGGTGAGTTTAATCTGTGCGATATCGCTGTGTACGCTGCCGGCGGCTGCACGCAGACCGATGATCATTTCGGCTGCAGCTTCCGGAATATCGATGGGGAGGGACTTGGCAGAGCCTGCATCCTTCCACTCGCCCCACTTTTCGCCGGCGGCATCCCAGATGGCGTAATCATAGGTAACGGTGTTGTTAATTGCGTCGGTCCAGGTGAGGGTGTAGTTATCGCCCTTGGCAATGGTTGCCTCAGCAGCAGGCAGAACCGGAGCAGCGGGCTTTACGGTGAATACGGCAGAACCGATGTTCGGCCAGGCGGAACCGTCCGTATAGGTCAGACGGATATCATGCTTGCCTGCAACTGCGAGCTTGGTGTAGGTTGCGCTGTCAAGCTCAAGTTCAAAGCTGGCAGAAGAAGTCATGTCGGAGGTAACGGCAATGAACTTCTTGTCGCCGTCTACGTTCACGCAGATCTGCTTTGCGGTTTCGGGCAGATTGTAAACGGTAACGGTAACTTTGATAACGTCCTTGGTGAGAGAAACCTCATTTGCGGACAGGGTGATGGCGGGCTTGTCGGCCTCGGCGATAGCTTCAACCTTGATATCCTCAAGATCCTGCCAGGTGGTTCCGTCGGTGCTCTGAGCAGCCTTGATGGTCAGAGTGCCTGCAGCTACGAAGGTGAACTTTACCTCCATATTGGCAAAGTCTGCCACATTGAAGGTGGTGTCGTTCAGGCGGATGTGTTTAATGCGAGTATCACAGTTGGTGGCGCTCAGGGAAACACTGGTTTTGCCCTCTGCGTCGACTACGACAGGGTTGGTCAGAACCTTGAATTCCGGTGTCTTCAGGGGCTGCTCGCCAACCTTAACGGTTATGGAAGTCGCCTTGCCGACAACGTTATCGGAATTGTAGGCTGCAACGCTGAGAGTGTAGGCTTTTCCGTCTTCAAAATAGTTACCAAGCACAATGGTAGTAGGAGTGGCGGTCTTGGTAATAACGGTATCGTTGAGCTTTACGATGTAGCCTTCAGCATTGGTAACCGGATTCCAGGAAACATTCAGGTCGAGACCTGCGGTGTGGGCGATTTCGGTTTTGCCGGAAAGCGCACCGATAAGAGTGGGAGCTTTCAGGTTAACAGAATTCGTAAGGGTGATGCTGGTACCGGAGGTCTTCAGTTCGCCGCATACGGCATAAAGAGTGAAGGTAATATCTTCGGCGCCTGCAAAATAGGATGCGGGAATGGTGTAGCTGTTTTCGGCGATATCGGCAGCTACTACGGTTTCACCCAGCTTGATTTCGTAGGTGACTTTTACGCCTTCGGCATAGATGGGACCGTTCCAGGTAAGGGTATAGGCCGTGTTGGTGGTGTACTTCTTGGCGCTGTTGATTGACGGATGGGCAAGGTCGATTTCGACAGAAGTATCGCCAGAGATAGTAGCCTTCGGCCAGGAGCCGTCTACCTGATAGGTTACGTTGATGCTGTGCTTGCCAGGCGTGTCAAGGAGCGGTTCAACCAGCTTGGTATCCGTGTTTTCTGCATAAAGTACAAAGGTATTATTACCCGGGGTATAGGTGAAGTGATGCTTGCTGCCTGCTACATTGATGCAGACCTGCGTGGTAGTGGTGGGCAGCTTGTCATCAAATTCGACGGTCAGGGTCTTATAGTCAGTATCGTGATCGACAGTTGCGGTTACGGTGTGAGAAACCTTGAAGCCCTTCGTATAGGTCTTGGTGGCGCCGTTTACCTGAAGGGAAACGGTTGCAACGTAATCGTCGGCAGGGGCGGTTACTTTGGCAGTGTAAGTAGCGGCGGTACCTTCGACCAGCTTGGCGAGCTGCTCGTGACTTTTGCCGAGGGTTTTGCTGCTGATAATAACCTTCGTGATTTTTGCATCATTGGGAGCGGAAACGGTGATTTTGGCATAGCCTTCGCCGCCAACGAGCTTTACATCGTCAACGGAAATGGTGACGTCCTCTTCGGAATACTGTCCGGCAAGCTTGATGGAAACCCAGTTACTTTCAAACTCGCCGCAGATTGCGCGTACGGCATACTCAGAGCCGTTCGTAGCAAGGATTTCAGAACTGATCGGATATTCCAGCGTATTGGATTCCCCCAACTTAACCCATTCGCTGTTCTTATCCTTGTATGCGATTTCGTATTTGATTTCGGTGCCTGCGGCAAAGTCTTTCTTTGCTTCCCACTTAAGGGTGTAGTTCTCACCGATGGTGTAGGTCTTGCCGGAAGTGATCTTCGTAACAGAAGGAGCGATGTCGATCGTGCATTCGAGAGACTCAGCAGCGGCATCGGTAGTTTCCTTCATGTAAACTTTGATGTTGAGAGAGCCGGGCTTGGCTTCGAGTTCGAAATTATCCGTAAGGGTTGCCTGAGCGGAAGTGAACTCCTGAAGCTCATTATTGTGATCGTTGAATACGAAGCGGGCAACGCGGATGTTTTCCGGAACGTTTTCAACCTTGGCGGTGATAAGGATGATGGTTTCGCCATCCTTTTCCGCAAAATTCCAGGAAGCCGTCAGTTCGGGCTTGGGATCTTCTGCGCCGGCTTTGGGCAGCTCGGGTGCTTCCTGAGTCAGAAGATTGCTGTCTTCAGACTGGGCAGCGCTGTTATCCTGAGCGGAAACCTCGCCTGCGTGCACAACAAAGCTGGCAGAACCGCGGTTGTTGCCGCTGGCATCAAGCGCAATAATTTTATAAGAACCGGCCGGCAGAGCAATGGCGCAATTGTGCACCGCATTACCGGATGCATCAACAGCCAGATTGGCCGTGACGGATTTGGTTCCGTTGGTCAGTTTAGCCTGTCCGCCGGTATAATTGGCCGGAAAACCGCTGAAAGAAGCGGAAATTTCAGCCTTTCCATCGGCATTCAGAGTAACATCATTGACGTAAACGGTTACGCTGTTGTCAGCGAACGCGATTCCGCCAAACGAGCTGATGACGAGCATAAGTGCCATCGTCAGAGCAAGAATCCTTCCCTTGAGTTTCATGATAATTCCCCCTCAATCAAGGTATTTGTATCCATCTGGAGGCATTCTAACATATGTTGCATAAGTTGTCAATAAGTATGACGAAAATATTTCAATATTTAGCTTTGAAATTACAGAGCAAATGAAAAGCGTAAGAAAGTGGAGGAAATGGCGTGCGCGCCAAGCAGCCCATTGTATATATAATAAGGTAGTAAATTTTACTTCACAGGACGGAAGAACGGAAATATCTGCCTGAGGAAAATAAAGACCCCGGTCTGTTACAAATGCGATGAGAAATACATTTGTAACAGACCGGGGTCGTGTGATAAAAAATGCTATTTTTTGGAATCCAGATATTTGCGGCCGCCAAGAATCAGTTTATAAATTCTGAGTCCATCGCGCAGAGCACGGAAATGAGTGCCGCGGTTGTTGTCAATATATACGGTCTCGATTTCAAGTTCATGGATGTGAAGTTTGCGATGACATGCGTCCATGAGCATATTCATTTCATACTCATAGCGATCACCTGCGAGAGTAAGGCTTGCAGGAATGTAGCTTGCGGGAATGCCGCGCAGACCGGTCTGAGTATCGGAGATCCACTTGCCTGTTTTCAGGGCGAAGACCAGGCAGGTGAGAATATTGCCGATATAGCTCTTTATGGGCATTTCACGCTTTTTGCGAACGCCAAGAACAAGACTGCCGTCGATTGCGGCGGCGATCTTTTTAATATCCTCCGGGGTGTGCTGCCCGTCACAATCGGCAGTTACCACGTTCATGCCGCTGAGGATTTCAAGTCCGGTTCGGATTGCGGCACCTTTGCCGCGATTGACCGGGTGATGTGTGACTTCGCAAAGCGCTGCGGCCTTTTCGAAAATGGGGGCATATTCCGCGCCGCTGCCGTCGTTGACGACCAGAATGCGGGAATAGCAATTCTGCGCTTTCAGGGTGGTGAGCAGGGAAATCAGGCTTTCGTCCGGTTTGTATGCAGGAATCAGTATGGCGGTGTCCATGGAAATCTGTGTCCTTTTCTACTTTAATATATATATACGGATAAAGTTATTATACCACAGCTTTGCAAAGAAATCCAGTATTCGATATTAAGAAGCTTGGATAATCCTGGTGTGCAGGCACTTTGCATATGCAAAAATGCAAGAAAAAATGCAGTTCCCAAAGAAAACTGCAAGAAATGCGTAATTGATAATAATGTGTTAAATTGCGCGGGAAATGGATAAAAATGCCGTTTTGATGGCCAATAATGATTTGACACGTAATAAAAAGTATGCTATAGTATTATATTGCACTCATATGGATAAAGTGCCGGATTTTCCCCGAAATACGGGGTCCCGGGCACGATTTCATCGTCCGGGGCCTATTGTACACTGTTTTGCATGAAAGTGCAATAGGGGAAAGCGCAAAAATTTTACGCGCTCCGGTATGGGAATTTTTCATGAATTGCAAGCTCATGAAGGGGTGATATCGAGATGCACGAGGTGCAGCAGGGCAAGAGGACCAGGCATTTCTTTTCCAAGATCCACGAGGCTTTGGAAGTGCCGGATTTGATCGAGGTGCAGAAGCGCTCGTATCAGAATTTTCTCGACGAGGGTCTTCGCGAGGTTCTCGCGGATGCCTCACCGATTACCGATTATAGCGAAAGTCTGATGCTGGAGTTTGTGGACTATTCGCTCGATGAACCGAAGAACTCCATCGAACGTTGCCGCGAACGCGACCAGACGTATGCCGCACCTTTGAAGGTGATGGTACGCTTGACGAACCGCGAAACGCATGAGATCAAGGAATCCGAGGTCTTCATGGGCGATTTCCCGCTGATGACCGAGCATGGTACCTTTGTTATCAACGGCGCAGAGCGCGTTATCGTCAGCCAGCTGGTACGTTCTCCCGGTGCGTACTTTGCACGCTCTATCGACAAGAGCGGTAACTTCCTTTATGCCGCACAGATGATTCCCAACCGCGGTGCATGGATTGAGTTTGAGACCGACTCCAACTCCGTCGTATATTGCCGCATTGACCGCGCCCGCAAGCTGCCGGTCACGGTTCTTCTGCGCGCACTGGGCATCGAAAGCGATGCACAGATCATTGACATGTATGGCAGCGACGAGCGCGTTTCCGCTACGATCGCACGCGACGGTTCCGCTGAAGAGAAGAACGATCAGCGCAACCGTACCCGTCGTGAGCAGGCGCTCATCGAGATTTACAACAAACTGCGTCCGGGCGAGCCGCCGTCTGTCGAAAGCGCAACGCAGCTGATCAACAACCTCTTCTTCGATCCCAAGAGGTACGATCTGGCACATGTAGGCCGCTATAAGTATAATAAGAAGCTTGCCATCGCACTGCGTATCGCCGACCATGAGGCTGTAGAGAATATCGTTCATCCGCACACGGGCGAACTGCTCGTTGAAGCCGGCAACGTAATCTCCATGGAAGATGCTGTTTGCATTCAGAATGCAGGCATCAACCGTGTGGCAGTTATGGCAGAAGGTCACGAAGTCACCGTTATCGGTAACGGCTTTGTTGATTTCACCGCCTACATGACCGACTGCGCGCCGGAGCTTCTGGCTCAGTATGATCCTTCCAAGGTTGAACTGCGCGAGCGCGTACACCGCGAGTCTCTGGACGAACTGATTGCCGCCGTACGCGAGGATGGCGTTGATTTCAATCAGGCTCTGAAGGACAAGATCAACCTGCTGATTCCCAAGCACATTCTGCGTGATGATATTCTCGCTGCCGTCAGCTATCAGTTCGGTCTGTTCTACGGCATCGGCGATATCGATGACATTGACCACCTGGGCAACCGCCGTCTGCGCTCCGTTGGCGAGCTTCTGCAGAACCAGATTCGTGTCGGTATGTCCCGTCTGGAGCGCGGCGTTAAGGAACGCATGGCAATCCAGGATCTGACCAAGGTTCGTCCGCAGGATCTGATCAATATCCGTCCCGTTTCGGCTACTATCAAGGAGTTCTTCGGCTCCTCTCAGCTGTCCCAGTTCATGGATCAGCCGAACCCGCTGGCAGAACTTACGCATAAGCGTCGTCTGTCCGCTCTGGGTCCGGGCGGTCTGAACCGCGACCGCGCTTCCTTCGCCGTTCGAGACGTTCACTATTCCCACTATGGCCGTATCTGCCCCATTGAAACGCCTGAAGGTCCGAACATCGGTCTGATCGGCTCGCTGGCTACTTACGCCCGCATCAATGAGTACGGCTTCATCGAGGCTCCCTATCGTCGTATCAACAAGGCGACCGGCGAGATCACCGATGAAATCGAGTACATGACCGCCGACGAAGAAGACCGCTATGTCATCGCTCAGGCAACCGAGCCGCTGACTGCAGATCGTCACTTCGAAAAGCCGCGCGTCACCGTACGTAAGCGCGAGGAAATCATTGAAGTTCCGGCCAATCAGGTTGACTACATTGACGTCAGCCCGCGCCAGCTGATTTCCGTTGCTACCGGTATGATTCCCTTCCTTGAGAACGATGACGCTACCCGCGCTCTGATGGGTTCCAACATGCAGCGTCAGGCCGTTCCGCTCCTTTGCCCCGAAGCTCCCTTCGTCGGCACCGGTATCGAATATAAGGCTGCATGCGACTCGGGCGTTGTAACGCTTGCCAAGCAGGAAGGCGTTGTAAAGCGCGTTGCAGCGGATGAAGTTGTTATCCATTCTGACGAGGGTACCGATCATCGCTATAAGCTGACCAAGTTTGCACGTTCCAACCAGGGTACCTGCATCAATCAGCACCCGATCGTAAAGGAAGGCGAGCGCGTTGCACTGCGTCAGCCCATCGCTGACGGTCCTTCCACCGATGAGGGCGAAATCTCCCTGGGCCGCAATGCACTGATCGGCTTCATGACCTGGGAAGGTTACAACTACGAGGACGCTATCCTGCTCAGCGAACGTCTGGTGCGCGATGACGTATATACCTCGATCCACATTGAAGAGTATGAGTCCGAAGCACGCGATACCAAGCTTGGACCGGAAGAAATCACCCGTGATATCTCCGGCGTCGGCGAGGAAGCACTGCGCGATCTGGACGAGCGCGGCATTATCCGCATCGGTGCGGAAGTCCGTGCAAATGATATTCTTGTCGGTAAGGTAACCCCGAAGGGCGAAACCGAGCTGACTGCGGAAGAACGCCTGCTGCGCGCCATCTTTGGCGACAAGGTACGCGAAGTCCGCGATACTTCTCTGCGTGTACCGCACGGCGAGTTCGGTATCATCGTAGACGTTAAGGTATTCACCCGTGAGAACCGCGACGAACTGTCCCCCGGCGTTAACCAGATGGTCCGCGTTTATATCGCTCAGAAGAGAAAGATCTCCGTTGGCGATAAGATGGCAGGCCGCCATGGTAACAAGGGTGTTGTCAGCCGCATTCTCCCGATCGAAGATATGCCGTTCATGGCAGACGGTACGCCGCTGGATATCGTTCTGAATCCGCTGGGCGTTCCCTCCCGAATGAACATCGGCCAGGTTCTGGAAGTCCACCTTGGCCTTGCAGCCCGCGCACTGGGCTGGCACGTTGCAACGCCGGTATTCGACGGCGCACGTGAGGAAGACATCGCTGAGCTCCTGGGCATGGCGGGTCAGAAGAAGGAAGAGGATGAAGGTCCGCTCTTCGATGAGAAGGGCCGCCCGACCATCCAGTTCTCCAAGTGCGGCATCAATCCCAGCGGTAAGCTGCAGCTGTACGATGGACGTACGGGCGATCCGTTCGATAACCCCGTAACCGTCGGCTACATGTACATGCTCAAGCTGCACCACCTGGTAGACGATAAGATCCACGCCCGCGCAACCGGTCCCTATTCTCTGGTTACGCAGCAGCCTCTGGGCGGTAAGGCCCAGTTCGGTGGTCAGCGCTTCGGTGAAATGGAAGTTTGGGCACTGGAAGCCTACGGTGCTTCCCATGTTCTGCAGGAAATCCTCACCGTCAAGTCGGACGATGTTACCGGCCGCGTAAAGACCTACGAAGCCATCGTCAAGGGCGAAAATATTCCCGAACCGGGTATTCCGGAGTCGTTCAAGGTTCTGATTAAGGAACTGCAGTCGCTGGCACTGGATATCAAGGTTCTCTCTGCCGACAAGCAGGAAATCCAGATCCGTGAACTGGATGACGACATGCTGGAAGAGAGCGAGTTCAAGGAAGAACTGACGCCGGCTCTCACGCTTGAATCCTTTGCGGATGAAGATGCCGAGGTTGAAGGATTCGACTTCGACGATCTCGAGCTGGGCGGCGACCTGTTTGACGACAACTTTTAGTATAGAAGGGAGCGATCTCCTTGTTCGAGCTTACCAACCTTGATTCCATACAAATCGGCCTGGCTTCGCCGGAGAAAATCCGCGAGTGGTCTTATGGCGAGGTGGAAAAGGCGGAAACTATAAACTATCGCACGCTGAAGCCTGAGCGCGACGGTCTTTTCTGCGAGAAGATCTTCGGACCCACCAAGGACTGGGAGTGCAACTGCGGCAAATATAAGCGCACGCATCATCGCGGCGTAGTCTGCGACAAGTGCGGCGTTGAGGTTACCAAGGCCAAGGTTCGCCGTGAGCGCATGGGTCACATTGAGCTGGCCGCGCCGGTAAGCCACATCTGGTATTTCAAAGGTATCCCCAGCCGTATGGGCATGCTCCTGAATATCCCTCCGCGTGCACTTGAACAGGTACTCTATTTTGCGGCATACATCGTGCTCGATCCGGGCACGACCGCCCTTGAGCGCAATCAGCTGCTCTCGGAAACCGAGTATCAGTTCATGCTCAACAAATATCAGGCGGACAGCGAAAACGGCAAGCCCCCGTTCCGCGTAGGCATCGGCGCCGAGGCAGTCCGCGAAATGCTGCGCGAAGTCGACCTGGAGGAGCTGTCTGTACAGCTGCGCACCGAGCTCGCCGAACTGACCGCAAAGGAAACCGGTCACGACACTGAGGGTCAGAAGAAGCAGCGCATCGTAAAGCGCCTTGAGGTTGTAGAGGCTTTCCGCCAGAGCGGCAACAAGCCTGAGTGGATGGTTCTGGAAGTGGTTCCGGTTATTCCGCCGGAGCTGCGCCCCATGGTTCAGCTGGACGGCGGCCGCTTTGCCACCGCTGACCTGAACGACCTCTATCGCCGCGTTATCAACCGCAATAACCGTCTGAAGCGCATGCTCGAAATGGGCGCGCCGGACATTATCGTTCGCAATGAAAAGCGTATGCTGCAGGAAGCCGTTGACGCCCTGATCGACAACGGCCGCCGCGGCCGCCCCGTAACCGGCGCAGGCGGACGCCAGCTGAAGAGTCTGTCCGACCTGCTGCGCGGTAAGCAGGGTCGTTTCCGTCAGAACCTGCTCGGTAAGCGCGTTGACTATTCCGGTCGAAGCGTTATCGTTGTAGGCCCGACGCTGAAGCTGTATCAGTGCGGTCTGCCCAAGGAGATGGCACTTGAGCTGTTCAAGCCCTTTGTCATCCAGCGCCTGGTAACCCTGGGTCTGGCGGGCAACATCCGCAGCGCAAAGCGTGCCGTAGAGCGCATCAAGCCCGAAGTTTGGGACGTGCTCGAAAGCGTTATCCGCGATCATCCGGTACTGCTCAACCGTGCACCTACGCTGCACCGTCTGGGTATCCAGGCGTTCGAGCCGGTGCTCGTTGAAGGTAAGGCTCTGAAGGTTCACCCGCTGGTATGTACCGCATTCAACGCGGACTTCGACGGTGACCAGATGGCTGTTCACGTACCGCTGTCCATGGAAGCACAGGCAGAAGCACGCTTCCTGATGCTCTCCGCTAACAACATCCTCAAGCCGCAGGATGGTAAGCCCGTTGTTTCCCCGACGCAGGACATGGTTATGGGTTGCTACTATCTGACCCTGATCCGTCCCGGCGCAAAGGGCGAGGGCAAGTACTTCACTGACCTCGACGAGGCTCTGATGGCTTACGACACCCGTGAGCTCTCTCTGCAGGCGAAGTGCCACATCCGCATGACCCGTACCATCAACGGCGAAGAGCATTCCCGCATGGTGGAAACCACCATCGGCCGTATCATTTTCAACCAGGCAATCCCGCAGGATATCGGTATGTGCCCGCGCGAGACTATCGACGACATGTTCAAGCTTGAAGTTGATCGCGTGGTTGGCAAGAAGGAACTGGGTAAGATCGTTGACAACTGCTATCGCACGCACGGCGTAACCGCCACCGCTACGATGCTGGACAACATCAAGGCTCTGGGCTTCAAGTTCTCCACCCGCGGCGCCGTTACCGTATCCGTTGCCGATATTATTGTTCCTGAGAAGAAGTATACGATCCTCGATGAAGCTGAAAAGCGCATCAACAGCATCGAAAAGGCATTCCGCCGCGGTATGCTTTCCGAGCGTGACCGCTACAATCAGGTCATTGAGACCTGGGAGCAGGCCACGAAGGACGTTACCAACGAGGTTCTGGTTTCTCTTGAAGAGTTTAACCCCATCAACATGATGGCTACCTCCGGTGCTCGAGGCAGTATCAACCAGATTCGTCAGCTGGCCGGTATGCGCGGTCTGATGGCTTCTCCGTCCGGAAAGATCATCGAGCTGCCCATCCGTTCCAACTTCCGTGAAGGTCTGTCGGTTCTGGAATTCTTCCTCTCTTCTCACGGTTCCCGTAAGTCCCTGGCAGATACCGCTCTGAAGACCGCTGACTCGGGTT
Organism: Clostridiales bacterium; assembly: GCA_015056055.1. GTDB lineage: Bacteria > Bacillota > Clostridia > Christensenellales > Aristaeellaceae > Alectryocaccomicrobium. The sequence goes on along the minus strand of SVHC01000013.1, from coordinate 5,057 downwards.
ACATGACCCGTCGTCTGGTTGACGTTGCGCAGGAAATCATCGTACGCGAGGTCGACTGCTTCGAACGTACCGGTGAAAAGGTTCGCGGTGTCGTAGTAAGCGACATTCACAACGACAGCGGTATTCTGGAAAGCATGAAGGACCGTATCGTTGGCCGCGTTGCAGCTGAGGATATTATCAATCCCCAGACCGGTGAAGTGCTCGTACAGCTCAATGAACTTATCACCCATGAAATGGCAGATAAGATTGAAGCTGCCGGCCTGAAGGAAGTCACCGTCCGCTCCGTACTGAGCTGCCAGAACGAACATGGCGTATGCGCACGCTGCTACGGCGCAAATATGACCAACGGTCGCCTGGTAGATGTGGGTGAGGCAGTCGGTATTATCGCTGCTCAGTCCATCGGTGAGCCCGGTACGCAGCTGACCATGCGTACGTTCCACACCGGCGGTGTTGCTACCGGCGAAGATATCACGCAGGGTCTTCCCCGCGTTGAGGAAATTTTCGAAGCCAGAAAGCCCAAGCGCGAAGCTACCCTCGCAGAGATCGCCGGCACGGTTCATCTGCAGCAGGATAACAAGAAGCGCCGTGAAATCGTTATCACCAGCGATGACGGTGACTCGAAGAAATACACCATCAGCTATGACTCCAAGCTTAAGGTCAATGATGGCGACCGCGTAGAGGCAGGTACCGAACTGATTGAAGGCTCGGTCAACCCGCACGACCTGCTCCGTATCCTCGGCGTAAAGGCTGTTCAGGATTATCAGGTACGCGAAGTTCTGGCTGTATACCGCGCTCAGGGTATTGAAATTGCCGATAAGCATATCGAAGTTATCGTTCGTCAGATGATGCGCAAGGTTCGCGTCGAAGAAGCAAACGATACCACGATGTTGCCCGGCTCTCTGGTGGATATTTTCCGCTTCGAAAGCGAGAACCTTGCTGCCCTTATGGCAGGTAAGCGTCCGGCAACCGCTAAACGCATCCTGCTTGGTATCACCAAGGCTTCTCTTGCTACTGAGTCGTTCCTTTCTGCCGCATCCTTCCAGGAGACTACGCGCGTTCTTACCGAAGCCGCTATCAAGGGTAAGGTTGACCCGCTGCTCGGCCTGAAGGAGAATATCATGATCGGTAAGCTGATTCCGGCCGGCACCGGTATGAAGCGTTACAAGAACATCGAGATTCACGAGGCATATTGATGAACTTCTGCCTGCGCAGGTACTTTGTCATGTATTAACAAGAATAAACTCGAATTAGAAGAAATTCTTGGTATTCTTAACGAAGTGCTTGCGCAGGTGCCAATATATTTACTTGACACTTTCGGCAGAAGATGCTATTCTATAATAGTTTGCAGAGGAGGGTGCTTATGAAGCTCGAAGAACTGGCAAAAGTACAAATTACTGTTGGGACAAAGAGCCTCATGCGTCGTCTGAATGCAGACGAAGTACAGGAGGTTTTCCTTGCGGATGATGCCGACCTGTATCTGAAGCAAAAGGTCACAACTCTTTGCGATGAAAGGAATGTTCCTGTGAACAAGGTTCGTTCCATGCAGGAGCTGGGGCAGGCCTGTGGCGTGAAGGTTGATACCGCTGCCGTAGGCGTTCTCAAATGATATATGCCGTTTCCAGGGTTGCGGAGACAGTATATAAATAACTAAACGACGCACATAATCTAAGGAGGTGCTTCCATGCCCACGATCAATCAGTTGATCCACAAGGGTAGGGAACAGCGGACGCGCAAGTCGAATTCTCCGATTCTGCAGAAGTGCCCGCAGAAGCGTGGCGTATGCCTGCAGGTCAAGACCTTGACTCCCAAAAAGCCGAATTCCGCACTGCGTAAGATTGCCCGTGTTCGCCTGACGAACATGATCGAAGGTACCTGCTATATCCCCGGCATCGGTCACAACCTGCAGGAGCACTCTGTTGTACTGATCCGCGGCGGTAAGGTTCGCGATCTGCCTGGCGTTCGCTATCATATCATTCGCGGTACGCTGGATGCCGCTGGCGTTGCCAAGCGCATGCAGGGTCGTTCTCTCTACGGCGCTAAGAGGCCGAAGAAGTAATGCCGATTCAGGCACGCCGCCAGCAGGATACGCACAGTGTGTATTTGGAACGTATACGCCGTGTGGGGAAAGCAGGCGCATAGTGGGCATGCCGCGCCAACGTCATGCCATCGCGTGTCGCGTTGCTCTTTTGCTAACAGCCGACCATTAACATTCAGGAGGGAATACCTATGCCCAGACGTGGATTTATCCCGAAGCGCGAAGTGCTTCCGGATCCGGTATATGGTACGACTATCGTAACCAAACTCATTAATCAGATTATGTATGATGGCAAGCGCGGTATCGCTCAGCGCGTATGCTACGATGCTTTCGAACTGGTTGCAGAAAAGACCGGCAAGGAAGCTTCCGAAGTATTCGACCTCGCTATGCAGAACATCATGCCGTCTCTCGAAGTTAAGGCCCGCCGCGTTGGTGGTACGACTTATCAGGTTCCGATCGAGATTCGCCCCGAGCGCCGTCAGACTCTGGCTCTGCGCTGGCTGGTGACCTTCTCCCGTAACCGTGGTGAGCGCAGCATGGCTGAGCGCCTCGCAGGCGAGATCATGGATGCTGCTAACAACGCAGGTAACGCCGTAAAGCGTCGCGAAGATATGCACAAGATGGCCGAGGCCAACAAGGCATTCGCGCACTATCGCTGGTAATTTTTATCATAATTATTATAGATTCACTGCTCTTCAGGAAGGAGGCGGATGGCGGCAATGGCTAATGAACAGGGCCGTACCCATAGCCTGGACCATGTCCGTAATATCGGAATCATGGCTCACATTGACGCAGGTAAAACAACAACGACGGAGCGCATTCTGTTCTACACCGGTCGTACCCATCGCATGGGCGAAACTCATGAAGGTATGGCGACGATGGACTGGATGGAACAGGAGCAGGAGCGTGGTATTACAATCACTTCTGCTGCAACGACCTGCGAATGGCGTGGTCATCAGATTAACATCATTGATACTCCTGGTCACGTAGACTTCACAGTTGAAGTTGAGCGTTCTCTGCGCGTATTGGATGGTGCAGTCGCTGTCTTCTGCGCGAAGGGCGGCGTAGAACCGCAGTCCGAAACTGTTTGGCGGCAGGCCACGAAATATGGCGTGCCCCGGATGGCCTACATCAATAAGATGGATGTTGTCGGCGCTGATTTTAATCGCGTCGTAGGCATGATGCGCGATCGTTTGAATGCAAATGCAATCCCGATTCAGCTGCCCATCGGCTCTGAAGCCGATTTCAAAGGCATGGTTGACTTGGTTCGCATGCGCGCAGAGATTTATCTCGATGAAAAGGGCACCGCGATGGAGGAAACCGACATCCCGGCGGACTTGAGGGACGATGCCGAACTGGCGCGCATGACGCTCGTTGAGGCTGTCGCTGAACTTGACGAGGAACTGACGGAAAAATATCTCGAAGGCGAAGAGCTGACCGAGGAAGAAATCGTAAGCGGTATTCGTAAGGCTACGATCGCAGGCACCCTGACCCCGGTTCTGTGCGGTACTTCTTACCGCAACAAGGGCGTTCAGCTGCTGCTTAACGCAATCGTAGATTACCTGCCCTCTCCGCTGGACGTTCCGGCCGTAACCGGTACTGTCCCCGGCAGCGAAGAGACTACCGAACGCGAAGCTTCTGATGAAGCACCTTTCTCTGCTCTTGCATTCAAAATCATGGCTGACCCGTACGTAGGCAAGTTGGCATTCTTCCGTGTTTATTCCGGATCTCTGAAAGCCGGCAGCTATGTATACAATGCCACCAAGGGCAAGCGCGAGCGCATCGGCCGCATTCTGCGCATGCATGCAAACAACCGCGAAGAAATCGACGAGGTATTTGCAGGCGATATCGCAGCTGCAGTTGGTTTTAAAGACACCACTACCGGTGACAGCCTCTGCGTTGAAAATGCCCCTGTTATTCTTGAATCCATGGAATTCCCGGAGCCGGTTATCCGCGTGGCAATTGAGCCCAAGACGAAGGCTGGCGCCGACAAGATGAGCCTTGCGCTCGTCCGCCTGGCGGAAGAAGATCCCACGTTCAAGACCTACACCGACGATACCACCGGTCAGACGATTATTGCCGGCATGGGCGAGCTCCATCTGGAAATCATCGTCGATCGTCTCCTGCGCGAATTCCGCGTAGAGGCGACCGTAGGTAAGCCGCAGGTTGCGTACAAGGAGTGCATCCGCAAGACGGTCAAGCAGGAAGCAAGATACGTCCGCCAGACCGGCGGTCATGGCCAGTTTGGTCATTGCGTTATCGAGCTTTCTCCCAGAGAGCCTGGCTCGGGCTATGAATTCCTTAATAAAACGGTTGGCGGCGTTATTCCGAAGGAATATATCCCCGCAATCGATAATGGTATCCGCGAAGCCGCTCAGAACGGTATCCTTGGCGGATACGAGGTCGTAGACTTTACGGCCACCCTGCTTGACGGTAGCTTCCATGAGGTTGACTCCAGCGAAATGGCCTTCAAGATTGCCGGTTCTATGGCATTCAAAGAGGCTCTTCCGAAGGCCGATTGTGCTCTGCAGGAGCCGATGATGAAGGTCGAGGTTGTCGTTCCGGATGACTACATGGGCGACGTTATCGGTGACATTACCGCTCGCCGCGGCCGCCTGAGCGGCATGGAGGCACATGCGGGAATGCATCAGATTTCCGGTCTGGTACCGTTGAGCGAAATGTTTGGTTACGCCACCGACCTGCGTTCCAAGACGCAGGGTCGCGGAACCTATTCTATGCAGTTCGCGCATTATGAAGAAGTGCCGAAGTCAATCGCTACCAAAGTGCTTGGCAAGGCTTAATGAATTCAGGAGGGAAACCGCAAATGGCAAAGAGCAAATTTGAGCGCAGCAAGCCGCACGTAAACGTTGGTACCATCGGTCACGTTGACCATGGTAAGACCACTCTGACCGCCGCTATCACCATGGTACTGGCCAGCTACGGCAATGCCGAGGCAATGCGCTATGACCAGATCGATAAGGCTCCGGAAGAGAAGGCACGCGGTATCACGATCAACACCGCA
>SVHC01000054.1 GCA_015056055.1 Clostridiales bacterium | reverse complement strand
TAGCACAGTTGGTAGAACGAACCAACGCTAGATTAACCCCGGGCGGAAATAATCCGCAAGCAGTTTCAACGGAGGTCTGCAACAAAACCACCGATCATACGAGGGGCATTAGCACAGTTGGCTAGCGCGCTACATTCGCATTGTAGAGGTCACCGGTTCGAATCCGGTATGCTCCACCAAGACACGTACATCCGAACCGAATGGTTCGGATGTATTTTCGTTTTGGTAATATTAGCATATGTATTTGTATTATCCGATATTGGATAACGGTTTGTTAGAAACATCCCTATATGAAACAAGATGCCAATTGTAAAATAAAAGAAAGAATAATACTTTCTTTTATGCTCTGTAACTGCTATAATACACAAACCCACGAAAAGAGATATACGATAAATTTGCACCCATATTCTATGTAAGACAGATGTATAATTTGTCCCAAAAAGGTAACTCAAAACCTGGTTGGTATGCAGGAAGCCAAATGGTTCGGAAAATAGCTCAAGGGAATCCTCGAGCATTTATTCAAATTATGAGCAGTATGTTTGAAAAAGCAAGAAAGTCCGAGCTTACTCCAAAAGCACAGCATGGTGTGCTTCGTGAGTATGCACATGCTTTTTGCGAATCAACCCAAGGACTCGAGAGTTATGGTCCAACAATTTATCAAGAATTGGCAACAGTAGGGTTTTTTTTGCAGAATAATGTGCATAATGGGTGTTTAAAAGCGGCTGGCAGTAACTTTATGCTTAAATTTGACAGCGATATGTCTTTTGAATATGCTCGAAAATGGTTGAATCAAGCCATTGCATATTCAAGAATAATGGTCGATGAGGACACTTTAAGAAATGGAATAACAAAAGAAACGGAATACATGTTGTCAAACGTATATGCCGTAGAATATTGGCTTCCGATGAGATCGGACAGTTCTAAACGAATGGTATGCATAAAGAACAATGAAATTGTAAAGTATACAGTTAAATCGCCTGTACAAAAAAAATATCCTCTAGAAAATCAGATATCAATGTTTGGGGGGGATTATGGTGTATATTAAAAATGCAAATAGTTATAATAAATCATTTGGTCCCGATGATTTATACATATTTGCAATAGGATAATCTGGAAACGGATTCCTAGAAAAACAGAATAGCTTACTGAAGATAAGGATGTAGATGATGCCTGAACAGGCCTGCGTCCTTTCTTTATTTGATACGGGAGGATTATAGAATGAACAATGAGGATGTGTTTGTGAAACAGTTTTTTCGCTATATACATAAACTGGCATATCATACCCGGGTGGATTATCTGAGGAACCAGTGCAGACGGAATAGAAATGAGTTTTTGTTTGGTGAGTTCAGTAATGAAATGCTAGAAGAAACAAGCAGTGAGGAACTCTATCCGTCTGAATGTACCGATACTCTGAAATGGATCGCGGGGAAACTGAAACCGGAAGAATATGATATTGTGCGGCTGAACATCATTGAAGGGTATTCTATATCGGATATATCTGCTCTGTTGGGGAAATCAGATCGGTGGGCAAGAACTGTCCGGACGCAGGCACTTCGAAAGCTAAAGGTAGAATTGGAACAGGGGAAGATCGTATGAGAGGAAATGAAACATTTGACGATTTGCTAAAAGCCGCTCTGAATGGAAATGAATTTGCCATGGACTGTGTTTTGCAGCAGATAGATCCTATTGTGAGGAATAACAGTATAGTCAATAAGGGCTTTGATGAAGATCTGTACCAGATAATCCTGATGCGTGTTATCCAGGGAATCCGAAAATTTGAGATCAGAGATGAAAACTGAAATTGTAGCAGCAATATAGTTGTTAAAATATTGGGTAATACAAAAAACGACAGAAAAGCACTACCGTTCTCAGCAGCCTAAAACGTGTTTATATACAGAGGTTCTGAAATAATCACCAATTTATATAAAAATTGGATTTAAGGTTGTAATTGGCCGTTTCAAAACAAAGCATTATATCTGCGGCTCGATGGTCAGCTGCGGATGATTTATAAACATAAAGGAGGATACATGGAAAACAAAATTCAAACGAGGTACGAAGAAATACCGCTGGAACAACTCCACCCTTTTAAGAACCACCCTTTTACGGTCAGGCATGACGATGATTTTGAAATGCTGGTAAAAAGCATTCAGGAAATCGGCGTGATACATGTATTGCTTGTCCGCCCTCGAAAAGAGGGTGGCTACGAGGTTGTTTCGGGACACCGGCGCATGGAAGCTTTGAAAGCAATCAATGCTGCAACCGCTCCCTGTGAAGTCTGCGAAATGGATGATGATCATGCGATTATCGCTATGGTCAGTACCAATATTACCCATCGAGCGAAGCTTCTGCCCAGCGAAAAAGCAAGGGCTTTGAAGATGCGGTATGAGGCCGCCAGAAGAATTCGTCTGAGTTCAAAAGAAAAAGACAGCCGGGAAACGCGTGTTACCGAAACCATAGGCATTCAGGAAAGCATTTCTGCAAGGCAGGTAAGCCGCTATATCAAGCTGAATGATCTGAATAAGCAATTGCTGGATGCACTGGATGCCGGTGACCTGGGAATGGATGCGGCGATTGAGCTATCGTATCTGACCACGGAACAGCAGTGCTGGGTGTATGACTATTTCAAAGGAAGAAAACAAATGCCGAAGGGCACGCAAGCAAAGAAGCTGCGAAAGGCATTTGAGGTAGGGAAGACTCAAGCAGATATTCCGTACATAATCTTGGTTACACAGAAAAAAGAAGAATCGCCTGTGCAGACGGCGACTGTCAACCCTGACATTCCTGTGCTGGATTATCCGCGCATCAGCCGGTACTATCCGCCGGATACCAGTGTTGAGGCTATGAACGATGATATTTGCCGCCACCTGGAAGCTTCACGCAGGCACCGCAATTACGGATATTGATGTGGAAAAGTGTGCATGACATGCACACTATGGAGTAGTTGATAACCGTATAGAGAATAACCAAAGACTGGATTATATATGGACAGCCGTATTCTATGTGCAGAGAGCCTCTGGTTTCTCTGTTTCTTCGGATTACAAAGAAAAGGAAAAAGCACATGGAGTTGAGTTCGATTGAAATCGGCAAAAGGATAAAAATGATTCGCCTCAAAAAGCGGCTCTCGCAGATTGCGTTCGCAGCTGAGTTACATGTGAGCAGAGAACAGATTTCAAGATGGGAAAATGGCAGCAAAATTCCCGCCCTGGACATCTTGTGTCAGTTATCTGAGATCGGCAAAGTGAGTATGGATCATCTGATCACAAGTCAGGAAAAGGATGGCATGGAAAAGAAAATGATAAGCGTCCTTCTTGGTGATCTGCTGGAATTGGACAGAAAAATAGATCGTGTGATTGAATTGGTCACAGAAACTGGTATTATGTGATCAAACGGGGCAAGTTGCTTATGCACATACGAAGTATAATATATTCACCATCGGATTGTCAGCATTGGTAATTTCTGAAATACGGAGGAAAGGGCTATGGGTTACAATCCTGTCGATATGGGCCGCCGAATTGCAACTATACGCAAGAAATGTGGGTTTTCCCAATTCGATTTAGCAGAAGCTCTTTATGTCTCGAACTCCTATATTTCAAAAATTGAAAATGGAATCCGAGAACCCTCACTTGCATTTATGTCCACATTTTCAGAACTTACCGGAACCAGCTTAGAGTATCTGATCGTGGGTAAAAAGGAAGCAAAAGATGTAAGGCAACTGCTGGGAAAAACAATTGCCGCATTATGCGATCTGGAAAAAGAACTGTAAATACAACCTGGTTGTTCCGGGATGTTAAAGCCGGGGTCTGAACTGTCAAGCATATCCTCGTCTCCGCCACTTGCGGCGGAACTCGAAAAGGAGGGTGGTACTAACTGTACCATCCTCCTGATATTTAGGGCGTTGCCCTAAGACCCTATTTGTTCTCATCATCCATGAGCTTTTTGAATAGTTCTTTGCCAACCTTAGCTATGCAATAATTCTCAAGACCTTTCTGGTATTGCGATACTGTATCTGCAAGCCCTGTTGAAGTCAGTATCTGGTTAATAGGACCTATATTGGAAAACAGGGTGAAAAACAGCATGGAAAATGCCGAAGCCATGATCAGGTTAGGCATGTAAATGACGGTTTTAAAGAAACTCTGCCCCTTGATATTCAGCCGGTAGCTAGTGAAGAATACGGCCAGCAGCAGGGCGATTGCGAACTGCGGAATGGCGCCCGTGATCCATAGGGCCATGGTATTTCCGAAGTACTTCAGAATGCCGATATTGCCGGTGTTGTCCGGCGAAAAGAGCTTGACGTAATTGTCCAGGCCCACAAATTTGGGACCGACTTGCATCAGACCATCACGATAGTTCATGAACAGGCTGTTATAGAAGGTCATCACCTGGGGAATGAGGGTAAAGAGTATGTAGGCGATGAAGAAAGGTGCGATGAAAATATAACCCCACTTGGCATAGCTGATGCTCCTGGAGCGAGTGGGTCTGAGCTTGTTTTTCATGTGCAGCCCTCCTTGGTAATGTGTAAATGATGCGTGTGATAATACCAACCTGAGGCAAGGTTGGAACCTTGCCTCAGGAGAAGATGTAAAACCGAATCGAATTACGGAGTAACGATTGCGGGATAGGTCTCGTTTACATAGTTGTAGAAGTTCTTCAGAGCGGTTTCCTCATCGACGGAACCTCTGTAGTACTCCTGCAGCTGGTTCTGCAGACCTTCGTTGAGCAGCTGGTCGTAGATGGTGATGTTTTCGAACTTGATGTTCTTGGCCAGTTCTACGAACAGGGCTACGTCATTCTGGCCGCCGAGGAAGGCGTTGCCGAATGCCGGGTCTTCTGCGTACTTGGCGTTTACAGCCTGGTTGTTGGAGAACTGAGCTTCGTTCTCAACCAGCTTGGAGCAAACTTCTTCATCATTGATGAAGGTGTCCATGATGTCAGCCAGCATGGTGGGGTTGTCGGTGCCGGCGGGAGCCATCAGCCAAGTGCCGCCCCAGAAGTGAGCCTGCGGGCCCTGGCAGATTGCCCAGTCGCCGTAGCAGCCCTTCTCGGGATCCTGGGCATTGCCCATGGAGAAGTTGAAGTACCATGCAGGTCCGAAGTAGCACATTGCCTTGCCGTCTGCAAACATCTGAGCGGTGGTTTCATCATCCCAGATGCCGGAGGTCAGGGTGTAGCCGTTCTTTACGAAGGTATCGGTCTGCTCCATCCATGCGGTGATCTGCGGGTCAAACTGCAGCTCATTGTTCTCATTCACCCAGGGAGAGGTGGTGTTGTTGGAGAACACACGATAGGTGGCGGCGAAGGAAGCGGTCATGAGATAGCCCTTTTCTGCGGCAACTTCAGCTGCGGCATTGAACTTATCCCAATCGGACAGAGCGGCCTGAACCTCAGCGGGATCGTCGGTGCCCAGAACTTCCTTGGCGATGGAACGGCGATAGATCAGCGCGGCGGGGCAGCACTGGAAGGAGGTGCCCTTTACAACGCCGTTGGCGTCGGATGCGGCCTGAACGGTGTATGCATAGGTGTTGGAGAAGTCGGTCACGCCCAGAGCTTCGATATCCTGGGTCAGATCGGTGCCGGCATACTTCAGAATGTAGTCGGCCTCGGCAAGGAACATATCAACCTTGTCGTCTGCAGCTGCGTCGGCCTGATTGAGCAGTGCTTCGTCCAGCTTCTGCTGGTAAGCGCCGCCATCGCTGGGGGTGATGATCCAGTTTACGGTGACTCCTTCGGGCACTTCATAGTACTTCTCGAAGAAGCCCTTGAATTCTTCGTTCCAGGCGTAGATGTTGAATACCTTGCCCTCTTCCTCGGCGAAAGCAGGCAGGCATCCCAGTACCAGGCAAAGTGCCAGTACAAGTACCAGAATCTTCTTCATGTTTTTGTCCTCCTTGAATTTGTTCGCTATTTTTACTGCTCCAGGCAGTATATGCACATTTGTGTTACCGCAATTCCTTCACCGTTTCACCGGGAAGCAGGCGTCCGGGGATGATGATGCGGTCCAGCAGCGCCGTCTTGGGATGCTCGATCAGCTCCACCAGCTTTGCCGCAGCCGTTTTGCCGAGGATCACGGTATCCTGCTTGTAGGTGGTGAGCCGGGGCTTGATCACGCTGGCCAGATGAATGCCGTCATAGCCCAGCACCGAAATATCGTCAGGTATACTTAGTCCGGCCTCTGTGATTGCGGCGATGCCGCCGATGGCGGAATAGTCGTCCGGGAACAGGATGCAGTCCGGCCGGTTTTCCAGCTGAAGCAGCTTTCGGGTGGCCTTGGCGCACAGACCGGGATCATTACAGCTTCCTCTGGGCAAACCGTGCCTTTGACGGATTTGACACTTCCCGCGACGCCTTCTGCGGCGTGTACGGCGGTCCGGCGAAACCTCAGGCGGTGCTTGACGGCAAGTGCACCGGCAGTGTTGCTCACGGCTGGGCTCCGGTGGGCGCCATGCAGATGAATATGAAGCTTTCTCCCGGAGCCGAAGACAGCTTCATCGTGGGTCTTGGCTATGTGGAACTGCCCGTGGCAGAGAAATTCGAATCCCCCGGCATCATCAACAAGGCGCCGGCCGCAGCTATGATGGCCCGATATGCCGATGACGCCGCCTTTGATGCAGCCCTTGCAAAGCTCAATGCATTCTGGAGCGATCTGCTGGACGGCTATGCCCTGGAATCCGGGGATCCGGTGCTCAATCGCATGGTCAGCACCTGGAACCAGTATCAGTGCATGGTCACCTTCAACATGAGCCGCTCCGCCAGCTATTTTGAAAGCGGCATGGGCCGCGGTATGGGATTCCGCGATTCCTGCCAGGATCTGCTGGGCTTTGTGCACATGATTCCCGAACGCGCCCGCGAGCGCATACTGGATATTGCCGCCACACAGTTTATCGATGGCAGCGCGTATCACCAGTATCAGCCCCTCACCAAGAAGGGCAATCTCGCCGTGGGCAGCGGCTTCAACGATGACCCGCTGTGGCTGATCGCCGGCGTTGAGGCCTACATCAAGGAAACCGGCGACTGGAGCATCCTGGATGAAATGGTCGCCTTTGACTGCGATATGAGCGTAGCTCAGCCGCTGATGGAGCATCTGCGTCGCAGCTTCAATTATACCCGTGAACACCTCGGCCCCAACAAGCTGCCCCTCATCGGGCGTGCAGACTGGAACGACTGCCTGAACCTGAACTGCTTCTCCGAGCATCCTGGCGAAAGCTTCCAGATAACCGGCCCCAGCGAGGGTCCCGTAGCGGAGAGCGTGTTCATTGCGGGCATGTTTGTGAAATACGGTCGCGCCTATGCGGAAATCTGCCGCCGTCTGAATTTGAAGGATGAGGCGGATGATGCGCTTGCGTCTGTTGCCGAAATGGAAAAGAATGTGCTGGAAGCCGGTTGGGACGGGGAATGGTTCCGCCGTGCCTACGATGCCTTCGGCAAGCCAATCGGCAGCCGCGAGTGCGAGGAGGGTCAGATTTTCATTGAGCCCCAGGGTATGTGCATCATGGCGGAAATCGGCAAAAGTACCGGTCATGCCGAAAAAGCGCTCAGGAGCGTGCAGGAGCGCCTGGATACGAAATACGGCATCGTGCTGCAAAATCCGCCCTACAGCAAATATTATCTGAATCTGGGCGAAATCAGCAGCTATCCGCCGGGATACAAAGAGAACGCAGGCATCTTCTGCCACAACAATCCCTGGATCTGCTGCGCGGAGACGGTTCTGGGTCACGGCGACCGCGCCTTTGAGGTGTACAGAAAAACCTGTCCGGCCTATTCCGAATCCATCGGCGAAATTCGCCGCACCGAGCCCTATGCCTACTGCCAGATGATCGCAGGCAAGGATGCGCCCACCTTCGGCGAGGGCAAGAACAGCTGGCTCACCGGCACGGCAGCCTGGTCCTTCGTGAGCATCAGTCAGGCCATATTGGGCGTCAAGCCGGATTATGATGGCCTTTTGCTGGAACCCTGTATTCCTGCAGAATGGAAGGAATTCCGCGTATCCCGTCGATTCCGCGGCGCAACCTACAATATTTATGTGGACAATACAGCCGGGGCGCAGAGCGGCGTGAAGGCGATCTACATAAACGGTGAAAAGCAGAACGGTCTGCTCGTTCCGGTGTTCCCTGCCGGAAGCGAAATGGATGTACGGGTTGAAATGGGGTGATTGCATGAAGTATCCGGACGGATTCATCTGGGGCGTGGCTTCCAGTGCCATTCAGATCGAGGGCTATCCCAGAGAGGATGGCGGCGGCGAGAGCGTTTGGGAGAAATTTTGCACCCGTCCGGGCAGCATTGCCGGGGATGACGATATTTCCATCGCGACGGATTCCTACCATCGCTATGAAGAGGACATCTCCCTGATCGCGGAAATGGGCGTGAAAAACTATCGCTTCAGCACCAGCTGGGCGCGCATCGATCCCTTTGGAGACGGCAACTGGAACGAAAAGGGCCTTGAGTATTACGACCGGGTGGTGAACTGCTGCCTGGAAAATGGCATTGAGCCGTGGGTTACCCTGCATCACTGGGAATTGCCCCAGGCATTGGAGGATCGCGGCGGCTGGCGTGTTTTGGAAACAGCGCAGGCCTTCGCCCGCTTCGCCGGTATGATGGCGCAGCGCTTCAAGGGCCGAGTACAGCGCTATTTCACCATCAACGAAATGCAGTGCGTTCTGCAGCTGGGCTATAAATTCGGCATTCATGCGCCGGGCTGCAAATTGGATTTGGAAGGCCAGTTTGCATGCTATAAGAGCTTTTTGCTGGCCAACGGCTATGCCCAGCGTGCTGTAAAAGCGGCGGATGAAAATGCGCAGGTGGGCTTTGCGTCCACGGGCAGGCTTTGCTATCCGGAAACGAATTCCCCGGAGGATATGGAAGCGGCCCGCAGGGCAAGCTTCCGCCTGTTTGATGATGACTGGATCTTTACCCATTCCATGTCTATGGATCCCATCTGTAGGGGCGAACTGCATCCGGAACCGGGAAGTCAGCTTGAACAGCTGGCGCGGCAGATCACTCCGGAGGAATGGAAGATCATCCATTGTCCGCCGGACTTCGTAGGCGTAAATGTGTACAACGGTGCTGAAGTGCGGGCGACTGCGGACGGCGGCGAGGAATACGTGCCTCGCTACACCGGATATCCGAAAACGGCGCTGAAATGGCCCGTGACTGAGCGCGTGATGAACGAGGGCATCCTGCACCTGTGGCGGCGCTACGGTATACCGCTCTACATCACGGAAAACGGCCTGAGCTGCAATGATAAGATCTATCTGGACGGTAAGGTACACGATGCTGACCGCATCGATTTCCTGACCCGCTATCTGCGTCAACTTCAAATCGGCATGGAAGAGGCAGATGTACGCGGTTATTTCCACTGGTCGCTGGCGGATAATTTCGAATGGCACAGCGGCTACGGTGATCGTTTCGGCTTGGTTTATATCGATTATCCCAGCCAACGCCGCATCATGAAAGACAGCGCCCTCTGGTATAAGGGGGTCGTTGCCTCCAACGGAGAATCCTTAACTTGAAGGAGTTAAGAAAACCATATTTCCCTCCTAATGTCTATTCTCAGAAAGGAAGCTGCGCATGGCATAGCTGTATGCCTATTGTTTGATGTGACAAGAATTACCAAGAGTATATAAATTACAGCGATCCAAATTACCAGGCGCATAAAAAGGGGATGCAGAGATTTCTGTATCCCCTGTATGTATGGTATCCAAGATGCGAACAATCTACTGTACCCGTGTATACTTCCTGGCCATACAAATACCTCCTGCCGTAGTTCTATTCTACAACAGGAGGTCTCTTTTTTCTTTTGTCCGCTCTTTGGGGTACTGTCCAGCCGGATGGCAGCTCTCCATGTTTGTTCATACAGGCGACGGGATCAATCCCACTTGAGGGCGATCAGCTCCAGCAGCTCCACGGTGCGGTAGGCGCCGTTCACGGCCTGCTGGACTGCGCTGTCGGCATAGATGTTCTGCAGGCTGAAGGTGGACATGATGCTGCTGACCGAGGACGAGGAGCAGCCCTTCTCATGGGCAATGACCTCGAGCAATTCCACCGTACGATAGGAACCGTTTACCTGCTGCTGCGGCGCGCTGTCTGCGTAGATGTTCTGCAGGCTGAAGGTCGACATGATGCTGGAGATTTCTGAGGAATAGCCCAGTGCCGACGCCGAGGGCATGCAGCAGACCAGGAGGGAAACCAGTAATATGCACGCAATCCATAGTTTGCGCTTTCTCTTCATGATATAACCCCCTCAAATCCGACAATCCTGACGGCACAATTCTCCATTGCCGTTATCTGTATTTTAACATATTAGTCGAATATCGTCAACAAATTTGCGGATTATAGGCGAGGCTCAGTCGCAACGGCGATTGCATTCGCGAATGTGCAACGTATGATAACGGACTTTTTTCGGTTCCACTTACACAGCCGAAGCCTTCAGCAGAACAGCTCGGGTAGGAGATTCCCGGTGAATTGCGCACTGCCTCGAAGCAGACGGCAAGTCTCTGCAGCGCCTTTTCCCTGTAGTTTTTCCTATTAAAGAAAAATATTTCGTTTTGAATATGCCTGATTACAGTCTCGCTTTTGCCATCTACCCAGGAGATTTCCTCGGTTTTTTCGCGGAAAATGCAGCCAATTCCCACATTTCCGAAATAATTTCAATTTATACACCTTGTAAAAACGAAAAATGTTTCGCATCACCACATGTGTATTCCGAAATAATTTTGGATAAACAAATTTATTTTTGAAAACCTATTGACAAGGGCTTCCCCTTGTGTTATAACATTGCCAGTGAAATCGTTTGAGAGGTATTTCATCCATGTTCAACTTCTTTGCACTGTACATTCTGGGTCTGCTGGGCATTATTTTGCAGTTGCTTACGCTGCGGAATAATGCTGAAAGTCGTGCCCGATTGTAGAGCTGTAAAGTGGGAATTCATGCGGAGAGACGGTTTCTCCGCAAAGAAAATCCGGTTTATATGAAATCTGCGGCCTGACTTTCGGGCCGCAGATTTTTTATTGCAGAACGGCGGAGCCGCACTGCCGCATAGCAAGGCTGCGCCGTTCATTTTCAGAAGGGAGAACACAAACATGAGCAAGATCAAGATTTTCGACACAACCCTGCGCGACGGCGAGCAGTCCCCCGGATGCAGCATGAACCTGCGTGAAAAGCTGGAGGTGGCGAAATGTCTGGAGTTATTGAAGGTGGACGTCATCGAGGCAGGCTTCGCCATATCCTCCTCCGGCGACTTTGAATCCATTTCCGAGATCGCCCGGGCGGTGAAGGATTGCTCGGTGGCCTCCCTGGCCCGAGCCACGGTGAAGGACATCGACTGCGCATGGGAGGCGGTGAAGCATGCCGCCGATCCGCGCATCCATCTGTTCATCGCCACCTCTCCGCTGCACATGCAGTATAAACTTAAAATGACGCCGGAGCAGGTTCTGGAACAGACCGCGATCATGACTGCGCATGCGAAAAAATACGTTTCCAACATCGAATTCTCTGCCGAGGACGCCACCCGAAGCGACGTGGATTTCCTGTGCAAGGTGGTGGATGTGGCCATCCAGAACGGCGCAACCGTCGTCAATATTCCTGACACCGTGGGCTACACCACGCCGGCGGAAATGCAGGCCCTGATCGAAATCCTGATCGCTCGGGTACCCAATGCGGACAAGGTGGAATTCTCCGTGCACTGCCACAACGATCTGGGCATGGCGG
>SVHC01000012.1 GCA_015056055.1 Clostridiales bacterium | reverse complement strand
AGGTGTTCGGGTCGGTGTCCAGGATGGCAGTGTTGCCAGCGGAACCGGTTACCAGCGTTCCGAGAGCCAGCAGGGCAACCAGAACAAGAACCAAGGTCTTTTTCATTGGGGTAGCCTCCTTGAATATTTTTCATACGCTTACGCGCGTGAATTCAACATACCATCGTATGTTATGTTGATATTATATCACACACTCTTTACGCAGTCAACGGGCATATAACATTTGTGCGTGTTTTTTAACACTTTTCCTTCAGTTCTGCATGCGATTGGCCTTACACCAGTTCTTCCATTTCTTCGATCATGCCTTCCAGCACACGAATGGAGCTGCGCCAGAATTCCACATCCGCAACATCAATACCGACAGATGCGGCAACTTCCTTTACATCACCAAGACTCGTCGCTGCAAGCAGCGCATCATACTCCGGAATAAAGGCTTCGCCCTTTTCCTGATAGATTGCAAATACACCCATGCCGAACAAAAGGCCGAATGCATACGGGAAATTGTAGAAATGCAGACCCGGAGAATAATAGTGGCCCTTGCATGCCCACATATACGGATGCATATAGTTTTCATCCAGTCCGTCGCCATAGGTCTGTTTCTGAGCATCCAGCATAATTTCATTCAGTTCGGCAGGCAGCATCTGATGATCTGCTCTGCGGCGAATGACCTCATCCTCAAAGATAAAACGGCTCATAATGTCAACGATAACCTGCGCCGCATCTCCGATTTGCTGATCGAGCAACTTCAGCTTCATACCGCCGGAAGCCTTTTCACGCAGCTTGGTCACCAGCAGCGTTTCATTAAAGATAGAAGCCGTTTCCGCAAGCGTCATGGGATAATCCGAGTTCAGAATCGAATGATGCTTCACGCAGTCATTGTGATAAGCGTGCCCAAGCTCATGGGCAAGCGTGCTTACGGAACCGAAGCTGCCCTCAAAGTTGCTCAGTACATAGCTGATTCCCAGAGGATGCGCGCCTGCACAGAATGCGCCGCCCTGCTTTCCCTCATAGGGGAACGCATCAATCCAGCGTTCTTCAAATGCGCGATCAATGAATTTCGCCATCTTGCCGCTGAACTGACCCATAACTTCAACAAGCAATGCACGGGCACTTTCCAGCGTATATTCCTCTCCGTCTTCGCCAATGGGAGCAAACAGCTCATAAAACGGAAGGCCGCCTTCATACCCCAGATAGCGTGCCTTTGCGCGGAAATAGCGACGGAATGCGGGCAGAGATTCTCGCATGGCGCACATCATGGCATCCAGCGTTTCCTTATCAATTTTTGCAGCAGAAAGCGCAGTATCAAGCACCGTGTCATAGTGTTCCAATTCGCACATCGTGAGCGCCTCGCCCTTGATTCCGTTCAGGCAGGCTGCCATTGCAAGTTCCATCTTGGCATAGGATGCAATTTCTGCCTCATATGCCTTTTTGCGCAGAGCGCCGTCTGCAGAATTTGCCATGCCGCGGACAGTGGACAGCGGCAGTTTCTGCATTTCCCCATCAATCTCGATATCCACAAGATGCGCAGCCGTCAGCTGATCACGCAGCTGAGCCCATGCTTCGCCGCCCGTCATGCGCATTTTCAAAACCGCAGGCTCGATTGCAGGATCCATAATATGCTTTGCTTCCTTTACCATGGTGCGCAGCATATAGGCATGCTCGGTAAGAAGTTCATCCCCGGCAATATAATCCTCCAATGCATCGATATCCTTCACAAAGCGCGTAAAGGCGGAAAATACCTGCTGCATTTCGATCTGCTGATACATCAGCTTTTCCATCCATGCCAGCGCATTGGTGTTCTGCGCATCGGTTGCCTGCGTCAGCATCACATATTCGCCCACCAGCGTGCTCTTTTCCATCAAAATCTGCGCTTTGCGGATTGCGGAAACAAGCACATCTTTGGCGCTCTGCGAATTGCCCTGCAAAAGAGCTTTGAGTTCATTCGTCACCTGCACAGCCGTGTCAAAATCGGCCCGGAGCTTTGCATCATCAAATCCCTTATAAAGCTTGGTCAAATCCCAGTTCATAATTGATTTCCCCTCCTGCTTTTTGTAGGAAAAAGCGGAGCCTGCGCCCAGCACCGAGGTGCCGGGGCGCAGGCTCCGCGCTTGTTCATTCGGAATTAAATTACTTTCCGGCCAGCTTCTTGTACATTGCAAGGCGTCCGGCGGCGTCTTCTTCAGCCTTCTCGAAGAGTTCGGTCGCAGCCTCGGGGAACTGACGCATCAGCAGCGAGTAGCGGTTTTCACCCTTGATGAAGTCCTGATAGCTTTCGGTCGGATCCTTGGAATCCACGGTGAGCGGATTCTCGTTGTCCGGATTGTAGCGGTACAGCGGCCAGTAGCCGGCTGCAACTGCCTTCTTGATTTCTTCCTGTGCCTTGTCCATCTTGATGCCGTGGTTAATGCAGGGAGCGTATGCGATGATGAGGGACGGTCCCTTATAAGCCTCGGCCTCGTTGACAGCCTTGAGCAGCTGGTTCATATCGGCGCCCATTGCAACGGTAGCTACGTATACATAGCCATAGCTCATTGCCATCAGGCCCAGATCCTTCTTCTTGGTGCGCTTACCGGAAGCAGCGAACTTCGCAACAGCGCCGGTCGGAGAAGACTTGCTGGCCTGGCCGCCGGTGTTGGAGTAAACTTCGGTATCCAGAACCAGAACGTTGACATCCTGACCCTGAGCGAGTACGTGGTCAAGTCCGCCGTAGCCGATATCGTAGGCCCAGCCGTCGCCGCCGAAGATCCACATGGACTTCTTAACGAGCAGGTCGGAACCCTCAACTACCTTGCGAGCCAGCGTGCATGCTTCGCAGGTGCAGCCATCGATGATGCATTCGTTGCATGCTGCGAGGAGCTTATCGGCAGCAGCCTTGGAACCGGTAGCATCGTCCATGTTCTCGAGCCATTCTGCGCCGGCTGCCTTGATGCAGTCGCAGCAGTACGGAACAGCGATCAGAGCGCGAACGGTGTCAGCCAGCTTTTCGCGGCGCTGAGAAACGGCCAGGTTCATACCGAAACCGAACTCTGCGTTGTCCTCGAAGAGGCTGTTTGCCCATGCCGGGCCCTGGCCCTTGGAGTTTACGGTGTAGGGGCAGGTCGGAGCAGAACCGCCATAGATGGAGGAGCAGCCGGTGGCGTTTGCAATGATCATGCGATCGCCGAACAGCTGGGTGATGAGCTTAACGTACGGGGTCTCGCCGCAGCCTGCGCATGCGCCGGAGAACTCGAACAGGGGCTTCTTGAACTGGCTGCCCTTAACGGTCTTGAGGTTCAGCGGGCCGTCGAACTCAGGCAGCTTCTCTGCGAATTCCCAGTTGGCTTCCTGTGCAGCCTGGGATGCGAGCGGCTTCATAACCAGAGCCTTTTCCTTTGCGGGGCAGACGTTTGCGCAGCTGGAGCAGCCGGTGCAGTCCATAACGCTGATCTGCACGCGATACTGATAACCTGCGAACTCCTTGCCCAGAGCAGGCTTGGTGGCGAAAGTCTCGGGAGCATTCTCGAGATCCTCGGGCTTGGCGAGGAACGGACGGATTGCAGCGTGCGGGCAAACCAGAGAGCACTGGCCGCACTGGATACAATTGTCGATCTGCCACTCCGGTACTGCAACGGCGATACCGCGCTTCTCGTACTTGGTGGTGCCGGTGGGAACAACGCCGGTTGCGCTCAGAGCGCTTACGGGCAGCTTGTCGCCTTCCTGAGCGAGGATCGGGGTTACGAAGGTATCGAAGTACTCAGTTGCTTCGACCTTTACCGGAACAGCGCCGGTCTCGGTGGTTGCCCAGCTTTCCGGGATCGCAACTTCGCGGATGCCGGAGATGGACATATCGATAGCGTCGCAGTTCTTCTTAACGACTTCTTCGCCCTTCTTGCCGTAGGTCTTCTTGGCAGCGGCCTTCATGTAGGCATCTGCATCCTCGTAGGGGATAACGTTTGCCAGCTTGAAGAATGCAGCCTGCATGGTGGTGTTGATGCGGCCACCCATACCGGCCTCGCGGGCGATGGTGATAGCGTCGATGGTGTAGAGCTTTGCATTCTTGGCAGCCAGAGCGCGCTTCATGGAAGCGGGCAGCTGCTCGTCAAGCTCTTCTGCCGTCCAGGGGCAGTTGAGAAGGAATACGCCGCCGTCCTTCAGAGCAGCAACCATGTCATACTTGGTTACATATGCCGGGTTGTGGCAGGCGATGAAGTCGGCAGAGTCGATCAGATAGGTGGACTGAATCGGAGTCTTACCGAAGCGCAGATGGCTGATGGTGATACCGCCGGACTTCTTGGAGTCGTAGCTGAAGTAGCCCTGTGCGTACATGTCGGTGTGGTCACCGATGATCTTGATGGAGTTCTTGTTTGCGCCGACGGTGCCGTCTGCGCCCAGGCCGTAGAACATGCAGCTTACGGTGCCTTCGGGGCTGGCGTTGATCTTTTCGCCCAGCTCGAGGGAGGTGCCGGTTACATCGTCCACGATACCAACGGTGAAGTGGTTCTTCGGAGCATCCTTGGCCAGGTTGTCATAAACAGCCTTAACCATGGTGGGATTGAACTCCTTGGAGCCCAGACCGTAGCGACCGCCAACAACGGTGATGCCGGTCATGCCGGCTTCGAGGATAGCGGAGCAAACGTCGGTGTAGAGCGGCTCGCCCAGGGAACCGGATTCCTTGGTGCGGTCCAGAACAGCGATCTTCTTGCAGGTTGCCGGGATGGCAGCCAGGAAGTGCTTCATAGAGAAGGGACGATAGAGGTGAACCTTGATCAGACCCAGCTTCTCGCCCTTGGCGTTGAGGTAGTTAATGGTCTCTTCGATAGCTTCACAGCCGGAGCCCATAGCGATGATGACGCGTTCTGCATCAGCAGCGCCAACGTAGTCAAACAGCTTGTACTTGCGGCCGGTGAGTTCGCCGACTTCGTTCATAACTGCTTCTACGATATCGGGAGTTGCATCGTAGTACTTGTTTGCAGCTTCGCGGCCTTGGAAGTAGATATCCGGGTTCTGCGCAGTGCCCTGCTGATGCGGATGATCGGGATTCAGAGCGCGGGCACGGAAAGCCTCAACAGCCTTCCAGTCCACGAGCTTCTTCATGTCTTCGTAATCGATCATCTCGACCTTCTGCAGCTCATGGCTGGTGCGGAAGCCGTCGAAGAAATGCAGGAAGGGAACGCTGCTCTTGAGGGTAGCCACATGGGATACCAGAGCCATGTCCATAGCTTCCTGAACGGAGTTGGATGCCAGCATTGCAAAGCCGGTCTGACGGCAAGCCATAACGTCGGAATGGTCGCCGAAGATGGACAGTGCATGATATGCCAGAGCGCGGGCGCTTACGTGGAATACGCACGGAAGCAGCTCGCCGGAGATTTTATACATATTCGGGATCATCAGAAGCAGACCCTGGGAAGCGGTGAAAGTGGACGTGAAAGCGCCCGCTACGAGGGAACCGTGAACGGCACCTGCGGCACCTGCTTCAGACTGCATTTCTGCGATGCGAACCTTCTGGTCAAACAGGTTCTTCTGACCGGCAGCAGCCCACTCATCAGCGGACTCAGCCATGGGAGAAGAAGGAGTTATCGGGAAGATAGCTGCCACATCACTGAACGCATAAGCAACATGGCTAGCGGCGGTATTGCCGTCAATAGTTTTCATAATGCTCAATTTAAGGACCTCCCCTATTCATCTATAGCAAACAATAGTTTGCGAGATCATACATCGTTAATATTATAGTAGATATCAGCTCCAAAGTCAAGTGAGAAGCTTCACAAGGAGCGTGGTATTATTTAAAACCTCTTCCACAATTTTTACTTCCGTAACACCACAAATGTTCCTGTTTTTCGTTTCCACATTGAAAAAACTTCCGCATCATGGTAAAATCAAAGCATATCCTGGCATTATACAGAAATCGCTTTGAAAGGGGATTTCCACCAATGAAAATGAAACTCTGGTATCGCGAAAGCGCACCCTGCGTAAACGATTTTGTTCCGCAATATACCGAGCATCCCATGGATGGCTGGGAGAAATGGTCCCTCCCCATCGGCAACGGCTACATGGGCGTGAACGTATTCGGACGCACCGAAACCGAACGCCTGCAGATTACCGAAAACAGCCTCTGCAACCCTGGCTGCGCCGGCGGACTGAACAATTTCTGTGAAATGCTGATTGATTACAATCATACCAACACTGAAAATTATACCCGCGAGCTGGATATTGACGACGGTATCGCCCGCGTCAATTATACCATTAACGGTGTAAAATACAATCGCGAAATGTTTACCAGCTATCCGGACCGCGTTTTTGTCGTGCATCACGATTCTTCGGAAAAAGGCGCCGTTTCCTTTACGCTGCGCCCGGTGATTCCCTTCCTGAAGGAATCCAGCGAGGGCTATTCCAAACGCGGAAACGTGTTCACCTGCGGAGATACCGTCATTATGACCGGCGAAATGGAATATTTTGCCCTTAAGTTTGAGGGAATGTTCCGCATCCTGCACGAAGGCGGAACCCTGACTCCCGTCGAAGGCGGACTGCGCCTTGACGGAGCGGACAGCGCAACCATCATTGTCGCCATCGGCACAAATTATCGCCTTGAAAGCCGCGTATTCACCGAAAAGGACCCGAAAAAGAAATTTGCTCCCTATCCGCATCCGCATGATATGGTTTATTCTCTTCTGAACGATGCATGCGCAAAGGGTTTTGACATACTCCGCGAGCGCCATCTTGAAGACTATCAATCTCTCATGGGCCGCGTCAGTTTCGAAATCGATCCTGCCGGATCTGATCTTCCGACGGACGAACTTCTGCGCCGCTATGCGGAAGGTGAAAAGCTGGGCTATCTTGAAATGCTCTACTATCAGTACGGACGACATCTTCTGATCAGTTCTTCCCGTCCCGGTACGCTGCCCGCAAACCTGCAGGGCGTATGGAACTGCTATGACGATTCTCCGTGGGGCGCAGGCTACTGGCACAACATCAACGTGCAGATGAACTACTGGCCCGCATTCGTTGCAAACCTTGGCGAAACCTTTGACGCCTACGCCGCCTATGCACAGGCATACATGGATCAGGCGAAAAAGTTTGCCGATGCCTACATTTCCGAACTGCTTCCGGAAAACTATACCGGTCCCGGAACGAACGGCTGGATCCTGGGTACCGCAGGCCGTCCTTTTGAAATCACCTCCGCATTCGGCCACAAAAAAGATACCGGCGAGCCCGATATCGGCCATTCCGGCCCGGGCGTAGGTGCATTTACCTCCATCCTGTTCTGGGAACAGTATGCTTTCACCGGAAACCGCGAGGTTCTGGAAAAAATCACCTATCCCATGCTGCATGACATGGCAATCTTCCTGCAGAAAGCCGTAACCAACGTTGACGGAAAATACCTTGCCAAGTACTCTGCCTCGCCGGAGCAGATGTTCACCGGCACCTGCCACGCAAACGCCGTATACTATCATACCGTCGGCTGCAATTTTGACCAGCAGCTGATTTATGAAAACCACTATGATCTTGTCCGCGCAGCCGATCTTCTGGGCGTGACGGATGAAGTTGTCGAAGAAGCGCGCAGACAGCTGCCGCATCTTGATCCCGTTCAAATCGGCACATCCGGTCAGATCAAGGAATACCGCGAAGAAAATGCCTACGGCGAAATCGGCGAATGGCACCACAGACACATTTCTCACCTTTGCGGACTGTATCCCGGTTCCGTTATCAACCGCAACACGCCCGAATGGATGGATGCTGCCCGCGTGACACTTGATTTGCGCGGCGACAAATCCACCGGATGGGCCATGGCGCACAGGCTCAATGCATGGGCGCGCGTGATGGACGGCAACCGTGCGCACAAACTCTACCGCACACTGCTTTCCAAAGGAACCTATCCGAATCTCTGGGATGCTCATCCGCCGTTCCAGATCGACGGCAACTTCGGCGGCGTTTCCGGCGTTTCCGAAATGCTTCTGCAGAGTCAGGCCGGATTCATCGACGTTTGCCCCGCTCTCTCCGATGAATGGGCAGCAAAGGGCAGCTTCCGCGGTCTTGTAGCCCGCGGCAACTTTGTTGTGGATGCCGCATGGCAGGACGAAAAGGTCACCTCCATCCGCGTGGAATCCCGCATCGGCGGACGCGCGCTCATCCGCTGCGACCGCTTGCCGGAAAAATTCGCCGCATTCAAAAACGGCGCACCCATCTCGCCCGACACCGAAAACGGATGCCTTGCATTTGATACCACTGTAGGCGACGTTATTACAATTCAGGCGTAAAGCATAAAGCAAACAGCCTCACGGAGCGTTTCTTACGTTCCGTGAGGCTGTTTGTTTATTGCCTTAATCTCTCTTCCTCAATTCGCCGCCCAGTTCAAAGTGAACCTTTTCGCCGAATTTTCCGGATACGCGGTAATGCGTACCATCTGCGGCAGCGTGCAGTTCCATCTCCTGACCGGGCATAATCTCCTGCGCATAATTGACGAGGATGCTGGCAGGTTCATATTTTTCCATAATATCAATTCCCAGCGCATCGCACGCCCAATCGGCATAGCGCGTGTTATTCACATGCCCGTTCACGTCAATATCGGTATAAACCGGCATGCGAAGGGTGATGCTGTCCTCTCCCTCAACCTGCGGTATAGCGGGCGGCATGCCAAGCGGCAGCTCCAAATCGGAGTTATCCGGCAGAAGAGCCGCTGCTTCGCCCGGAGGAGCCATTTTGCGCGTTTCGAAATCCAGCAAAACCCACAGTGTTCCGGCCTTGCCGATTTCGTTCCCCGCCTCATCAATAAAGAGATAGTAGCGCGGGAAGAACCACCTTTTGTTTGGTGCAGGAAAGGTCCGGATCAATACCTTTTCCCCGGACGAAGGATAGCGCTGCATCCGTACCTCCGTGCGTGTAAGCACCCAGACCAGATTTTTCTCCAGCAGTTTTGCTCTTCCGCAGTCGAGTTTTTCGGAATGTGTGCCTGCGGCATCCTGCATCGCGGCAAGAATTGCGCTCGGGCGCCATTTGCCGTACCGGTCACACTGTCCCATACGGACGATGTATTCTTCCTCATAAATTTTAAGCATATTGACCTTCACCTCTCCCGGAATCATTTTAAATATGCCTTATTCTACCATTCAGAAATGCTCCCGTCAACGGCGTTTTCTGCTTTCTTTCATGTTCGCCGCAATCGTTCCATTTGCTTTCACAATTCGGATTTATTCGGTACTTTTTGGGTTTCACTCTGCATATGATTTACTGTATTCACCGTACACATACTGCACATCCGGGAGGAAACATACATGAAACACATTCTGCGCTGCGTTCTCGTCACCTGCCTTGTTTGCCTGCTTCTGCACTGCTCTGTCCTTGCGGAGGAAGACTTCGCCCAGCTGCGCACGGAATTCATATCCACTGCACCCGGTAAGCCCTGTGAATTCCTGATCGAATGCACGCTCCCCGCACAGGCAATTGCAGGCTCCGATGCATACGTATTCCTCGAAACCAGCCGCTGGATTTTGCCCACGCCTCGCAGTATCCGTCTTCTTTCCGGTGACACTCCCATATACGAATACAGTTCCGTGATCAACGACTATGTCTGGCTCATTCCCGAAAGCGAACGCCCTTCCGGCGAGCTTCCCCTTACTCTGCGCAAAAATGAAGATGGCACCTATATCCTCACATGGGAGCTTGACAGCCCTCTGCCCGGCCAAATCTATACTCTCCAATTCATGGCAGCGGTCAATTCCAAACATCCGGATTTTGAACACGGCACGCTGTATCCCGCCTGCACGGAAGCCTATATCGAATATAATTCTGATGGTGAAGTCAACAAGGAATATTTGTTTCTCCCCGACGTGTACATTCCGCTGGGATGGTGTTCTTCCAAACCACAATCCGCAAAGTTTGCCAGCTCCTCTTCACTTCTTGCTGTCGCACCCGTATCTCCCACCGCCACAGGAGATCCATCCGCGCCCATTCTCTTTTTCGCCACGGGACTGCTCGCCGCATTCTGCATCGGAATTCTCTGCATCAACAAAAAACGCGGATAAAGTATTTCCGAAAACATGCTGGACTTCGCCACAATTTTCCTATATACTGAAGAAAAAACTTGGAGGTACGCCATGGAAACCTACTTCTACAAATGTCCCGAATGCGGCTTTGTTTATCAGGTGCCCGACTATTGGGTTTCCTTCTCACCGGATGAAACCTATGATTTTCCCCACATTGATTTCAAAACGGGCGAACCCTGCAAAAATATGACGCTCAAACTCGCAAAGGAAGATTGATTCTTATGCTGAGCTGGATCGTTTATATTATTGCAGGTCTCGGCGCAGGCGTAGGCACCGGTCTCGCTGGTCTTTCTGCGGCTGCTGTCATCTCCCCCATGCTGATTACCTTTCTGGGATTTGAAGCTTACGAAGCTGTCGGAATTGCCCTTGCATCCGATGTTCTTGCATCCGCGATTTCCGCATACACCTACGGCAGAAACAAAAATCTGGACATCAGAAACGGTCTGGTCATGCTCGCTGCTGTCCTTGCGTTCACCATGATCGGAAGTTATATCGCTTCGTTTGTTCCCAGCAGCACCATGGGCAGCTTTTCTGTATTTACAACCACGCTGCTCGGTATCAAGTTCATTGTAAAACCCGTCATGACCACCAAAGAACAGATGGAGCAAAAATCCGCGCGCACCAAATTCATTCAGTCACTGATTTGCGGCGCAGTGATCGGATTTATATGCGGCTTTATCGGTGCAGGCGGCGGCATGATGATGCTTCTGATTCTCACAAGCGTTCTGGGATACGAACTCAAAACCGCCGTAGGCACCAGCGTATTCATCATGGCCTTCACCGCATTTACAGGCGCAGCATCGCACTTTGTCATCGGCGGTGCGCCGGATATAACCGCACTCATCGTTTGCGTGATTGCCACGTTCGTCGGAGCTCAGGTTTCCGCCAAATACGCAAACGGCGCCAGCCCGGAAAAGCTCAACCGCGTTACCGGAGTTGTGCTCACCGTTCTTGGCGCCGCCATGATTGTTATGAAGTTTTGGGGCTGATCTTACAGACTCTGCGGAACAAACATTCCGCGGTTCCACACCCAGATTTCTTCAAAGCCCGTTTCTTTCAGAATTTCAAGAGCCTTATCGAAATACAGGGTGATATTGCCGACGCTGTGTGCGTCGGCATTTATTGTTACTCTGCCGCCGAGTTCGCGGATTTTTTTGAGCAAAACCGGAGCCGGATAGCACATGCCGCGCTTCGCCCAACCGTTGGAGTTGAGTTCAAATATCGTACCGGTTTTTACAATCCGCTCAATCGCCGCAAATGCGCAATCAAGATACCATGCAGCATTTTCGTCAAAGAATCGGCCGCCTGCATTGTTCCTCCCGATTACATCAATGTGTCCGACAACGTCCGGGCGCATTTTTTCGCAATTCAGGGCAACGGACTCGAAATATGCCTCTACCATCCGGCGGATATCGCCGCCAAATGCCTCATCCCGACAAAGCTCAATCGTTTCCGGCTTTCCGTCGATTTCATAATACCTGCCGGTGGCTTCGTCCCGGATATAGTGAACGGAGCCGATGATATAGTCATACTCATCCCGCGCTTCATCCGGTCCGTAATAATCCTGCTCCAAACCACAGTACAGGCGGATTCTGCCCTCGTACTCCTTCTGGAGCGCACGGATTTCCGCACGGTAAGCTGCATTATTTTCCAAGGCATACGACAAATCGAACGGCGTGTGCCCGTGACTGGAAAAACCGAAATCCGTAAATCCGGCTGCAATCGCCGCATCCGCCATTTCCCGCGCAGTGTTTCTGCCATCGCAAAGGGTGCAGTGATTGTGCAGTGCGGCACGGATAGTCGTCATTGCATTCTCTCCTGCTTTACCTTGTGGTCGATAACGTGGCGGGATGCCAGCTCATTCTTCACATCCTCAAGAGTGATTCCCTCAGATACCATCAGCACCATAGCATGATAGCACAGGTCAGCCAGTTCATAGATGGTTTCTTCGCGGTCGCCCTTCATTGCGCCGATGATAACCTCGGTGCACTCCTCGCCGACCTTCTTCAGAATCTTCTCCTTGCCCTTTTCGAAAAGGTAGGTGGTATAGCTCTTTTCGGGACGTTCTTCGTTTCGGGATACCAGAAGGCTGTACAGGTCGCCCAAATCGAAGGGCTTTTCGCCCGTGGAGAACAGTTCCTGCTCAAAGCAGCTGTCCGTACCCAGATGGCATGCGGGACCGGCTTTGTCCACCTTCACAACCAGTGCATCAGCATCGCAATCCGCATAGATATCAACCACGCGCTGCACGTTGCCGCTGGTTTCGCCCTTGCGCCACAATTCCTGACGGCTGCGCGACCAGAAGCAGGTGCGACCTTCCTTCAGGGTGATTTCAAGGCTTTCGCGGTTCATATATGCAAGAGTCAATACGCGGCCCGTTTTTACATCCTGCACGATGGCCGGAATCAGACCTTTTTCATCAAATTTGAGCATATCGATGTTGATCATAATTATCATTCTCCTTATTACAAGCGCATGGAAATCCCGTTATCAGCCAGATAGCGTTTCAAATCCATGATTTCAATTTCGCGGAAATGGAAGATGCTTGCGGCAAGACCTGCGTCTACGCCGGGCAGCTTGAACAGCTCCGTAAAGTCCTCCTTGCAGCCTGCGCCGCCGGAGGCAATAATCGGGATTTTCACGCGCGCAGCCATATCGCTGAGCATTTCAAGATCGAATCCCTTCTTCACGCCGTCGGTATCAATACTGTTAAGCACGAGCTCGCCTGCGCCGCGCGCTTCGCCCTCGGCGGCCCATTCCAGCGCATCCATGCCGGTATCCACGCGTCCGCCCTTGGCAAATACGCGGTACTGCCCGTTCACGCGCTTGGCATCAATGGAAAGAACAACACACTGGTTGCCGTATTTTTTTGCTGCCTCGTCAATCAAACCCGGATTGGCAATCGCGCCGGAATTGACGCTGACCTTATCCGCACCGGCTTTCAGAACACGATCAAAATCCGCAATGGTATTGATGCTTCCGCCCACCGTCAGCGGGATAAAAATGCAGCTTGCCACGCGGGTGAGTACATCGGTAAACAGCGGACGCTTTTCTACGCTTGCGGTGATATCGTAAAATACCAGTTCATCCGCGCCGCTCTCATTGTAAAACTGCGCAAGGGCAACCGGGTCATCCACGCTCTTTACGTTTTCAAAATTCACGCCCTTTACCACGCGTCCGTCGCGGATATCCAGGCAGGGAATAATTCTTTTGGTTACCATTCCGTTTTCCTCGCTTCCGCCAAGACATCCGCCAGCTGCAATGCACCCGTATAGAGCGCCTTGCCCACGATAGCCGCAGGAACGCCCATATTCCTGAGTCCCGTAATATCAGCCATGGTGGAAACGCCGCCGGAGGCTACAATATCAAGCCCGTCGATTTTGACCAGCGTACCATAGATTTCAAGATTTGTGCCGCGCATTGCACCGTCGCGCGAAATATCCGTATAGATTACGGTTTTCACGCCGATATCGCGCACACGACGGCAGAAATCCACGCTGTCCAGTTCGGTCACGGTGAGCCATCCGTCCACCGCAACGCGACCGTCACGCGCATCTACGCCCACAGCGATCTTCTCGCCGTATTTTTTGACCATCTCCACAAGGAACGGAAAATTGTTCACCGCAGCGGTACCCAGAATCACGCGGCCCGCACCTGCATCCAGATAGGATGCAATGCGGCTTTCATCGCGAATGCCGCCGCCGACTTCGGCAAAAAGTTTGCCGCCGGAGAGCACTTCGCGAATCGTTTCGTAGTTCGAAAGCGTACCGTCCTTTGCACCGTCAAGGTCTACGATATGGATGCAGCCTGCTCCCGCCTGAACAAACGATTCTGCCGCCTCACAGGGAGAAATTGCATATTCGGTGGTCTTGCCGTAATCGCCCTGCGTAAGGCGCACAACGCGGCCGCCCCTCAAATCAATTGCCGGAAAGATTTTCATAAGGCACCTCACAGAATGCTTTCAGGATGGAAAGTCCTACGCGGCCGCTCTTTTCCGGATGGAACTGACAGCCGAATACATTTTTACGCGCCACCGCGCCCGGTACGCGCACGCCGTAATCCGACGTTGCCACAAGGTTTTCTTCCGCCGTTTTGGCATAGTAGGAATGCACATAGTAAACGAAGTCGCCGTTTTTGCAGTACTTCATCAGGGGATGATCTGCCTTACAAATGTCCAGCGCATTCCAGCCGATTTGCGGGACCTTGAGGGAAATTCCCATTGCCTTCAGATCTTCCTCCATGGGATAGATGCCGCCGGGAATCAGGCCGAGTCCTTCATGCCTTCCGTACTCAAAGCTTTCTTCAAACAGAAGCTGCATACCCAGGCAGATGCCCAGAAACGGTTTGCCCTTTGCCGCTTCTTCGCGAATCACGGGAACAAGTCCGGTTGCGCGCAGCTGTTCTGCCGCATCGCCGAACGCTCCCACGCCGGGCAGAATAATTCTGTCCGCACGGCGAAGGTCCTCCGCATTGCCGGTAACGCACGCGTCCATGCCCAGATATTTCAGCGACGAAGACAAACTGAAAAGATTGCCCACGCCGTAATCAATGATCGCAATCATAGATTTCTCCTTACACAATGGTACCCTTTGTGGAGGGAATTCGGTCGCGGAAACGCTCGTCGATCGCAACCGCCTCGGCAAGCGCACGCGCAAGCGCCTTGAACGCTCCCTCGATAATATGATGGCTGTTTTCTCCCGCAAACAGGCGCAGATGAATGGATGCACCCAGAGAACGGGTCAGTGCCAGCATGAATTCTTTCACCAGCTCGGTATCAAAATCGCCGACTTTTTCCGTGGGAATGGGCAAATCCCAACCCAGTGCGGGACGACCCGAAATATCTACCGCAGCCAGCACAAGAGCCTCGTCCATCGGCAGAATCATGCTGCCATAGCGGCGAATGCCGCGGCGGTCGCCGAGTGCCTCATCAAAGGCTCTTCCCAGCGAGATGGCTACATCCTCCGCCGTGTGATGATAGTCCACATGCGTATCACCCGCGCATTTCAGCGTAAGATCAAAATTTCCGTGACGGGTGAACAGCTCCATCATATGATTCAGAAAGCCGCATCCGGTATCAATCGTGTATTTGCCTTCGCCGTCCAGATTCAGCTGAAGCGCAATATCGGTTTCCGCGGTTTTGCGGATGATTTCTGCCGTTCTCATTGGTTTGCCTCCCGCAAAATATCGTCCGTAGCGCGTACGAGTTCTTCCATTTCTTCGCGCGTACCGATGGTAATGCGCACATAGTCACGCAGTCTTTCGGAAGAGAACCAGCGCACCAGAATTCCCTTTGCTCGCAGTGCATCGAGATATGCCTTGCCGCCGATCGTGCTCTTTGCAAAGACAAAATTCGTTTTGCTGTCAAGCACGGTAAAGCCGCGTTCTCTGAGCGCTTCTGTCAGGAATGCCCGGTTTTCGATAATCTTCCGGCAGCAGTCCTCAAAATATTCCACGTCTTCCGCCGCCTTTTCGGCTGCAAGCAGGCTCAGGCGGTTGATATTATAGGGATTAAAGCTGAAGCGCATTGCATTCATATCCGCAATCAGATCTTTATTGCCGATAGCAAAGCCCACGCGCGCGCCTGCAAGGGAACGCGACTTGGACATCGTGCGGATAACAAGCAGATTATCATACTCCGGCAAAAGCGCAATCGCACTCTCACCGCCAAAGTCAACGTACGCTTCATCAACTACCACAAGCCGTTCCCTGTTCTGTTCCAACAAAATTCGGATATCCGAAAGCGGCAGGCACAGACCGGTAGGTGCATTGGGATTGGCGATGAACACCGTTCCTTCGGCATCCCTGTAATCTTCCACCGCAAGAGAATAATCCTCGCGCAGCGGAATGACATTCGCCTTTACGGAGAACATATCCGCAAAAACACTATAGAATCCATAGGTAATATCCGCAAATGCCGCGCCCTTTTCGCAGAATCCATGAAATGCAAAGGCCAGAAGCTCATCGCTTCCGTTGCCAAGCACCACCTGATCACTTTCAACGCCCAGCATTTTTGCAATTGCGTTTACCGCGTCCCGACAGGTCGGGTCGGAATACAGGCGCAGTTTTTCCACTTCCGCGCGATCAATCGCTTCCAGCACCTTTGCGCTGGGCGGGAAGGGGCTTTCATTGGTATTGAGCTTAATCAGTTTGATTTCGCCGCGGGGCTGTTCGCCGGGCGTATACGGTTCCAGCGCACTCAGTGCGCTTTTCAGAAAGCGGCTCATACGCCTTCCTCCTCAAAGCGAATCAGCGCGCTGCGCGCATGTGCATTGAGACCTTCCGCCGTAGCAAATACGCCGATATCGTCCTTCACGCCCATAAGCGCTTCGCGGGTATAATACAGATAGCTGCTCTTTTTGCAGAAATCATCCACAGAAAGAGGGCTGGCAAAACGCGCCGCGCCCATGGTGGGCAGCGTATGGTTCGGGCCTGCCAGATAGTCGCCCAGAGCCTCAGGCGCATAACGACCGAGGAAAATGCTGCCGGCGTGTTTTACGGCACCGAGCAGTGCAAACGGTTCGTCCACGCACAGTTCCAGATGCTCGGGAGCCAGTGCATTGGAAATCTCCACGCCTTCCAGCAGATTATCCGTCACGATGATCTTTCCGTTCTTTTCGATGGATTCGCGCGCGATTTCCTGACGGGGCAAAAGCGCCAGCTGACGTTCAATCTCCTGCGCCACATTTTCGGCCAGTGCCATGCTGTCGCAAATCAGAACTGCGGAAGAAAGCCTGTCATGCTCAGCCTGGCTCAACAGGTCTGCCGCAACAAAGGCAGGATTTGCCTTTGCATCCGCAATAACAAGAATCTCACTCGGTCCGGCAATCATATCGATATCAACAAGGCCGAACACCTGCTTTTTCGCCGTCGCCACAAAAATGTTGCCGGGGCCGACAATCTTATCAACCCTCGGAATGCTCTCGGTACCGTACGCCAACGCAGCAACAGCCTGTGCACCGCCGGCTTTCACAATGGTATCAACGCCGGCGATTTTTGCTGCCGCAAGGATTGCCGGGGCAATTTTGCCGTCCGGTCCCGGAGGTGTGGTCATAACGATCTGCGGAACACCGGCAATTTTGGCCGGAACCGCATTCATCAGAACCGTGGAAGGATAACTCGCCGTGCCGCCCGGCACATACAGGCCGACCTTGTCAATCGGCGTGATGCGCTGGCCCATGATAATACCCGGCTTATCGCTTGCAATAAAGCCTTCCCTCTTCTGGCGGCAGTGGAAAGCTTCAATGTTTTCCTTTGCACGCTCCAGAATGCGGATAAGCTCCTTATCAGCCTTTTCCCAGCCTTCTTCCATCTCTTCAGCCGTCACAAGAAGGCTGTTCTGCTCTGCTCCGCCAAACTTTTTGTTGAAGGCCAGAACCGCACTGTCTCCACCCGCTTTGACCTCATCCAGAATAGCGCGCACATCGCGCTCCACTGTTTCCGGCACGCGGTTTTCGCCGCGCGAGAGGATATCCTCCATCGCGGTTTCGCGGCTCGAAAGTATGCGAATCATATAATTGCCTCCAGCTTTGCCCTGATTTCTTCAATAATATCCGCCTGGAACTGATAGCTTGCGCGGTTCGCAATCAGGCGTGCGCTCGACGGTGCAATCACGTTGAAAACGCTCAGATCGTTTTCCTTCAGCGTGGTTCCCGTCTCAACGATATCCACGATAACATCCGAAAGTCCCAGAATCGGAGCCAGTTCGATGCTGCCGTTGAGCTTGATAATATCAATCTGGCGATTGATGGACATATAGTAGTTCTGCGCCACGTTCACATATTTGGTTGCGACACGCAGCGGCAGACTCACGTCATCCACCCAGCCGTTTTTCGCAGCAACGGCAATCGAGCACTTGCCGAATTTCAAATCCAGCAGTTCATAAACATCCGGCTCGCTTTCCATCAGCGTATCTTTTCCGGCTACGCCGATATCCGCCGCGCCGCGCTCAACATAAATGGCAACGTCCGACGGTTTTACCAGAAGATATCTTACCTTTCCGTCCGGGCTGTCAAAAACAAGCTTGCGGCTGTCCTCCTCAATGGAAGGGCATCCGTATCCCAGCTGAGAAAACAGTTTATATACCTTATCGCCCAGTCGTCCCTTGGGCAGTGCTATACTAAGCATGCAGCTGCACCTCCATGCGTCCGTCCGGAAGCAGACGGTAAATTCGCCTTGCGCGTACATCCGCGGGCATTTCCTTTTCCGCGCGCACGCTGATGCCTTCGCCCATCAGTGCCGATACCGCCCGTGCGGCAGCGGATGCGGAAGCGTCGCCATAAATCAGAATCGCATCCACATCGTAGGCTTTGGGCTCGCGCAGGGCGCGTTCCAGTTCGCCCAGATACACCGCGAATCCTACCGCAGGCTGCGGCTTGTTCAATCGGCGCATCATGTTGTCATATCGTCCGCCTGCCATCACAGCGCGCGGAATTCCGTTCACATAACCCTGGAATACAAGGCCGTTGTAGTAATCCATATCATTGACCACGGAGAAATCCACGCGGATATTCTCGGTGCCGCCGAGATACTTAAGACCGTCCGCCAGTTCTTCCATTCCGGAAACAGCATCTTCCATTTCCTTGGTAAGGCACAGTTCACGGAGCTTCGCAAGGCCCTTTTCAAGCGGCATGGAGAAGTTTGCCAGCTGGCACAGCACGGCAATTTCGTTTTCGCCTGCCCCTGCATTGCGTGCAGCAGCTGCCGCTTCGCTCTGGTTCTTCTGACGGAGCGCATTGAGAACCGTATCGCGGTTTTCCTGCATGATTCCCATATAGTCCAGAAGCGCTGCCATATAACCCATGTGGCTGATATTCAGGATGCTTTCGCCGCCAATCAGCTTCAGACTTTCAAGTGCGAGATACACAACTTCCGCTTCTGCATAACCATTGCCGCCGCCGATGAATTCAAGACCCATCTGCCAGATTTCGCCGTATTCGCGGTTGTTCTTTTCACGGCGGAATACGTTTTCATGGTAGAACAGTTTCTGCGTTTTTGTTTCAGGCTTGGTATGCTTTACAATGGAAAGGGTAACGTCCGGCTTGAGCGCCATCAGGATACCGTTCGGGTTGGTAAAAGTGATAATATTTTCGCCGCGAAGGAAATTTTTGTTCTCGCGGTACATATCATAAGGTTCAAATTTTCCCATACGGTAAAGACCGTATCCGTATTTCTCGTACAATGCGCGCAGCGCAAACTGCAGGCGCACATCGCGCGGAAGAGCGTCGTTCATCATTTCTGATGCCACCTCCAAATTGTCGTGTGAGCATTATACATCACTTTAGCACTTTAGTCAAGTAAATTCCTAAATTAAACTGCTCATTTTTATATTCACGCAGTATAGCATGTGCAGGTAAATTTTATGCACACATTTATGCCTGAATACAAATAAAAAAATGCACCGCGCTGTTTTGCGCGGTGCATCCGAAATGTTTACTGTCCGTAGATAAAATCGTACAGTGCGGTAGCGTTGGTCTTGTAGTCAACGTCGTACATTGCAGAGATATTGTTTCTGGTATCAAGCGCATAGGTGCCATTGACCGGCAGATACTTCGTTTCGATTTCCACCATATTGGAAGAAAGGATGAAGTTTGCAAGCTCGATAGCCTCAGCAGCAGTCATGCTCGTGCTGAAATACTCAAAGAGATTTGCAGCCATACGGGTAATCTCCAGCGGAGAGGTACCCATCATCTTTTCAAGCAGTGCGGCAAGAACCTTGCGCTGACGGTTTGCACGCTCAATATCCGCGCCTGCGAGCTTACGGATACGGGCATAACCCAGCGTCTGGCGGGCATCCAGATGCGTGTTTTCGCCGTAGGTAGTAAGGTGTTCCATGGGCAGATCGCTTTCATCAATACCAGCTTCGCGGCCGAGGCGAATCTGTTCAGAAACGTTACGCTCGATCTGTTCCATTTCTTCCTTGGTGATATCCATTTCGATTCCGCCGAGGTAGTTGGCGATCGTCTGGAAGCCGAAGAAATTGACCATTACGTAATCTTCGATGTTCATTTCGAAGTACTCGTTCACCAGCTTCACGGCAAGCCACGGACCGCCCCAGAAGTTAGCAGAGTTGATCTTGTAATTGCCCCTGTCGGGAATCTCTACCATAAGGTCACGCTGAATCGAGCAAAGCTTGATCTCGCCGGTTCGGGTATTGATGGAGCAGACCATCATCGTATCGGTACGGGCGGATTCAATGGCGGTATGACCATCGGAACCGAGCAGCAGGATATTGCGCCATTCGTCCGGCAGACCGGGCGTCACGCTGAGTTCCTCTGCAGAAATCTTGACGCGCTGGGAGTCATCCAGCGGAGCCACGACCATTTCGCTGTTTGCGAGCAGAGTAGCAATATCGGTAACGGACTCAGCATTACCAGTATTCTCAGTGTTCTGCATATCAGGCGCATCCGTCGGCTGACTGATTTCATTGTTCACCGTATTCGGATCCGGAGTATCGTTACCTCCCATCAGCTTCGGAATAAAGATCACTGCCAGAACGATCAATACAATCATAAGTCCGATCATGAAAACCGGAGCTGCCGAGGACTTCTTTTTTCTTCTTTGCGGCGGACGACTGCCGGGACGCTGTGCATAATTGCTCAAGGTAAATACCCTCCATAAAACATAGAATTCAAATCAGTTACAGTATACCACAACCAATATGCGGATTGCAAGCAATCCGCACTGAAAACGACGCAGGTTCTAGGCTTCCGGAACCGTCATCACGCAATCGCTGATAACGATATACTGCCCGTCTGCAAGTTCCACATCGGCTGCTTCATACAGCATCATAAACTTCAAAATGCGGCTTTCCCGCGAAATCGGACCGTCATATACCGCAAAGCAGGCAAATATCGCGCCTTCATCCGGCACAATCCGATATTTTCCCGCAGCAAGCTGCGTACCTACCAGATAGCCGCCTTCACAAAGAGGAGTTTCGCTTGTGACAGCCGCAATCGGAGCTTCCGCTATCGGATATACCCTTGCCTCCGAAAGGTGCATGATCTGCCCTTTTTCCAGCATGACTACCATCTGGTTGCTGATAATTTCAAATTCCAGCGTTTCTTCCGTTTCGGCATCACGCAGGATAAAGCTCGGCAAAAGCGCATCATCCTCTTCCATCAATACATATATGCCCGGCTCCAAATCTTCACCGATTTTATAAACACCGACGGAAATGCGCGCTTCAGCCGCTTCTTTTTCTATTTCTTCAATCCGCGCCTGAATTGCATCCCGCGCGGCGAGCAATTCCTCCAGCGTAGCCGTCGAAAGATCGATTGCAAGCTCAGCATGCCCGGCAAGAGGAATCCATAAGGCAAGCATCATTATCACCAATATTCGAAAACGCATGCCATCCCCCCAGAGTATTTTTCGTCTATTATAGCGTATTCCTTCTATTTATGCAAGCAAATCGCATTCGCATTTTTTTACATGCAAATCCATTGACAATCCTTTGCCTTTTCTGTATACTGGTTAAGTAACTGATTTTTCAGTTCGTGTGCGGATGGAGAAGTATCGAAGTGGTCATAACGGGGCGCACTCGAAATGCGTTGAACAGAAATGTTCCGTGGGTTCGAATCCCACCTTCTCCGCCAGATTATCACGCAGCTTATGATACAAAGGCTGCGTGATTTTTGTAATTGGAGATATTTCGATGACAACGAACTTAGTCAATCATGCTTCAAAAAAGAGAGACAGAAAAAAACTGCTCTGTACAGTTGCAATAATTCTTATTGCTATTGTTGTTTTCGTCGCGTTTGACGTTAGGCTTTCGGTAAGCACATACATGGTTGACGCCCGGCAAATAACCGGCAACATCGGCATTGCCTATGTATCCGATCTTCATTCCTGCAACTATGGTACGGGGCAAAAAACGTTGATCGATGCAGTGCATGACCTGAATCCGGATCTGGTAATGCTTGGCGGCGACATATTTGATGATGTGCTGCCTGACGAGAATACTGAGCAGTTTCTTGCAGGAATAGCAGAAAGCTATCCGTGTTATTACGTTACCGGAAACCACGAATATTGGAGCGGTTCCGAACGTTTTTCCGAACAAATGTCGATTCTTCAGAAGTATGGCATAACTGTTCTATCGGGTGAATGCAACACCGTCTCCGTAAACGGCGAACACATAAATATTTGCGGAATTGACGATCCTGACGCTTTTGATGTATCGGACAGACATGTAAGAGTCATCGAACAGCTGGAATGCGTGAACACTGATTCTGAAAATAATTTCTATACAGTATTGCTTGCTCACAGACCCGAATTTTTTGATCTGTATTCAGAGTATGGATTTGATCTGGTGTTGTGCGGACACGCACATGGCGGTCAGTGGCGCATCCCTGAAATTCTGAACGGTCTGTATGCACCTGGGCAGGGGTGGTTCCCGGAATATGCCGGCGGTATGTATACACAATCCAGTACAACTATGATAGTCAGCAGAGGTCTAGCCCGCGAGAGTACGCGTATTCCGCGCATTTTTAACAGGCCTGAATTGCTGTTGATTGAGATCAAATAGTTTGTGGTAGGTGGATGCATACCCGTAGTTTCCCTGAATTGTATCAGATTCTGCGCAGGGAACCAGAAAAAGACCGTAACTTTGAACAAAGTTACGGTCTTTTTCAACGAAATAAATCCCTTACGCGATTTGTGAAATGTGCTTCGCACGTGAAATATTGCCTTGCAATGTAAAATGCCTGCGGATGTGAAGGAATTTATTTCATTTCACTTGATGCGATAGCATCAGATTGCACAATTCACAAAGTGAATTATTTCACCACGAGCGAAAGCGAACAATTTCACTAAAATGGTGAGAGTTCAAATACATACGAAAACTTCCGAAAATATCTTTTTTGCAGCTCATAGAATAACCGTAATCTTGATATAAGGTTGCGGTTATTTCCTTTTTATGGTAGACTGTAGTAAAGGGAGGACTGTTTATGTTTTCGTTTTTTAAGAAGAAAAAACGCAGAGATGATGTAGTGTTTCCGCCAATAACTCTTCCGTTAACCAATATCCAAAAAGTGGATGCAGCAGGCATCCTTTATTTGGATAATGAGGGAAACTCAGCAACTATCCGTTATTTTGACGCCTACAAAGGTTGGTGCAAACATAGAAGCAGAAAAAAAGCAAAACCCAGGTATATTTGTGATCGAACAAAAGCCGGAGGATGGAAGCTCATCTTTTACACCAATCCCCAAGTTACGTTTTATTCCAATCCGAGCGAAGAAGAATTATGGATTGAACTTCTCAACAAAATCACATTACAAGGTTTTCCAAGTTTTGACTGGGATTAGTTTTTCTGTCCAAACCAAAAATACCCGCCTACCGTCAGCACATCGAATTCCTTTCCCCTTCTTTTGCTGTGCAAATGCGCATATCCTTTAGAATAATCATTGGAGGTATCGCCATGAAAGAAATCGCCCTTGAAACTCTGAATCTGAATGCACTGAGCATAATCCCCAACGACTGGATGCTGATCACCGCCGGCACGAAGGAAAACGGCTTCAACACCATGACCGCCTCCTGGGGGCACATGGGCTGCATCTGGAATCGCCTGACTGCCGTGGCATATATCCGCCCGCAGCGTTATACGAAAGAATTCGTCGACCGTGAAGAGCTCTACACCCTTTCCTTCTTCCCGCAGGAGTACAAAAAGCAGCTTTCCTATCTCGGCTCGCATTCCGGCCGCGATGAAGATAAGGTTGCAGCCGTCGGCTTCACGACCGTATTCGGTGAAGGTTTCACCACATTTAAGGAAGCTTCTCTCACTCTCGTATGCCGCAAACTGTACCGCGGTACGCTGACCGAAGAAGGATTCCTGGATAAGGACATTTTTGAAAAGAACTATCCCGGACGCGATCTGCACGATATGTACATCGGCGAAATCGTTCATGCATTTGTTGCCGAAGAATAACGCACATGAAAACACCGCAATCCGAAACTTTTTTCCGGATCGCGGTGTTTTCTTTCCTTATCAATAGTTTTCTGCAGCAATCTCGAAATATGCCTTTGCATGCGCACATACGGGGCAGATTTCGGGGGCCTTTGTACCTACCACGATATGACCGCAGTTCCGGCATTCCCACACCTTGACTTCGCTCTTTTCAAATACCTGCGCTGTTTCCACATTCTGCAAAAGCTTCCTGTATCGCTCCTCGTGGTGCTTTTCGATTTCAGCAACCATGCGGAACTTTGCTGCAAGGTCCATAAAACCTTCTTCCTCTGCATCCCGCGCAAATCCGGCATACATATCGGTCCACTCGTAATTTTCGCCCTCGGCTCCATGCAGCAGATTTTCGGCCGTGTTTCCGATTCCTCCCAGTTCCTTGAACCACATTTCAGCATGTTCCCGCTCGTTTTCCGCAGTTTTCAAAAAGAGCGCTGCAATTTGCTCATATCCCTCTCTCTTCGCAACAGACGCATAGTATGTGTACTTGTTTCTCGCCTGGGATTCTCCTGAAAATGCCGCTTCCAGATTTCTTTCGGTGCGCGTGCCCGCATAGCGACACGGCTGATCCGCTTCCACAAGCCTGATCTTATCCTCCCGCGCACCGCACACCGGACAGATCAGCTCCACGCCTTCCGGCGCATCAAATGTCTTGTGGCACAGCATGCAATAATATTTTTTCACAATACTCTCTCCTTTCGGGCTGTCTCCCATTTCATTTATGGCCCAAATCCACTGCATATATACATTTGAAGACAAGTTTGTTTCCCGGAATATAAATGACCACAGACAACAAATTCATCCACCTCAGTAAAAGCAGCAACATATTCCTTCAATTTTTTTGCTTCAAAGAAACTTTCCCATTCACAAAGTCTCCCTATTTCCCCAAGCCAAATTTCAATACTTCGCAAAAAAAGCAGAAAAATACATTGCATATTGTTTAATATGTGATATAATTACATTGTATACTTTGATTGTATACTCTACTGTTAACCTGATGATCCTGCTGAAAGGAATCCAAACGCAATTTGCTTCCACATCCGGTTTGCAATTCGCATGCTATTGCGTACGAGTACAAGGAGGTAATACACAACATGCTCGATGAATCCTTCTACAAGAAAACGGACGAAATCATTTCCCGATACGTTCGGGATGCCCGCTCCCTGATCCCCATCATGCAAGACATTCAGGCAGAGTATCGCTACTTGCCCGCTGAACTGCTGAGCTACGTTGCCAAGGAAATCGGTATTACGGAAGCCAAGGCCTACTCTGTTGCAACCTTCTATGAAAACTTCTCTTTTGAGGCTAAGGGTAAGTATGTCATCAAGGTCTGCGACGGCACTGCCTGCCATGTTCGCCACTCCACCCCTGTTCTGGAGGCCCTGTGGAAGGAACTGGGTCTGAGCAAGAAAAAACACACCACCGACGATATGATGTTCACCGTGGAGACAGTTTCCTGTCTGGGTGCCTGCGGTCTCGCTCCCACCATGATGGTCAATGAGCAGGTCTATCCTGCCATGACTCCGGAAAAGGCTCTTGCTGTGATTGAAGAACTGAGAGGTAAAGGCTGATGATTCGAAATAAAGAAGAACTCTCTCAGGCAAGAACTGCTGCCCTGCAGCAGCTCAATGCCTATGACTGCCGGATTCTGGTCTGCTCCGGTACCGGCTGTATTGCCACCGGTTCCAACAAGATTCACGAGATCTTCGAGAAGCTGGTAAAGGAAACTCCCGGAGTGGAGCTGGTGTTCTCCCCCTGCGGCGGCAACCATGAAGAAAAAACTGTGGGTGTCAAGAAAACCGGTTGCCAGGGCTTCTGCGAGCTGGGCCCCCTGGTCCGCATCCAGAAGGGTGAAAAGGTGATCCAGTATGTCAAGGTTCAGCCCGAGGACTGCGAAGATATCATTGAGAAAACGGTCATCGGTGATGAAGTCATCGAACGGCTGCTCTACCACAAGGGCGAAACTGCCTATGTAGCACCCGATGAAATCCCCTTTATCGCAAAGCAGACCCGCATTGTTCTGGAAAACTGCGGCAAGTTTGACGCCGAATCTCTGGATGAGTATCTGGCTGCCGGCGGCTTTGAGGCCCTGAAAAAGGCCATTTTCGAGCTAGGCCGTGATGGTGTTATCGACGTGGTGGATCAGTCCGGCCTCCGCGGCCGCGGCGGCGGCGGCTTCCCTGCCGGCCGTAAGTGGAAGCAGGTTGCCCGCCAGAAGGAACAGGAACGCTTCGTCGTCTGTAACGGTGACGAAGGTGACCCCGGTGCCTTCATGGATGGCTCTGTCATGGAAGGCGATCCCTTCAAGCTCATTGAGGGAATGATGATTGCCGGCTATGCCGTCAAGGCTGACAATGGCTATATCTATGTCCGTGCGGAATATCCCATGTCTGTTGCCCGTCTGCGTGGTGCTATTGCTCAGCTGGAAGAGCGTGGCCTGCTGGGTGACAACATCCTGGGTACCGACTTTAACTTCCATCTGCATATCAACAAGGGTGCGGGTGCCTTCGTCTGTGGTGAAGGCTCTGCTCTGACGGCTTCCATCGAAGGAAACCGCGGTATGCCCAGAACCAAGCCCCCCAGAACCGTGGAAAAGGGCCTTTGGGAGAAACCCACTGTTCTGA
Source organism: Clostridiales bacterium (assembly GCA_015056055.1). Taxonomy (GTDB): domain Bacteria; phylum Bacillota; class Clostridia; order Christensenellales; family Aristaeellaceae; genus Alectryocaccomicrobium. The sequence continues at coordinate 47,139 of SVHC01000012.1, read as the reverse complement.
ACAATGTGGAAACCTATGCCAATGTTCCCAAGATTATTCTGGAAGGTGCGGAGTGGTTCCGCTCCATCGGCACCCCCGGCAGCCCCGGCTGCAAGACCTTCTCCCTCACCGGTGCCATTGAGAACACCGGTCTGATCGAAGTCCCTATGGGCTCCACCCTGCGGGAGATCATCTTCGATATCGGCGGCGGCCTGAAGAACGGTGCTGAGTTCAAGGCTGTTCAGATTGGTGGCCCCTCCGGCGGCTGCCTGACGGAAAAGCATCTGGACGAGCCTCTGGACTTTGACTCCGTCAAAAAGTTCAATGCCATTGTGGGTTCCGGCGGCATGGTTGTCATGAGCAAGGACACCTGCATGGTGGAAGTTGCCCGTTTCTTTATGAGTTTTACCCAGCGGGAATCCTGCGGCAAGTGTACTCCCTGCCGTGAAGGCACCAAGCGGATGCTGGAAATTCTGGAGCGGATTGTCAACGGCGAAGGCAAGCTGGAAGATCTGGACACCCTGGAAGAACTGGCAACCATGGTTAAGACCATGGCACTGTGCGGCCTGGGCAAGTCCGCTCCTCTGCCTGTCATCTCCACGCTGAAAACCTTCCGGGACGAATACATCGAGCACATTGTGGACAAGAAGTGCCGTGCCAAGACCTGTACCGCACTGCGTCGCTATGTCATTAACCCCGAGTTCTGTAAGGGCTGCTCCAAGTGTGCCCGCAACTGCCCCGTCAATGCCATTTCCGGTGTTGTCAAGAAGCCCTATACCATTGATAATGAGAAGTGTATCAAGTGCGGTGCATGTAAGGAAAACTGTGCATTTGATGCCATCTATATTGAAGCATAAGGAGGGATCACGATGGGCTTTATTACGATCAACGGCAAGAAAGTTGAGTTTACCAACGAGAAAAATCTGCTGACTATCATCCGCAAAGCCGGCATTGAGGTCCCCACTCTGTGCTACCAGCCGGAACTGAGCATTTTCGGTGCCTGCCGTCTGTGCACCGTGGAAGATGACCGCGGCCGTTTCTTCGCATCCTGCTCGGAAGAGCCCAAGGACGGCATGGTAATCTTCACCCATACCGAAAGACTGCGCAAGCATCGTAAGCTGATCATCGAACTGCTGCTGGCTGCCCACTGCCGCGACTGCACCACCTGCGATAAGCACGGTAAGTGCACGCTTCAGAAACTTGCCTACCAGCACGGCGTAAATACCGTCCGTTTCGAGAACCACCGGGAAACCAAGCCCGTTGACTTCTCTTCCCCCTCTATCGTTCGTGACCCCAACAAATGCATTCTCTGCGGCAACTGCGTTCGTGTCTGCAACGAAATTCAGGGCATCGGCGTGCTGGGATTTGCCTACCGCGGCACCGAGGCAACCGTTGTTCCCGCATTCGAACGAAATCTTGCGGATACCAACTGCGTTGCATGCGGTCAGTGCCGCGTGGTCTGCCCCACCGGTGCGCTGACCATCCATCACAATATGACCGATGTATGGCAGGCTCTGGGTGATAAAAATACCCGCGTAGTCGCTCAGATTGCTCCCGCTGTCCGCGTTGCCGTGGCAGAGGCTTTCGGCCTTCCCAAGGGCGAAAACTCCATGGGCAAAATTGTAGCAGCACTGCATCTGATGGGCTTCGACGAGGTATTTGACACCACCTATACCGCTGACCTGACCATCATGGAAGAATCTGCCGAATTCCTGGACCGCGTTGCCAACGGCGGAAAGCTCCCCTTGCTGACCTCCTGCTGCCCCGCATGGGTCAAGTTCGTGGAGAATGAATATCCCGAATTCAAGGAAAATGTTTCCTCCTGCCGCAGCCCGCAGCAGATGTTCTCCGCCCTGCTGAAGGATTACTATCGCGATGAACAGAATGCCAAGGGTAAAAAGACCTTCGTAGTTTCGGTCATGCCCTGCACCGCCAAGAAAGCGGAAGCCGAGCGCGCCGATGCATACACCCACGGCGAAAAGGATACCGATATTGTTCTGACCACCACCGAGCTGATCCGCATGATCGATGCTCACGGCGTCAGCTTTGAAAATCTTCCGTCCGAAGCCTGCGACATGCCTTTCGGCATCGGTTCCGGCGGCGGTGTTATTTTCGGTGTTACCGGCGGTGTTACCGAAGCTGTTCTGCGCCGTCTGGCAGATGGCCACGATACCGCTACGCTCAACTCCATCGCTGAATGCGGCGTTCGCGGCGACAAGGGCATCAAGGAATTTACGGTTCCCTACAACGGCATTGATGTGAAGATCTGCGTAGCTTCCGGTCTGGCAAATGCCCGCAAGGTACTGGAATCCGTCAAATCCGGCGAGAAGGAATATCACTTTATCGAAATCATGGCATGCCCCGGCGGCTGCGTCATGGGCGGCGGTCAGCCTGCCGATGGCACCAAAGCTCAGCGTGCCGAAACCAGAACCAGAGGTCTGTATGCCGCAGATGGCGATATGGTCATCAAAAAGTCCGACGAGAACCCCTTGATGGATCTGTTCTACAACGGCTATTTCAAGGGCAAGGCTCACGAACTGCTGCATAACCATCACGAATAAACAGCGTTGTAATTCCATACTATGCAAATACCCGCAGGAAAATTTCCTGCGGGTATTTGCATAGTATCGCATCCAAAAAACTCCACAGATTACTCTGCGGAGTTTTTTGGATATAAGGACACATCCAAATAAACACTCAACCCATTCACATTCGAAATCCAAATGAGTCTCTGGGAGATTACGCCAGTTCACTTGCCAATGCTTCAATCTGTGCGCGGCTTTCGTCATTCAGAGCGGAAAGAATCTTCACATTATTCTGCGTGAAAGTCAGTTCCTTACTTCCTTCCAGCATTTTGTTCATGACCTTTACGGCCATGGGAGCCCAGGAACCGTTTTCAATCATGCCGACGGTGCGCTTCTGATAGCTGCGCTCGGTAAGGTGATGAATGAATTCCTTCATGAAGGGGAAGATATCTGCATTATAGGTAGTGGTTGCCAGAACGAGCTTGCTGTAGCGGAAAGCATCTGCAACAGCTGCCGCCATATCCGAGCGTGCAAGGTCATACACCTTCACCGCCGGGCATCCCTTTTCCTGCAGCTTTTCTGCCAGCAGCAGAGCTGCCTCGCGGGTATGTCCGTATACGGAGGTATATGCAATCACAACGCCTTCCTCTTCCGGACGATAGGAAGACCAGGTATCATACAGATTCAGATAATAGCCCAGATTTTCGGTAAGTACCGGGCCATGCAGCGGGCAAATCGCTGCAATATCCAGACCTGCTGCCTTCTTGAGCAGAGCCTGCACCTGCGGGCCATATTTTCCGACGATGCCGATGTAATAGCGGCGAGCCTCGTCCTCCCATTCTTCCTCGGCATCCAGTGCGCCGAACTTGCCGAAACCGTCTGCGGAGAAAAGAACCTTATCGCAGGAATCGTAGGTTACGATAACTTCCGGCCAATGCACCATGGGAGCAGTTACAAAGGTAAGCGTGTGTTTGCCGAGTTCAAGCGTGCTGCCCTCGCCTACCACGACGCGGCGTTCGGCATACTCCGTGCCGAAGAATGCCTTCATCATGTTGAATGCCTTCTGCGAGGATACAACCGTGGTATTCTCAAATTCCTGAAGGAATGCTGCAATGCTTCCGGCATGGTCGGGCTCCATGTGCTGAACCACAAGATAATCCAGTTTTTTGCCATCAAGTTCGCGGCGGATATTTGCAATCCATTCCTCGGTGAAATTCTTGTCCACCGTATCCATAACGGCAGTCTTTTCATCCAGAATCAGATAGGAATTATACGCCATACCATTCGGTACCGCGTACTGGCCTTCAAACAAATCAACTTTATGGTCATTCACGCCGATATAGCGGATATCGTTGGTGATATACATAGTACAATACCCCTTTTTGCTTCATCTCTTCTTTTCATTATATCATAACCCCGGTGTTTTGTCACGAAACAAATTGTGTATAAAATAACATACCCGGCAGTTGCAGTACCCCTTACAGCCATTCTTGACATATGCCAATAACATGCTATAATAATTTTGTAAGCCAATTCAGGAGGTACAATTATGATTATCGCAATTCCGCTGGATGAAAACCGCGCGGATGTGTGCCCTGTTTTCGGGCGTGCACCTTTTTATCTTTTCCATAATACCGAAAATGACACCACCGAAATTCTTGAAAATCCCGCCGCACAGGCAGAAGGCGGCGCAGGCATCAAAGCTGCGCAGTTTATTGTTGACAGCAATGCCGATACGCTTGTCACTCCCCGCTGCGGCGAAAATTCCGCTGAGGTTTTGAAGCTTGCCGAAATCGCCATCTATAAATCCGAGGGCAACGACGCCATGGCAAACCTCGCCGCCATGAAAGACGGCAAGCTGCAGCCTTTGACCCGTTTCCATGCAGGATATCACGGTATTCACTAAGTTAGGAGATCACTATGAAAATTGCTGTACTCAGCGGCAAGGGCGGCACCGGAAAGACGATGGTTTCCGTCAATCTGGCCTGCGCTGCTGCAAATTCCGTATATATTGACTGTGATGTGGAAGAGCCCAACGGCCATCTTTTTCTGAAGCCGGAAAATCCGCAGACGCAGACTGTTTTCAAATCCCTTCCCACTTTTGATGATGAAAAGTGCACCGGCTGCCGCAAATGCGTGGATTTCTGCCGTTTCAATGCGCTGGCGTATTTGAAAGGCAAGCACAAAGTGTTTGAGGATGTTTGCCATTTCTGCGGCGGCTGCGCGCTCGTATGCCCCGAAAATGCCGTAGGCGAAGCCCGCGTACCCGTGGGCGAAGTTGTCCATGGCATGCATAACAATACCATGTGCATCACCGGCAGGCTGAATATCGGCGAAGGCTCCGGCACGCCGGTTGTCAAAGCCGCGCTGGATGCAGGATTTGCCGAAAACCGTACCACCATTATCGACTGTCCTCCCGGCAGTGGATGTTCGGTACTGGAAAGCGTGGAAGATGTGGACTACTGCATCATCGTTGCCGAGCCCACCGCTTTCGGTCTTCACAATATGCAAATGGTTCACCAGTTGACCGCACTTATGAAAAAGCCCTGCGGCATTGTGATTAATAAGGAAACTTCACCCTACGAGCCGCTGGAAGAATACTGCAAAATGCGCCGTCTTCCCATCCTGATGCGCATCCCGTACAAAGAGGATTACGCGCGTCTGTGCGCCGCAGGTGAAATCCTGTGCGAAAAGGATGAACAGGCAAAGGCCATGTTCGCCGAACTGCTGGACATGATCGGAGGTGCCGCAAAGTGAAGCAGCTTTTGATTTTGAGCGGCAAGGGCGGCACCGGAAAGACAACCACCGCCTCTGCATTTATCCGTTTTTCCGAGGCACGCGCATTTGCAGACTGCGATGTAGATGCGCCGAACCTGCACCTTGCCGCAGGCGAATTCCCGGACGCACCGGAAATGAGCCTTTACTACGGCACGGATATGTCCATGATCGATAAGGAAAAATGCGTATCCTGCGGTCTTTGTGCCGAAACCTGCAAATTTGGCGCTATTCGGATGGAAAACGGCAAATACCGCGTGAATCCCTTCGTTTGCGAAGGATGCGGCGTTTGCATGCACGTTTGCCCGCATGGCGCAGTTGTAATGCGTCCCGATACCTCGGGCGACGTTATGACTTTCCGCGCTGAAGATCGCACCTTTGTAACCGCAATGCTCAAAATGGGACGCGGCAATTCCGGTAAACTCGTAAGTGCCGTAAAAGGCAAGCTTGCTGCAGAAGCCCCCGATGTTCCCTTTGCGGTAATCGACGGTTCTCCCGGTACGGGCTGCCCTGTTATCGCCTCCATCACCGGCGTTGATATGGTGCTGATCGTTGCGGAGCCTTCCCTTTCCGGTCTTTCGGATATGCAGCGCATTCTGAAAGTTGCGGATATTCTGGAAACGCCCGCTGTTGTCTGCATCAACAAATGGGATACCAGCCCGGAACATGCTCAAAAAATTGAGGCCTACTGCGCAGAGAACAACATCCCCGTTCTCGGACGCATCCCGTTTGACAGCGCAGTTCCTAAGGCAATCAACGACGGTATAAGCATCGCCGATATCTCCTGTCCTGCGCGTGACGCGCTCAAATCCATTTATGACAAAGTTATGGAGATGATGGCATGAATTCCCTGGAACACCGCCGCGCAAAATGCCGCATTACCCTGAAAGATAAAAAAGGCCTTCCCATGTCCGGATGCAGGATACATGCCGAGCTGCAAAATCACGAGTTCCATTTCGGCAGCAACATTTTCTGGCTGGTGGATATGCTTGATCCTTCCGTGCCGGCCGAAACCCGCGCGCTGTGTGAAATTTTCTGGGAAGCATGGCAGGAGCTTCTGAATTTTGCCACGCTGCCCTTTTATCAGAAGCGCTATGAACCCATCGAAAATCAGCCCCGCAAGGAAGCACTCATGCGCGCGGCCAAATGGCTGAACGACCACGGCTTTACGGCGAAGGGACACCCCCTCTGCTGGCATGAGCTTTCCCCCGAATGGCTGCTGGGCAGGAGCCACGATGCCGTTTTAGAAAATCAGCTTGCCCGCATCCGCCGCGATGTCGGCGCATTCCGCGGACAGGTCGATATCTGGGACGTTATCAACGAAAGCGTTGCCATGCCCAATTATGACCATGATGAAAACGCCATCGCACCCCTTTGCAGGCATATGGGACGCGTTCCGCTGATCAAGACTCTTTTTGATACGGCACGCGAAACCAATCCGGATGCCACTCTCCTGATCAATGATTACAGCACCGGCGAGGATTACCGTCAGGTGATTGAAGATTGTCTGGAAGCGGGCGTTTGCATTGACGCCATCGGCATTCAATCCCACCAGCACGGCAGCCACTGGAGCGAGGAAAAACTCGCAGGCGTGCTTGAACGCTTCTCCTCATTCGGTCTTCCCCTGCACTTTACGGAGAATACCATTCTTTCCGGCGCTCCCATGCCAAAGACTGTTGAATTCCCCAATGACTACAAACCCGCCGAATGGGCTTCCACGCCGGAAGGCGAAGAACAACAGGCTCGCCTCATCCTGCGCATGGCAGATACCCTTTTTGCCCATCCGCAGGTGGAAGCATTCACCACCACGTGGAATTTCACCGATTACGGTGCATGGCTCGGCGCTCCTGCCGGATTCCTGCGCAAGGACGGCAGCCGCAAGCCCGTTTTCGATGCCATGAAGCAGCGCATCCGCCATGACTGGCATACCTCGCTTGATTTGATGACGGACGAAAACGGATGCTGCACCGTGGAAGGTTTCCGCGGAGAGTATACGCTGCAATGCGACAGAAAGAAAGCCGCGTTCAAACTCTCTAAAGATTGCCAAAGCCAGACTGTAAGCTTTTCCTAGACCATTTCAAAACGCAGCGGCCCCTGCATTCTTCGCAGGGACCGCCGTTTTATTTTCAAAAGTTATTGTACAGGATGTTTCAAACTCCGGTGTTCTGTATAGCAATACACTTCCACCGCACGATTTTCTTCAAAAACAATCGTCATCATCGTAGGATCGATAGAAAGTCCGCTTGCGCCGATATAGTATTCGAGTATGTCCGCTTCACCCACATCCGCATAGGGTATATCTTCCGCGCCGAAAAGTGCCCATATATCTTCTTTCGTCATGCCTATCAGTTCATATTCTTCTGCCATATCAGCAATCATGCAGATGCGCTGCGAAGGATATCTTACCCATTTTTCCGGTGTAAAATCCGAAAGATATCTGTTTACCCAAGCCTGCGTACCAAATGCCGCTGCCGCATATACAACTATGCATGCCTGCACGGCAAAAAACGCTTTCAGAAATCCCATTCCCTTTCCGAATTTCAGCAATATGGCTGCGGCGAATACTCCCATTGGCAGCAGCAGATACACTGTGCACCACCCTAAAGTTCCGATTACAGCCGATACGCTTTCATCCAGAAGAACAAAGAGCATAGAAAGCACAAACACGCAGAATATCTCCATTGTGATCAAAAACACATATATCGCACTTAAAATCCTGTTTTTCATTTCGGTTTTGTCCTCTCATTTCTCCTTTGAGTATAACATTCTTTTTTGTATCTTTCAACCCGACATTCACGCAACAAAATCAGAATTCCGGCAAACAGGACTTGCATATGCCCGCAAAATGCTATATAATTATGCTAGGATGGTATGGATTGTATAATATGAAAGACTTTAAATTGCTTGTATGGCTGACTCAGCTGGGCTTGAGCATAGCTTTGCCCCTGGCCGGATTTATTTTGCTGAGCATTTGGCTCAGAAATCGTTTTGCCCTCGGCAGCTGGGTCGTCATCTGCGGCTGCGCCGTGGGGCTCATCTGCGCCATTGACGGCTTCAAAACCTCCATGCGCGCTATGACACTCATGACAAAAGATAAAAAAGAATCAGACAATCCCGTTTCTTTCAACGATCATGAATAAGGATGTGATTATGGGATGGACTCCCGCAAAATTGTTTATCGCGAAACCGGCATCATTGCACTCGGGCAGATTATATGTCTCGCATTGATGCTCGGAATATATGCTTTGTTGGGCTATCTTACCGCGAAAGTGCTTTGGGGCGCACTCATAGGCACTGTGCTCGCAGTTGCAAACTTCTTCTTTATGGCTGTGGGCGCAAGTCTCGCTGCCGATAAGGCGGAACTGCATCAAGATGTAAAAGGCGGAACTGCACTGATCAAATCTTCTTATTTCATTCGCCTTCTCGTCATATTCCTTATTCTGTTTGCCTGCGTAAAAGGCGGCATATGCGACGCGCTTGCAAGCGTGCTCCCTCTGGTATTTATCCGCCCTATTATCACGATTGCTGAATTTTTCAGAAAGTCAGGTGAAGCCAAGTCATGAACGTAAACGTTGCAGGTGCATTTGTCTACTTCACGATTCCGATTTTTGGCGGAATCAATATCACGCAGACTACGGTATCCTCGTTTCTCGTTTCACTGTTTCTGATAATTCTCTGCATTAAGCTCGGCAAAAACCTGAAGAAGCGCCCGGACGGCTTGCAAATCATGGTGGAAAAAGGCGTAAGCATGCTCTATAACATGGTGGAAGATTCCATGGGCAAGCACAATCTGCACTGGGCTCCTTTTATCGGCACCATCTTCCTGAGCAGCATTCTCGGTTCTCTTATCGGTATGACCGGTTTTCTCCGCTCCTCCACGGCAGATTTGAGCTGCGTGCTTGTCTGGGCTGTCATGGTTTCCGTGATCATCTGGTACAACAGCATTAAACGCAACGGTTTTGTCGGTTGGCTGAAAGGCTTTACCGAGCCGATCGCGTTCATGACTCCGATGAATATCGTTTCTGAAATCGCTCAGCCTGTTTCCATGGCGTTCCGTCATTTCGGTAACGTAGCCGGCGGCGGTGTAATCACTTCCATTCTGTACACTGCATTCGCCATCCTTTCAAACAAAGTTCTCGGTGCCATCGCCGGAAGCGGAGTGGCAGTCGGAATCGTTCTGCTGATCGTGGGCGCTGCTCTGATCGTCCTTTGGAAACTCCGCACGCACAAGCTGCTGCATCTGATCCTCGGCTGTGTGAGCGCGGTTCTCGGTCTGTTCGGACTTCTGCAGGCGTTGGGCATCCTCTCCGGCGTACCGATTCTCGCATTCGGTATCCCGGCGCTTCTCTCCTGCTATTTTGATATTTTCTCAGGCTTTGTGCAGGCTTACGTTTTCACATTGCTCACCATGACCTACATTGCAAGTGCCTGCCCGCCGCCCGAAAGCGAAGAGGCAGCACAGTAATATTTAGTAAGAATAGATTGAGGAGGAAACTATTTATGGAAATTCTGGCCGAAGCAATCGCAACTGTTGGTAAAGCACTGGGTGCCGGTCTGTGCATGGGCATCGGCGCTATCGGCCCTGCTATCGGTGAAGGTAATGCCGTAAGCAAGGCTTTGGAAGGTATGGCGCGTCAGCCCGAAGCCGCAGGCAATCTGCGTTCCACCATGATCCTTGGCTGCGCAATTACCGAGACCACCGGTATCTATTCCCTTTTGATCGCATTCCTGATTCTGTTTACCCTATAATTCTCTGCAAAAAATATCTATTGGGAGGCACACATTTATGGAAAATATGGGTATTCTGGCTGAAGCAATCGCAACCGTAGGTAAGGCTCTGGGCGCCGGTCTGTGCATGGGCATTGGCGCTATCGGCCCTGCTATCGGTGAAGGTAATGCTGTAAGCAAGGCTCTGGAAGGCATGGCCCGTCAGCCTGAGGCAGCCGGCAATCTGCGCTCCACCATGATCCTTGGCTGCGCAATTACCGAGACCACCGGTATCTATGCCCTTCTGATCGCATTCCTGATTCTGTTCACCCTGTAAGCATCTCTCGTTCACGCTGAAGATTTGATAGGAGTGAAAAACGTGGGATTCTTTCAAGATTTTATCGGCGTAGATTTCTGGACGGCGCTTTTTGTGCTCCTGAATACGCTTGCTGTATTCTTTGTGGCGAAAAAGTTCCTTTTCGGACCGGTTCACAAGATCATCACGGACCGTCAGAATGAGATCGACGAAATGTATGCCGACGCAGGCAAGGCCAAATCCGAAGCACAGGAAATGGCCGCAGAATACCAGAAAAAGCTTTCCGAAGCGCAGGCCACTTCCGACAGGATGGTAAAAGATGCCGTTCTGCGCGGTCAGAAGCGCGAGGAAGAAATCGTTCGTCAGGCGAATGCCGAGGCTGCTTCCATCCTCGATAAAGCTGCCGCCGACGTTGCACTTGAAAAGAAAAAGGCCGTAAACGACGCCAAGAACGAAATCGCTGACATGGCCCTGTCCATTGCAGGCAAGGTTATCGGTCGCGAGCTTACGGATAAGGACCAGGCCAAGCTGGTCGATCAGTTCATCGACGAATTGGGTGATAACGCATGACCCGCGTCGGAAACATTTATGGGCAGGCCCTGTATGACCTCGCCCGGGATGAAAGCCTGAGCGGCAGCATTCTGGAAGAACTTTCTGCTCTCAAGGAACTTTTTGCCGGAAACAGGGATTATGTTCGCCTGCTTTCCGTTCCGAACGTTTCCAAAGAGGAAAGATGCGCACTTCTGGATGAGGCATTTTCCGGCAAGATTCATCCGTATGTGTTGAACTTTCTGAAAATCCTCACCGAAAAGGGATACATCGCCCGTTTTGCTGACTGCGAGGAGGCATACCGCAATCTTTATAATGAGGATAACGGTATTCTTCCGGTAAAGGCAGTGAGCGCCATCGCCCTGACGGAAAATCAGGCGCAGCGCCTTTCCGCAAAGCTCGGCTCCCTTACCGGCAAAACCATCGAGCTCACCAATGTGGTCGACCCCGAATGTCTTGGCGGTATTCGCCTGGATTATGACGGCACGCGCATGGATGATACGGTTCTGCACCGCCTTGAGTCTGTCCGCAAGCTGCTGAAAAACACCGTCCTATAATTTTCGTCTTTCATAAAGGCAGGGATAGTATGGAATTAAGACCCGAAGAGATCACGAAGATCATACGAAACCAAATCAAAAACTATGAAAACAAGCTGGAAACCAGCGAAACCGGCGTGGTCATCCTCGTCGGCGACGGTATTGCGCGCGTTTCCGGCCTGGATAAGTGCATGGCCGGCGAACTGATCGAGTTCACCAACGGCTCTTTCGGCATGGCGCAGAATCTGGAAGAGGATACGGTTTCCATCGTTATTCTCGGCAGTGACAACGGCATCCGCGAGGGAGACACCGTTAAGCGCACCGGTCGTGTCGTTTCCGTTCCGGTTGGCGAAAAGCTGATCGGCCGCGTCGTAAACGCTCTGGGCGAGCCCATTGACGGCAAAGGTCCGATTGAGGCTGCCGCTTTCAAGCCGATCGAAGAAAATGCTCCCGGCATTATCGAACGTCAGCACGTTGATACCCCGCTGCAGACCGGCATCAAGGCAATCGACTCCATGATTCCGATCGGCCGCGGTCAGCGCGAATTGATCATCGGCGACCGTCAGACCGGTAAAACCACCATCGCAACCGATACCATCCTGAACCAGAAGGGCAAGGATGTTATCTGCATTTATGTTGCCATCGGTCAGAAGCGTTCTACCGTTGCGCAGGTTGTTCAGAATCTTACCGTTCGCGGCGCGATGGATTATACCATCGTCGTATCCGCAACCGCATCCGAACTGGCTCCCATGCAGTACATTGCCCCCTATTCCGGCTGCACCATGGGCGAATACTTCATGCATCAGGGCAAGAATGTTCTGGTTGTCTATGATGATCTCAGCAAGCATGCAGTTGCTTACCGCGCAATTTCTCTGTTGATTCGTCGTCCTCCGGGACGCGAGGCCTACCCGGGCGACGTATTCTATCTGCACTCCCGTCTGCTGGAGCGCGCAGCCCGCATGTCCGATAAGCGCGGCGGCGGCAGCCTTACCGCTCTGCCCATTATTGAAACGCAGGCCGGCGACGTTTCCGCCTATATTCCTACAAACGTTATCTCCATCACCGACGGACAGATTTTCCTCGAGTCCGAGTTGTTCAACTCCGGCGTTGTTCCGGCAGTCAACCCCGGTATCTCCGTTTCCCGCGTAGGCGGCGACGCGCAGATCAAGGCTATGAAGAAGGTTGCCGGTTCCCTGAAGCTTCTGTATTCCCAGTACCGCGAACTGCAATCCTTTGCACAGTTCGGAAGCGACCTGGATGCCGACACCAAAGCCCGCCTGAATCTGGGTGCACGCATCGTAGAGGTACTTAAACAGAAGAACGAATCCCCCGTTGAGGTTGCGCATCAGGTATGCATCATTTATGCCGTAGTCAACGGCTATCTCAACGATATTGCGCTTGAACAGGTTGCAGATTTCGAACAGCGTCTGTATGAGTTTATGGATACCCGCCGCTTCGGCGTGCTGGAAGCCATCCGTACCACCGGTAAGCTGGAAAAAGACACCGAGTCTGAGCTCAAGGAGGCTCTGAAGGAGCTTCTCACCGAGTTTGTCGTTTCGGAATAAGGAGGCGCTGAAGCATGGCCGGCGTTTCCACGAAAGAAATCAAATCCCGCATACGAAGCCTTGAAAGCACCAAGCAGATCACCAAAGCCATGGAAATGGTTGCTTCCTCCAAGCTTCGCCGCGCTCAGATGCAGATTGCGGGATCGCGTCCCTATTTTGAAATTCTGTATTCCACGATACAGGATATCGCATGCAGCAATCAGGATTTCGCCTCTCCCTATCTCGCTCCGGATACGGCGCAGTCCAAAAAGACAGCCTTTGTCGTAATCGCGGGCGACCGCGGCATGGCAGGCGGCTACAACAGCAACATCATCAAGCTCTGTCAGGCTGAAATGCAGGGAAAGGATGCCGTCATCCTCCCCATCGGCAAAAAAGCCTGCGACTATTTCAAGAGCCGCAATGCAGAGTTTTTCAGCGATTACTATGTTGATGCTTCCGACGTATCGGTTGGCAATTGTTTTTCGCTGGCAAAGAACCTGTGCCGTGCCTATCTAGCGGGCGAGTTTGACGAAATCCGCGTCATTTATACCGAATTCGTATCCGTACTTTCGCAGGCTCCCAGATGCAAAAAGCTGCTGCCCCTTTCCGTTGGCGACGATGCAGCATCCGGTACATCGGATATTCTCTATGAACCCGGCTGCAAGGAAGTATTCGACGCCATTATTCCCGAGTATATCGGCGGTGTGATTTACGGTGCGCTGTGCGAAAGCCGTACATCCGAGCATGCGGCCCGCCGCATGGCAATGGATTCCGCCACGCAGAATGCCACCGAAATGATCGACGGACTGAATCTGAAATACAATCAGGCCCGTCAGGCAGCCATCACGCAGGAGATCACCGAAATCGTTGCGGGATCTTAGACCTGGATTGATAAGGAGTTGAAGCCTAATGGCCAATAACATCGGAACCGTGATTCAGATCATGGGCCCGGTTCTGGATATTCGTTTTGCGGATAATCGGCTCCCCGATCTTCTCAACGCCATCGAAATCAAAAACGGCGAATCGAAGATCGTGGCCGAGGTCGCGCAGCACATCGGCGATAACGTTGCCCGCTGTATCGCCATGAGTTCGACCGACGGTCTCCAGCGCGGCGTTGAAGCCTTGGATACCGGCGCATCCATCAGCGTTCCGGTCGGCGAAAACTGCCTGGGCCGTGTTTTCAATCTGCTGGGTGACACCATTGACGACGGTGCACAGGTGCCCGAAAGCAACGAACGCTGGCCCATCCACCGCCCCGCCCCTTCCTACGAAGAACAGCAGACCTCTACCGAAATTCTCGAAACCGGCATTAAGGTCGTCGACCTGATCTGCCCCTATGCCAAGGGCGGTAAGATCGGTCTGTTCGGCGGTGCAGGCGTAGGTAAGACGGTTCTCATCATGGAACTGATCAACAACGTTGCCAAGGCGCACGGCGGTATCTCCGTATTTACCGGCGTTGGCGAACGCACCCGCGAAGGCAACGACCTTTATAATGAAATGCAGGAATCCGGCGTTATCAACAAGACCGCCATGGTCTACGGCCAGATGAACGAGCCGCCGGGAGCCCGTATGCGCGTAGGCCTTTCCGGCCTGACGATGGCAGAATACTTCCGCGATGTGAAGCATCAGGACGTTCTGCTGTTCATTGACAACATCTTCCGCTTCACGCAGGCCGGTTCTGAGGTATCGGCTCTTCTGGGTCGCATGCCCTCTGCCGTAGGTTATCAGCCGACCCTTGCAACAGAAATGGGCGCTCTGCAGGAGCGAATCACTTCCACCCGCAACGGTTCCATCACCTCCGTTCAGGCTGTTTACGTCCCGGCGGATGACTATACCGACCCCGCACCGGCGACAACCTTCGCCCACCTGGATGCAACCACCGCACTGGACCGTTCCATTGCATCTCTGGGTATCTATCCTGCAGTTGATCCCCTGAGCTCTACTTCCCGTATCCTCTCGCCGGAAGTTGTCGGCAAAGAGCATTACGAAACCGCCCGCGACGTGCAGAAGATGCTGCAGCGCTATAAGGAGCTGCAGGATATTATCGCCATCATGGGTATGGATGAACTCAGCGAAGAAGATAAGCTCACCGTAAACCGCGCACGCAAGGTGCAGCGTTTCCTCTCCCAGCCGTTCGCTGTAGCGGAGCAGTTCACCGGATACGAGGGCAGATATGTACCGCTGAAGGAAACCATCCGCGGCTTCCGTGAGATTATCGACGGCAAGCACGATGATATTCCCGAGTCCTTCTTCCTGTATGCAGGTGGTATTGACGACGTTGTTGCCAAGTTCAGAGGCGGTGAGGAAGCATGACAGGCTTCCCCCTGAAAATTGTCACGCCGGACGGACTGCTGTTTGACGGCATGGCCGAACAGGTCACCGTGCGCACAATCACGGGTGATCTGGGCGTACTCGCCGGGCATATCAACTGCGTCGTTCCTCTCGGAATGGGCCGTGCCACCATCGTTGTGGATGGAAAAAAGCGCTATGCAGCCTGCATCGGCGGCATGCTCTCCGTACTGAACGGAAGCGTTTCTCTCGTTCCCACCACCTTTGAATGGGCCGATAAAATTGACGCCGAACGCGCCGAACGCGCCGAAAAGAAGGCACGCGAAATTCTTGCAGCCAAGAATCTTTCCAATCTGGAACTTCGCCTCGCCGAGGCGCGCCTCAAGCGTGCTCTCGTTCGCAAAGGCGTTGCCTATATGGATCGCAAATAATGTTTCCCTTACCGATGTCCCGGGTGGATCACTCCGCCCGGGACATTTTTATCGTTGTCCCTCTTAAATCATTCTTTACAGCGCAGCCACATTTTTCTATTGACATTTTTCGTCAAAAAGAGTACGATTCTTTAGGTACCTAATGTTATTTGTACAAGGGAGGCTGATCGCTTGACGGAGTTTTCCGGCACCGAAAACACCTGCATTCCCACCCCTGCGGACAGCATTCAGGATAATGATATCCTTCTGATGCGCAGAATGCGCCGCTGCGGGCATCTGCTTTACCACAAGTACAATCTGAATTTTTCGCAGAACCGAATTCTTTTGCTTCTTTCGCGGAACGGCCCTATGACGCAGCGCGCACTGCAGGACGAAATGGGCATTCAGCCCGGCAGTCTGAGCGAGATTCTTTCAAAAATTGAGCAGGCCAGTCTTGTCGAAAAAAAGCGCAGCGAAAGCGACAAACGCGTATGGGAAATTCATCTGACGGATGCCGGACGCGAAAGTGCGGCTCAGTTTGAAACCCATCGCCGGGAAACCGCGCATTTCCTGTTTGAACCGCTGGACGAAGCACAGAAAGAAACGCTTTCCACCCTTCTGGATACTCTTTTGGAACACTGGAAAAATCCGCCATGCGAAAAGGAGAACTGATATATGCTGAAACGATTTATTGCCTACTACAGGCCTCATAAAACAATTTTTACCCTCGATATGCTTGCGTCCCTTGCCGTCGCACTGGTAGGCCTTGTGTACCCCATCGTTACCCGCACAATGCTTAACGACCTGATTCCCAACCGCAATTACCGCATGATCGTTGCAGCCGGTATTACGCTTCTGGTTCTGTACCTGGTGAAGATGCTGCTTAACTACTTCATCCAGTATTACGGCCACGTAATGGGTGTACGCATGCAGGCGCAGATGCGTTCGGATATGTTTGGCCATCTGGAAAAACTCCCCTTCAGCTTCTATGACAATCACGAAACCGGTAAGATCATGTCCCGCATGACGAGCGACCTGATGGAAATCAGCGAGCTTGCCCACCATGGCCCGGAAAACCTTTTGATCTCCTCCATCTCCATCGTTACGTCTTTCATCTATCTTTCCAGTATCAACATCTGGCTTACACTGATTGTGTTCGCGTGCGTTCCCTTCCTGATTCTGATTTCCATGAAGCTGCGCAAGCGTATGAAAAATGCATTCATGGAAAGCCGCAAATCCACCGCACAGATCAACGCTTCCCTTGAAAGCAGTATCTCCGGTATCCGCGTAACCAAGGCTTTCACAAACGCTGAGAAGGAAAAAGAGAAGTTCGAGGAAGGCAACGTTCGCTTCACCGAAGCCCGCCGCGATGCCTACAAGGCCATGGGTCAGTTCCATTCCGGAAACACCTTCGTAACCGACGTTTTCAACGTAGTCGTACTGATCGCAGGCGGCCTGTTCCTGTATAACGGCACCATCCAGTTCGGCGATTATTCCGCTTTTGTCGTTTCCGTCCATATGTTCATCGGCCCGGTCATGACGCTGATCAACTTTATGGAACAGTATCAGAACGGTGTTACCGGCTTCGAACGATTCATTGAGATCATCGACGCCGAACCCGAAAAGGATGCAGAGGACGCCGTGGATGCCGGTCAGCTTGAAGGCCATATCGAATTCCGCGATGTAACCTACGCCTACGACAGCGACAAAGACGTCCTCAACCACGTAAGCCTTACCATCGGTCAGGGCAAGAAGTTCGCGCTTGTCGGCCCCTCCGGCGGCGGCAAGACCACCATCTGCCATCTGATTCCGCATTTCTATGATGTAACCAGCGGTCAGATTCTGATCGACGGCAAGGAAATCCACACCCTCACCATGGAATCTCTGCGCCGCAATATCGGTATCGTTCAGCAGGATATCTACCTGTTCAACGCGTCCATGAAGGAAAACATCCTCTACGGTCGCCTCGACGCTACCGATGAAGAAGTTATCGAAGCCGCAAAGCGCGCAAACATTCATGACTACATCATGTCGCTGCCCAACGGATATGATACGGAAATCGGTGAGCGCGGCGTGCGTCTCTCCGGCGGACAGAAGCAGCGCCTTTCCATCGCACGCGTATTCCTGAAGAACCCGCCCATCCTGATTCTGGACGAGGCTACCAGCGCACTGGACAACACCACCGAAATCCTGATTCAGCAGGCTCTGGATGACCTGTGCGCAGGACGCACGACTCTCGTCGTTGCACACCGCCTGTCCACCATCAAAAATGCCGATGAAATCGCCGTTGTATCCGATGGCAATATCATCGAGCAGGGCACCCACGACGAGCTCCTCGCAAAGGACGGCACCTATGCTGAGCTTTATAAGCTCCAGTTCCGCGCAAACAGCATGCTCTAAAAAAACATTCAACAGGAACAGCGGTGTAAGAAACCGCTGTTCCTGTTCTTGCATAATCTGTGTTTTTCTGATAATATGGAAACAGCCACAGAATACATACCGGGCTGAAAGGAGCCGCATTTATGAAGAATACAAAAATCTGCCCCAAATGCCAATCTTCCGATATTGTTCGCATTGACGGTTATTGTGGTCCATACGGTTCCGGAAACCATGTATTAACCGGCAATACCGCCTTTTCCGGAGTAAATGTAAACCGATATATATGCTGCAATTGCGGCTTTACCGAAGAATGGATTGATAAGAACGACCTATCCAAGATCGCAAACAGCAAAAAAGCACAGCGCTAACTTTAATCCTGCAAAAAAGGGGGCGACACCATGGCAGCTAAAATTATCTGGTACACAGTCTCCTTTGGCTGTGCAATTCTGTTTTTCTCTATCGGAGTCTATGCGCAGAGGCTCAAAAAGCCCATGTGGTTCTGGTCCGGCACCGAAGTGGATGCGTCCCAGATTAGCGATGTAAAGAGCTATAACCACGAAAACGGAATTATGTGGAAGCTGTATTCGCTATGGTTTGTCGCTTCCGGATTGGCTGAGATATGGAACTCCGTCCTTGCGCTTGTCCTTCTTGTTCTGAGCTTAACGGCAGGCATCCCCCTTCTGGTTTATTCCTATCTGAAAATTGAGAAAAAATATAAGGTTCAATAGTTATATAAGCATCGACTGCGGAGGTACACAATGCCGAAAATTCTTCTTGTGGAAGACGACAAAAGCATCGTTTCCACCCTGAGCGAATTTCTTTCTACGGAGGGATTCAGCGTAAAAAGCGCTCCCGGGCAAAGCGGTGCGCTTGAACTGTTGGAAAGCGAAAGTTTTGATCTGGTGCTGCTGGATATCTCTCTTTCTGACGGAAACGGTTTTGTTGCCTGCCGCACCATAAAGAGCACCTATAGCCTTCCGGTAATCTTTCTTACTGCATCGGGCGATGAATTCAGCACTGTCACAGGCTTTGAACTGGGGGCTGACGACTACATTGCAAAACCCTTCCGTCCGCGCGAACTTATAACCCGTATCAAAAATATTCTTCGCCTGACGGGCGGTGCGGGCAGTGTTATTCGCGTGGGCGATATCAGCGTGGATACCGTAAACGGCAACGCCACCAAAGACGGACGCGACCTTTTTCTTTCCGCGCTGGAATACCGCCTGTTTCTGGCGCTTCTCAACAATCGCGGCCAGACCATGACGCGCAGCCGACTTCTGGAAGTTATATGGGATGTAGCCGGAGAATTCGTGAATGACAACACGCTGACCGTCTATATCAAGCGTCTGCGCGAAAAAATCGAAGACGACCCGCAGGAGCCTCAAATCATCCGCACCGTCCGCGGACTTGGATACAGGGTGGACATATGATAAAACTGCTTCGAAACCCCGAAGTCCGGCGCACATTGATTCTGCAATGCACAATTGGCGTTTTTGCCGCTGTTGTCGCCTTTGCGTGGGACTTTTATACCGGAATCTTCACCGCGCTCCTGTCCATCGTTTTTATCGCCTTGCATCTTATTTCCACATGGTTTCGATACAAACGTCTTGCCTCCTTCGCCATGGATATCGACCGTATTCTGCATGGAGAAAATCAGCTTTCTCTTGAAACATACGCAGAGGGCGAACTGGGCATTCTGCAAAGCGAAATTCAGAAAATGATCCTTCGCCTGCGTGAACAGCAGCAAAGCCTGATGGATGACAGAATTCTGCTTTCCGATTCCATTGCGGACATATCGCACCAGATTCGAACGCCGCTTACCTCCGCAAATCTCCTTCTTTCTCTTCTGAACGAACCCGATCTTTCCGAATCTCTGCGCAAAAAGCGCATGTTTGAACTGCGGGGACTTCTTTCCCGAATTGACTGGCTTGTAACTGCCCTTCTCAAAATTTCGCAGCTGGATGCGGGCGTAGTGCAGTTTCGCAAGGAATCTCTTCTCCTTTCCGAATTGATACAGAGCGCCGTTGACCCGCTTCTTCCTCCCATGGATATCCGGGGACAGCAGCTTGTCACAAAAGGTACCGGTTTCTTCAGCGGCGATATCGCATGGACGCGCGAAGCCATTGCAAACATTGCCAAGAACTGCATGGAGCACACACCTTCCGGCGGCACGATCGAAATCCATGCGCAGGAAAATGCGCTTTTTGCCGAGATCATAGTTTCCGATACCGGAAGCGGCATTGCAGAAAACGATCTCCCGCATATATTTGATCGCTTCTATAAAGGCACGGATTCCGGCGAAGGCTCCTTCGGAATCGGTCTTGCGCTCGCCCGAATGATCATCACCGCGCAAAACGGCACCATCAAAGCAGAAAACCGCCCTTCCGGCGGCGCACAGTTTACGATTCGTTTCTACAAGAGCGTCATCTAGGCTTGGTGACGTTTTTGTTATTTTCGCGTCACCCGTCAGTCACCCTGACCGTGTACAATAAGTGCCATAAACAAAAAGGAGAAGCATTTTCATGGAAATACTGCGCGTTGAAAATCTCTGCAAAGTCTACGGTCACGGGGAAAATGCCGTAAAGGCGCTGGACAACGTTTCTTTTTCCGTAGAAAAAGGCGACTTTATCGCCATCATCGGTCCTTCCGGCTCCGGTAAATCCACCCTTCTGCACATTCTTGGCGGCGTGGACAAGCCCACCGGCGGCAAGGTTTATATGGACGGAGTTGATATTTACCGCCAGAGCGAAAATCAGCTGGCCATCTTCCGCCGCAGACAGGTTGGTTTGATCTACCAGTTTTACAACCTGATTCCCGTTCTGAACGTGACGGAAAATATCACCCTTCCCGTTTTGATGGACGGCAGAAAGGTAAACGAAGATCGCCTTGAAGAACTCATGACCACACTTCGCCTGAAAGGGCGCGAAAACCACCTGCCCAATCAGCTCTCCGGCGGACAACAGCAGCGTGTTTCCATCGGAAGGGCGCTGATCAATGCGCCGGCAGTCGTTCTTGCAGACGAACCCACCGGAAATCTGGACAGCAAAAACAGTCATGAAATTATAGAACTTCTGAAGCATTCCAATCGCAAATACGGTCAGACGCTGATTATCATCACGCATGACGAGAACATCGCCCTGCAGGCAAACCGCATTCTCGCCATTGAAGACGGACGCATCACCCGGGATGAGGTGATCCGCAAATGAACGTATTCCAAAAAGCAACCCTGCGCGTTCTGAAAATGAATCCTGCGCGTACCGTCGCCACGATCATAGGCGTTGTCCTCTCAGCCGCAATGATCTGCGCCGTGACTACCTTCACGGCGAGTTTCCGGAATTATCTTCTGGAGGTAGCAATTTACTCAGACGGCGACTGGCATGGCGAAGCGGAAAATGTGGACTACGCAAAGTATGCCGACATCCTTACAGACCCAAAGGTGGAAAACGCGATCCGCATGGATTATATCGGCTATGCCCACATCCGGAACAGCAACGAGTGGAAGCCGTATCTGTTTATCGCAGGTCTTTCTGACGGTGCGCAAAATGTGCTCCCCATCCACATTGTGGACGGCACCTATCCGGCAAATTCCGGCGAAATCCTTCTGCCGCTCCATCTTATCGAAAACAGCGAAGGACAATACTCCATCGGTGGTACCCTGACACTCAATATCGGCAGCCGCATTCTGGACGGATACGAAATGATTCGCAACCAGCCCTGCTACAACCGGCAGTACGAAGGCGGTCAAAGCATTACCGTTCACAACGGCGAAACTCTAACAGTACGCGAAACGCGCACTTATACGGTTGTCGGCTTTTACGAGCGTTTCTCCTATGACATTGAGGAATATTCCGCAGCCGGATACACGGCGCTCACAGTCGCCGATACGATTCCTGCAAACCGGTGCGACGTCTATTTCAAAATGAAAAACGGCGCGGACGTCTATTCTTTCGCAGAGGAAAATAATATATCGGGTGAGTTCAATACCGATGTTCTGGCATTTTCCGGAGTTTCGCATTATAACGCGTTTGAAGAGGTACTGTATTCCGTTTCGGTAGTCGTAATCGTGCTGATCATGCTGGGCTCGATTTCGCTGATTTACAATGCATTCTCCATCTCGGTATCCGAACGCACGCGGCAGTTTGGCCTGCTTTCCTCCATCGGAGCAACACGAAAGCAACTGCGCGGCATGGTTCTTTTTGAGGCACTGTGCGTAAGCGTCATCGGTATTCCAATCGGTATAGTAGCAGGAACCGCCGGTATCGGCGTAACCCTTCTTTTGATCGGAGACCGATTTACCTCACTGGGTGTTCTTGTTCCCATGCAGGTCTGCATCTCTCTGCCCGCCATGGGAATTGCTGCCGCCGTTGCCCTGATTACGGTGCTTCTGTCTGCGTGGATTCCCGCTGTACGCGCGGCAAAGGTTTCGGCAGTGGAAGCCATTCGCCAGAGCCGCGATATCCGCACAAAAAAGAAGTCCTCAAAAACTGCAAAAGTCACTTACGCGCTTTTCGGGCTTCCCGGTGTGCTGGCGCGCAAGCATTACAAGCGCAGCCGCAAAAAGTACCGTTCCACCGTTTTGAGCCTTTTTATGAGCATCGTGCTGTTCGTATCGGCAGCCGCATTCACCGATTACCTGATTTCTGCGGTCACGGACGGTTTTTCCAGCCCGGAATACGATCTGATCTATTACATCCCCTATTCGCAGAGGATGGAGGATTCACATGCAGATCTTTTGGACACATTCGCCTCCGCAAAATCCGTTACCGACGTTGCCTATGCCAATTCGATCTACACCCATGTTGATATCCCGTCCGATCAACTTTCGGAGCAGTACAAAAACTTTATCAGTGAACGCACCGCTGCCGCCCCGGAAGGCGACCTCGGAAAGAATACTGAGAATTTCCGCTTCTATATCGTGTTCGTGGATGATGAATCCTTCGCGGATTTTCTGGCGGAAAACGGCCTTGATGCAGCCAAATTCACCGACCCGGAAAATCCCCGCGCCGTGGCAATCGACAGCATCCGCGGATTCGATGCTGCACGCGGACAGATTCTCTCGCTCCGAATCCTGAATACCGATCAATTTGAGCTTACTTTCCGCCGCGAAAGATTAATCGAAGGATACTATTCAAACGGCGAAGAACGGGATGAGCACGGCAATCTGTTCGTATCGTACTACACCTTTATAGACGGAGAACGTTCCGCAATTACGCTTCCCAGCGAAGAAGCCATGGAGGATTTCACGCTTTCAGCCGGTGCCGTGCTTGCGAATCGCCCGTACTACGTCCTCAACGACACTTTGACATTCATCTATCCTGCCAGTATGCACAGCACTATCTATCCCTCCGCCTCTTTGGCAAACGGAGCATCGTACTACTTCAAATCCGATGACCATGCGGAAAGCTATGACGACATCCGGAAACTGCTTACCGTTCGCGGTATTTCCGATTCGCAGCTTTATGATCATGCAGAATCTGTGGAAGAGGAACGAAACCTCGTAATGATCATCCGTGTGTTCGCTTACGGATTCACGGTTTTGATCTCACTGATTGCAGCCGTGAACGTGTTCAACACGATTTCCACCAACATAATCCTGCGCAGACGTGAATTTGCCATGCTGAAATCCGTCGGCATGACGAAAGGCGGCTTTGACCGGATGATGTGCTACGAATGCCTGCTGTACGGCTCCCGCGCTCTTTTATACGGACTGCCCGCCGCGCTCGGAACGTCGTATCTCATCTACCGCGCCTTCGGCTCCGGTTATGATTTCGCCTTCCAACCGCCCTGGGGCGCAATGGTCATTTCCTGCCTGAGTGTGTTTATCGTGGTATTTATCACCATGCTATACGCCATGCACAAGGTCAAGCGCGAAAACCCCATCGACGCACTGAAAAACGAAAACCTGTAACTGCAAAAATCCCCTGCGGATGTATTTTTCCGCAGGGGATTTGCTATACACTTTAATACTCGATGGTACCTTCGTAAATCAGGTTTGCGTTACCGGTGAGACGCACGGTTTCGCCATCGTAATTTACGATGAGGTCGCCGCCGGCGAGCTTTACGGTGATGTCGGCGTTCTTATCGACAAGATCATTCTCCGCCGCAGCCACAACCGCCGCGCAGGCGCCGGTACCGCAGGAACGGGTTTCGCCGTTGCCGCGTTCCCAAACGCGCATACGCAGGGTACGCCTGTCCGCTACGCGGACAAAGTTCGTATTGATGCGCTCGGGGAAAATCTCGGCATGCTCGAATGCACGGCCGATGCGCTCCACATCGATATCCTCCAGCGTGCGGCAGAAGGTTACGCAGTGCGGCGTACCCACATTCACGCAGGTGATATTAAAGCGGATTCCGTCAATCATCACAGGGCGGTTTACGATTTTTTCGCCCGGAAGCTTGACAGGGATTTTCGCCGGTTCAAACTCCGCCTTGCCCATATCAACCTCAGCAGAATGCACACGGCCCGCAACGGTATAAAGATTGATCTTCTTCACGCCGCTGAGCGTTTCCACGGTTGCAGTATCGGTATTCACAAGACCGCGGTCGTAGAGATACTTCGCCACGCAGCGCACGGCATTACCCGCCATGCTGGCCTCGGAGCCATCCTGATTGAATACGCGCATCTTCGCATCCGCAACGGACGAGGATTCGATCAATGCAAGTCCGTCGCCGCCGATGCCGCAGCTGCGGTCCGTGAAATCAATGGCAAGAGATTCGGGGCAGGAAATCCTTCCTCCGAAATTCTCAAGGAAAATGTAGTCATCGCCCGTGCCCTGCATTTTCAGGAACGAAAGCTTCTGGCGCTCGGTACGCATGTGAGCAATGTCCACAAGCTCCGTATTGCGCAGGTTGAAGCGGCTCTGCAGAATATCCGCAAGTGCATTTGCCGTATCGGTGGAAGTCAGGCATACTACGCCGTTCATCATGGCAACGCGGTGCAGCTGGATATAGTCGCGCACATCCTCGGGCGTGGAAATGCCTTCGAATACGACATAATCAATCATGCCCTCAGTAATCAGTGCGGTGATGCCGTCATCCTGCCCAGGCAGACCAACCTCTTCCGCGGGGATACCCAAGGAACGAATGACCTTTGCGGTATCCTTCGTGGCGTAAATAGCATGACCCATATCGTAGAACTTCTTTGCAAGACGCATGGTTTCCACGTCATCTGCAATGCCGATGCTGATGAGCACGCCCTTCTTCTCGGCAGCTTTACCGCCGATGTTGAATCCGGCAGCTGCAAAGCCCTTGAACAGAGCCTCGCGCAGCGTCTTGCCAACGCCCAGAACTTCACCCGTGGATTTCATTTCCGGGCCAAGAGCGCTGTTTGCGTCAGGCAGCTTCTGGAAGGAGAATACCGGAACCTTTACGGCATAGTACGGAGGCGTCTTATGAATGCCGGATGCATATCCCAGGGATGCGAGGCTCTCGCCCATCATTACTCGGGTAGCAATGTCGACCATCGGTACGCCGGATACTTTGCTGATGTACGGAATGGTACGGGATGCGCGGGGATTGACCTCGATGACGTACAATTCGCCGCCGTGAATCAGATACTGGATATTTACCAGACCGCGCGTACCCAGTGCAAGAGCCAGCTTGGTGGAGCAGTCCACAATCGCCTGCGCCTGCTTATCCGTAAGATTGTAAGGCGGATATACGGCAATGGAATCGCCGCTGTGAACGCCTGCGCGCTCAATATGCTCCATAACGCCGGGAATCAGTACATCCGTACCGTCGGAAATAGCGTCTACTTCCAGCTCCGTGCCGCGCATGTACTTGTCAACCAGAACGGGATTTTCGATGCCCTGCGCCAGAATCAGACGCATATAGGTTTTTACATCGTCATCCGTCTGCGCGATGGTCATATTCTGACCGCCGATTACGTAGCTCGGGCGCAGAAGTACGGGATAACCCAGTCGGTTTGCCGCACGCAGCGCGCCTTCAATATCCATGGCAGTGTCGCTCTCCGGACGACGGATATCCAGCTGCTGCAGAAGCGCATCGAAGCGTTCACGGTCTTCCGCCATATCGATTCCCTCGGCAGAGGTGCCCAGAATCTGAATGCCGCGCTCATCCAGGCATTTGGTGAGCTTGATAGCAGTCTGACCGCCGAAAGCAACAACAACGCCCACGGGCTTTTCAACCTCGATGACGTTCAGAACGTCCTCTTCGGTGAGCGGCTCAAAATACAGGCGGTCTGCCGTATCAAAGTCGGTGGATACGGTTTCGGGGTTGTTATTGATGATAACAACGTCATAGCCCAGCTTCTTCAGCGTCCATACGCAGTGTACCGAAGAATAGTCAAATTCGATACCCTGACCGATGCGGATGGGACCCGAGCCCAGAACGACCACGCAGGGCTTATCCTGCTTGCGTTCGCGGGACTCGCAAACGTCGTCGTATGTAGAATAGAAATACGGAGTCAGCGCACGGAATTCCGCTGCGCAGGTGTCAACCATCTTGTAAACGGCACAGCGGTGTGCAGGCAGAGGATTGCCGCTGATGCGCGCAATTGCCTTGTCGGTATAGCCAAGGCGCTTCATGCCGATATATTCCTCTTCCGTAACAGCACGGCCTGCAATGGCATTTTCAGCCTTTGCAAGGTTGTTGAGCTTATTCAGGAAGAAGCGATCAATGCGCGTAGCTGCATAGATTTCATCGATGGAAACACCCTTTTTCAACGCCTGGAATACCGCAAACAGACGCTGATCGTCCATCTTATGATAATCCAGTTCGCCCGCATAATTAAGGGTATCCATCTTGATCTCTGCGCCGCGAATGGCCTTCATCAGCGCTGCTTCGAAGGTAGGACCGATAGACATAACCTCACCGGTCGCCTTCATCTGCGTGCCAAGTGCGTGGCTTGCGCCCACAAACTTGTCAAACGGGAATCTGGGCAGCTTTACAACCACATAGTCGATGGTCGGCTCAACGCATGCATAGGTTTCGCCGGTAACATCATTTACGATTTCATCCAGCGTAAGACCCATAGCGATTTTTGCCGCAACCTTGGCAATGGGATAGCCCGTCGCCTTACTTGCCAGTGCGGAAGAACGGGAAAGACGCGGATTTACCTCGATAACGGCATACTGGAAGCTGACCGGGTCAAGAGCAAACTGGCAGTTGCAGCCGCCCTCAATGCCGAGCGCCTCAACAATGTCGAGAGAAGCCTGACGCAGCATGGAAAGCTCAGGAGCCGCCAGCGTAAGCGCAGGGGCAACAACAACAGAGTCGCCGGTATGCACACCGACAGGATCGACATTTTCCATGGAGCACACGGCGATGGCATTGCCCGCCGAATCGCGCAGTGCTTCAAATTCGATTTCTTTCCAGCCGTAAATGTATTTTTCAATCAGCGCCTGATGAATCGGCGACAGCATAAGTCCGGCATCTGCGATTTCGCGCAGGGAAGCCTCGTCCTCGGCAACGCCGCCGCCCGTGCCGCCCAGAGTAAATGCCGGACGCACGATAACAGGATAACCGATTTGATTGGCCACTTCCACAGCCTCTTCCACCGTAACAGCAATTCCGGACGGAATAATGGGCTGGCCGATGGATTTCATCGTTTCGGCAAAAAGCTTTCTGTCTTCTGCGCGGTCAATCGCCTGCGCATTGGTGCCAAGCAGTCGCACGCCGCTCTTTTCGAGGAAGCCTTCCTTTTCCAGCTCGGAAGCAATGGTAAGACCCGTCTGTCCGCCAAGGGTAGCGAGCATTCCGTCCGGGCGCTCTTTTTCGATGATGCGGCGGACGGTTTCCGCATTCAACGGTTCAAGATAAATTTCATCTGCAAGGGCTGCGTCGGTCATGATGGTTGCCGGGTTGGAGTTTACGAGCACAACATTCACACCCATGTCCTTCAGAACACGGCATGCCTGCGTTCCCGCATAGTCAAACTCCGCCGCCTGACCGATAACAATCGGGCCGGAACCGATGACGAGCACCTTGTTTATGCTTTTGTTGCGCGGCATCTAAATTCCCCCCATCGCGTTTATAAAGTTGTTGTACAGGTAAGCAGTGCTGTTGGCGCTGCTGCCCGTTGCCGGATAGAAATCCACGCCGAATGCACGCAGAGCCGGATATTCCACACCTTCACAGGCATGATCGTTTGCGTTTTCCATGCTCAGTACAGCGCCCTCGGGCAGGCTGTCCTTCACAATGGCATAGCCGCGGTTCTGCGCAGTGATGAATGTGCGCCCATCGGACAAACGCTTCACAGGCTGGTTCGCACCCCTGTGACCGAACTTCATCTTTTCGGTCTTTGCACCTGCAGCCAGCGCCAGAATCTGGTTTCCCAGACCAATAGCCATAACCGGAACACGTCCGAGAACAGCCTTCACGTTTTCAATGATCTGGGCATTTTCCGCCGGATTTCCGGGGCCGCCTGCAAGAACAATGCCGTCCAGTTTGCCGGCAAGAACCTCTTCGGCAAGCGTTTCGGCCGGGTACACGGTAACCGCGCAGCCGCGATCGGTCAGCGCGCGAATCACAGAGGCGCGCACGCCAAAGTCATATACCGCAACCGTATATCGCGATTTTTCGCCCTTAAAATGGCCGATATCGTTTCGAGAAACGCTCTTTACCGCATCATCTGCATGGTAAGCGCGCAATGCATCCATATCCACATTTGCAGGATCATCGGTGATCGCCGCCTTCATGGAACCGGCCTCGCGCAGAATACGCGTGATTTCCCGGGTATCCACGCCGCAGACACAGGGAATTCCCCATGCCTTCAGCTGATCGTCCAGCGTGCCTTCGCAGCGGAAATTTGAAGGATTTTCGCAAATTTCACGCACCACAAATCCACGCAGGAAAGCGCCGCTGCTTTCCCAGTCGGCGCGAATCATTCCGTAATTTCCCATCATCGGGAAAGTGCCCACAACGATCTGACCAAAGCAGGCCGGATCGGTGAGCGTTTCTATGTAGCCGCCCATGCCCGTGGAGAACACCATTTCACCCATGGTATTCCCTTCGGCGCCTGCGCGCCATCCTTCGAACACGCGGCCATTTTCCATAACGATGTACGCCTTTTTCATGCGCGTACCTCCGTTAAGCCATCAGCTTGACCATGATTGCCTTCTGAACATGCAGACGGTTTTCTGCCTCGTCAAAGATCTCATTTGCATGCTTTTCGAAGGTTTCTGCCGTAATTTCCTCGCCACGGTGTGCGGGCAGGCAGTGCATGACCATTGCGTCCTTATTGGCGACGCTCATATTTTCTTCGTTGACCTGATAATCCTTGAATACCTTCATGCGCTCCTGAGCCTCGCCTTCCTGACCCATGGAAGCCCAAACATCGGTATATACGGCGTCTGCGCCTTCGGTTGCCTCGGAAACCTTGCGCACGATGCTGAAATCACCGTTGGCCTTTGCCCATTCGGCAACTTCGGGTTCGTATCCCTCGGGGCAAGCGATAACAGCCTTCATACCCAGCTTGATAGCGCCAACGATCAGGGAGTTTGCCATGTTGTTGCCGTCGCCTACGAAAGCAAACTTCAGACCCTTCAGATCGCCCTTGTATTCGCGCATGGTCATGAAATCGGCCAGTGCCTGGCAGGGATGCGCATAGTCGGTCAGACCGTTGATAATCGGGATGGAGCCGTACTCTGCCAGATCCTCAACTTCCTTCTGCGCGAAGGTACGGATCATGATACCGTCCAGATAGCGGGAAAGCACGCGTGCAGTATCCTCAACAGGCTCACCGCGGCCAATCTGCAGATCGCGGGAGGAAAGGAACAGTGCGCTGCCGCCCAGCTGATACATACCGGTTTCAAAAGAAACGCGGGTACGCGTGGAGGACTTCTGGAAAATCATGCCCAGAGTCTTTCCGGCAAGAATCGGATGCGGAATGTTGTGCTTCTTTTCGTACTTCAGCTTATCTGCCAGATCCAAAATTTCCTGAATATCCTGAACGCTCAGATCGCTCATTTTCAGTAAGTGCTTCATTCCATTACCTCCTTCAAAATCGCCACTGCCTTCTTCAGCTGATCCCACGGAATCGTAAGAGCCGGAAGCAGTCGTACCTTGGTTTTCGCAGTCAGGCACAGAACACCCTTTTCCATCGCCGCGCGGACAACTTCACCCGCAGGCTTTTCGGTGGCAATGCCGATCATAAGTCCCATGCCGGTTGCATTCGGGAACTGCGAGAAAATATATTCGCTCTTTGCGGTAACTTCTGCGAGGAATTCATCATCCAGACGGGAAATAATGCTGTAAGCACCCGCTGCGCAGATGGGGTTGCCGCCGAAGGTAGAGCCATGCGTTCCTGCGGAAAGCGTATTCTCCACCTTTTCGCCAAGCAGCGTCGCACCGATGGGCAGACCGCCACCCAGACCCTTGGCAGTGGATACGATGTCGGGCTTGATTCCGTAATGCTCGTATGCATAGAGCTTGCCCGTGCGACCGTTACCGGTCTGCACTTCGTCCACCATAAGAAGAATATCATTCTCGGCGCAGATCTTTGCACACTCGTCTACAAATTCCTTGTCCAGGCAATTTACGCCGCCTTCGCCCTGCACCATTTCCATCATGATACCGCAAACCTTATTGTTCGCAACCGCTGCGCGCAGGTCTTCGATATCATTAGCCTTTACGTGCACAAATCCGGGCGTAAACGGTCCAAAATGCTGATGGAAATGTTCCTGACCGGTGGCAGACAGCGTTGAAATCGTGCGTCCGTGGAAGCTCTGCCAGAGAGTAATGATCGTATCGCGTCCGCTGTTTTTATCGGATGCATATTTGCGTGCAGCTTTGATGGCGCACTCATTGGATTCCGCACCGGAGTTGGAGAAGAAAACCTTCTTCATGCCGGTTTTTTCGCACAGGAGCTTGGCAAGCTTGGCCTGCGGAGCGGTATAGTACAGATTCGAAGTGTGCTGTACCTGCATCAGCTGCTCGATTACGGCCTGCTGCCATACCGGGTCGCAGATACCGACGGAATTTGCGGCGATTCCGCTGCCCAGATCGATATACTCCTTACCCTGATCGTCATATACGATGGAGCCGCGACCACCCGTGATCGTAAGATCAAATCGCGCGTAGGTATTCGCAATATACTCCTTATCAACTGCCTTGATATCCATTGTTTATTCGTCTCCGTTCACAAACATGGTGCCGATACCTTCATCCGTCAGAAGTTCGATCAGGATGGAATGCGGAATACGGCCATCAATGATAAATACGCGGGTTACGCCGTTCTTCATCGCTTCGATGCAGCACTCAATTTTGGGAATCATACCGCCGGAAATGGTGCCGTCCTCGATCAGTGCCGGAGCCTCGGAAACCTTAACCACAGGAATCAGGCTTTCCGGATCATCCTTATCGCGGAGGAGACCCACGATATCCGTCATATTGAGCAGACTTTCCGCGCCGAGTGCGCTTGCAATGCGTGCAGCTGCCGTATCGGCATTGATATTGTATACGCCGCCGTCGCTGTCGCAGCCGACGGTGGAGATAACCGGGATATATCCCATATCAAGCATATCCACGATCGGCTTGGGATTGATTTTTGTAATTTTGCCGACGAAGCCCAGTTCGGGATCCATCGTTTCGGCCTCGATCATATTGCCGTCCATACCGCAAAGACCGATTGCACGGCCGCCGATTGCACCCAGATGCGCGACAAGACCCTTATTGATTTTTCCGGCCAATACCATCTGCACGATTTCAGCCGTTTCGGCATCGGTTACGCGCAGACCGCGAACAAACTCGCTCTGCTTGCCGACGCGCTTGAGCATTTCAGAAATTTCCGGACCGCCGCCGTGCACCAGAACGACCTTTACGCCGACCTGGTTGAGAAGCGCGATATCGCGCATAACTGCACGCTTCAGCTCGTTATCAAGCATGGCATGTCCGCCGTATTTGACAACAACAGTTTTTCCGGCGTACCGCTGAATATAAGGGAGCGCTTCAACCAGAACGGCAGCGCGCTGTGCATTCGAAATTTCCATGCGTGTTCCCTCCCATTAGGTGCGATAATCGCCGTTGATCTTTACATAGTCGTACGTCAGATCGCAGCCCCATGCAGTTGCTTCACATTCGCCATCGCACAGGTCGACGAGTACGTTTACTTCATTTGCAGAAAGAACTTTCTTTGCCTCGTCCTCGTCGAAGGGAACGCCTGCGCCGTTCATGCAAACCGGCAGCTTGCCCATCTCAGAAGAGAAGGTAACGTCAATCTTATTTACATCCACATCTGCGCCCGAATAACCGATGGCGCACAGTACGCGGCCCCAGTTTGCATCCGCGCCGAACATTGCTGCCTTGAACAGGTTCGAGCAGATAACGGCCTTTGCAACCGTGCGGGCGGTTTCGACGTTCTTCGCACCAACGGTTTTGGACACGATCAGCTTGGTAGCGCCTTCGCCGTCCTTTGCGATTGCGCGGGAAAGCATCTGCGTGATCATGCGCAGTGCAGAACGGAACGTGGCATAATCCGCATTCTTCTTGGTGATGGGAGAATTGCCCGCAAGACCGTTTGCCATGATCATAACCATATCGTTGGTGGAGGTATCGCCGTCAACAGATACCATATTGAAGCTTTCCACGATGTCTTCCTTCAGAGCCTCCTGCAGCATTTCCGGAGAAATAGCGCAGTCGGTAGTGATGAAGGAAAGCATGGTTGCCATGTTGGGATGAATCATACCGCTTCCCTTGGCGATGCCGCCGATGGTGCATACAACGCCATCCATCATGAATTCTACCGCAAACTGCTTGAGCAGCGTGTCCGTAGTCATAATGGCATTGGCTGCATCAACGCTTCCGTCGTAGGAAAGCGCATTTACCAGCTTTTCCATGCCGTCTGCGATGGGCTGCAGAGAAAGCGGCTGACCGATAACGCCGGTGGAGGCTACAGCAACATCCTTCTCGTCAATACCGGTATGCTCGCGCACCAGAGCGCACATGCCCTTTGCGATCTCGATGCCGTTGGCGTTGCAGGTGTTTGCATTGCCGCTGTTTACGATAACAGCACGGGCATAACCGTCCGCCAGATGTTCTTTCGTTACCAGAATCGGAGCACCTTTTACAAGGTTCTGCGTATATACCGCTGCCGCTGCCGCCATTTCATCCGATACGATCAGCGCCAGATCATACTTGGTACGGTTCTTGCGGATGCCGCAATGAACGCCAGCTGCCTTAAATCCCTTCGGCGCACATACGCCGCCTGCAATATACTGCATATCTGTATCCTCCTACGGATTCAGTCCGGTTGCTTCATCCAGACCGAAAGCTATATTCATACACTGTACCGCCGCACCGGATGCACCCTTGCCGAGGTTATCGAATCTGGCAAGCAGCAGGATGCGGTCATCGTTTCCGGCAACGGATACTTCCATGCTGTCGCGCCCTGCAAGGGTGTTGGCAGCGAAGAAATCCGGTGCGTCTGCATATTTCACAAGGCGGGAAGATGCGTAATGCGAGCGCATCACTTCTTCAACGTCAGCCTTGCTTCCATTGATCTGATCGCGGAACAGACCCACTGTAACGGCCATGCCCGCATAATAATCCGATACGACCGGGGAGAAAATCGGTGCATGCGTAAGTCCGCATACTTTTGCCATTTCGGGCAGGTGCTTGTGCGTCTGTCCCAGAGCGTACTGCCTCGGGCTGCCAAGCTGCACATCGCGCTCATCCGCCTCGTAATCTGCAATCATGGTTTTTCCGCCGCCGCTGTATCCCGTCATGGAATGGCAGGAAAGCAGCGCATCCTTGGGCAGAATACCGCTTGCCACCATCGGATATACCAGAGCGATAAATCCGCTGGCATGGCAACCGGGCACTGCAATGCGCTTTCCGGTTGCGATTGCATTCCTATGCGCTGCAGAAAGCTCGGCAAAGCCGTACGCCCAGTCAGGATTCGTTCTGTGCGCAGTAGATGCATCCAGAACTACAACATTGGGATTTTCCACCATTGCAGCAGCTTCCTTTGCAGCTGCATCCGGCAGACACAAAAATGCCGCATCACAGGAATTCAGCGCATCTTTTCTGGCAGCTGCATCCTTGCGGAATTCTTCCTTCAAAACAATACGCTCAATATCATCTCTTGCAGCGAGGCGTTCACCGATACGAAGACCCGTTGTTCCCGCTCCGCCATCCACAAATACGCGAATCATATATATCTACCACCGTTTTTATGGTTTATTTTGTGATTATATCACTTGGACGGATTTTGTCAATCAAATGAATGTAAATTTATACAACTTTAATGTATATTCAAGGAATAAAACCGTGTCATTATTCATAGCTATGCAATTGTCAACACCAAAAAATACCAAATCTTCTGCAGAATATACTTGTAAGCACACATATTCAACCGTATAATAGTAGCGTAAAACGCATCTTCGGGAAGATAGCATGATTTTGGGCAGAAATCCCACCGGTACTTATACCTCTTCACCGAAATTTGTGATTTTAAAGCAAGAACCCTTTCTATGCATATTATTCATAACAGCACGGCTTCTTCGGTCTTTCCTCTGCACACGCTTCCCGGCAAAAAAATTTTCGTATTCTGCCGCGCTGAGTTCACAAACCGGTCATAGTTAGCTGGTATTATGTGAATACTGTAAATAAAAAAATCGCCCTTCGCAGCAGGGAGAAATGCTATGTTCGGATATATAACCATCAATAAAGATGCTCTTTCACAGGAAGAATACGAGCGCTTCCGTTCCCATTACTGCGGATTGTGCCACGTACTGTGTGCAAGATACGGTCAGATCGGACGTGCCACACTCAGTTACGATATGACCTTTCTTTCCATATTGCTTTCCTCACTTTACGAACCCACCGAAATTTCCGGCGAAGAAAGGTGCGCTACACACCCTGCAAAACCTCATGCTTATGTGGTAAGCGATGCCGCGGAATACGCTGCGGATATGAACATCATACTTGCCTATCATGTGGCGCTGGATCATCTGCACGATGATAAATCCCCCGCCGCGTATGCGCAGGTACGCATGCTGAAAAATCCCTACGCACGCGTAAAAACACTGTATCCCGAAAAATGCGCCGCCATTGAATCCTGCATTGCTCAAATTTCTTTCATGGAAAAGCATCCCGATTGCGGCATTGACGGACCTGCCAATGAAACCGGAAAAATCCTTGGCCTGATTTATGCGCGATATGACGATATGTGGGCTCCGACCCTTAAATCGTTGGGCGAAGCCCTTGGACGGTTTATCTATGTGATGGATGCCTATGACGACCTTGCTGCCGACATAAAGAAAAATCGTTTCAACCCTCTGATCGCTTGGCAGACACACGATAATTTTGAAGAATTCTGCCACCAAATCCTTACCATGCACATTGCCGAATGCGCTGCGGAATTCGAACGTCTTCCCCTTATCAACGATGCCCAAATCCTGAAATGCGTAATATATTCGGGCGTATGGTCACGGTACGCCTATCTGCAAAAACGAAAGGAAGAAAACAAATGACGGACCCTTATCGCGTGCTTGGCGTTTCGCCTTCCGCTTCCGAAGAGGAGATCAAAAAGGCATATAAGCAGCTTGCACGCAAATACCATCCCGACCTGAACGGAGGCTCCAAAGAAGCCGAAGAACGCATGAAAGAGGTCAACGAGGCCTATTCCCAGATTATGCAATTGAAGCAGGGCGGCTCTTCATCCTCTTATGGTTCTTCTTACGGTCCTTACGGAAACGCTGGTCAAAGCCGGTACGGAGGATACTACCAGAACGGTTGGGGGTATTCCGGTTCCTCCTACTCCCATCAATCCTCCCCTGAGCTGGAAGAGGTACGCAATTTCATCCGTGCAGGCCGATATCAGGAAGCCATGCAGCACCTTTCTCAGATGCGCATGCGAAATGCGGAATGGTTCTACCATGCCGCGCAGGCAAGTCTTGGGCTGGGAAACCGTATGGCTGCGCTTGAATATGCGCAGACCGCCGTTCGCATGGAGCCGAACAATATGCAGTACAGACTGTTTCTGAATCAGTTGGAAGGTTCTTCACGCCAGTATCGTTCTTTCGGCGAGGCATTCGGAGGCATGCCGCAGGTATTGTGTTCCAATCCTTGCCTTACACTCTGCCTTGCCAACATGTTGTGCCGTTGTTGTTGCTGCCACTGCTGATTTCAGCTGTAATTTCACGTTTTTTCACTTGATTTTCTTCCCCGAATTCCATATAATGGTAGCAACATAATAGGAGGTACATTACTATGAAAAAGCGCATTCTGGCATGCATGATCGCCTGCATGCTCTGCATTTCCATGGCATGCGGCGCAATGGCCGAAACGTTTCTCTATGAGCATCCTTACGGTTTTACTGTAACGGTTGAAATGGGCGAAAGCTACAACGATGAGGATGTTATCAACGTCCTCAAGCTGCTCGAACTCCGCCCCTGGCTCATTCATTGCGGATACTTCTCTCTGCCCGACTATCTGAGCGGCAAAGTTGATGTCTGCACCAAGCCCAACTGCCCGATCCATACTGTCTGCACCGGTGGATGCCACCTCGGTTGCCCGCATCACCCCATTAAGCCCGGTACCGATTGCAAGCCGGGATTCCGTCCCCACAGACACGCTTTCACCAGCAAGGTCGTAGAGCCCACCTGCACCAAGGGCGGTTACACGCTCCACTCCTGCGTTTACTGCAAATACCAGTTCAAGACCAACGAAGTAGATCGTATCCTGCACTGGTTCGGTGCCTGGACTCCCAACGGTTTCGGTACCCACAGCGCTTCCTGCCTGCGCGATGGCTGTGACTGGATTTCCACCATTGACTGCGGCAAGGCAACCGTAGTTATCAATGAAACGGAATACACCTTCTGCCCCGTATGCGGCGATCTCGATGATACCGCTATGGAAGCCGTAGAAGCAACCGCCAAGGCTGTAAAGGGCGAAACCCCCCGCGGTGATCTCGTTGTTCTGGCAGCTGCACTTGAAAACGAGGATATCCTTCTCTCCGTTACTTATGAATATTCCGGTCGTGCAGAAAACGCCAAGAAGGCTGTTATCGTAACTCTGCCCGAGGAATATGCTGACTATGTATTCACCACCGTTGATGCAGACGGCGTTGAAACCGAGCTGGATACGGAGCTCACCGATGACGGCATCGCCTTCAAGGTAGACTTCTCCGAAACCGGCAAAGTTGCTTTCATCCATCTGACTGTTCCCGCAGAGGAAGCTACTGAAACCAAGTAATAAGGTATAAAAATGGGCTGTTATAAAACAGCCCATTTTTTATACCTTTCTGCGCCTTTTCACAGGCCGGAGGTTAGCCGTTACTGCGCCCGAAAGTGCACCCAACAGCATTCCAAGAAGCATCTCTCCCAGCATCACAGCCGCGGATGAAATCCCTCCGTTCAGTGCATAGTACAATGCATAGCCCAACACCATATACAGGATTCCAACCGCAGCTCCCGTAATAAATCCCCTTTCTCCTCCTACGCCAACAGCAGCATATACGCCTGCAAAAATACTCAGAATTTTTGCCGCCTGATTCAGAATGAACAATGCTTCATCGCCGATTCCAATTACCACAACCACCCCGGAAAGCAGCACCATTTCTCCCAGCGTAATCAATGCGGCCACAAGCAGACCGCGCAGCGTGCGCAGCAGCGTTTCTTTTCTTGCATCCATCAAAACACCCCCTTACACGATATGTGTGCAAGGGGGTGAACATGCTTCAAGCAGCTTCTTTATTTGCCTTCCAGCATTTTCTGAATGCGTGCAAGATTGACAGCATCAATTCGGCAGGTAACTTTCGTTCCTTCAGCCTCGTATTCCTGCGCTTCAATTTCCGCCACATCATGCAGAATGGCAATTACCGAACCCTTGCTGTACGGCACAAGCAATTCTACCTGCATGCGCATTGCAGCAATCCGGGAAGAAATCTCATTCATCAGGCGGTCAAGTCCAGCGCCCGTCTTAGCGGAAATATATACGGCATCCGGCGGATCAATGGGGTCTTCCATCTTGATAGAGTCCACCTTGTTGAACGCCTCGATATACGGTTTTCCGCCTGCGCCAAGTTCGCGCAAAACCTCAAATACCGTGGATCTCTGAGTTTCAAGGTCGGGAGCGGACATATCATGTACAATTACCAGAAGGTCGGCATTCAATGCCTCTTCCAGCGTAGAATGGAACGCTTCAACCAACTGGTGGGGGAGCTTATTGATAAAGCCTACCGTATCGACCATCAGACAGGAACGGTTTTCCGGCAATTCCACCTGACGCAGTACGGGATCCAGCGTGGCAAAGAGCTTGTTTTCCACATACACATCCGATCCGGAAAGCGCATTAAGCAGCGTGGATTTGCCCGCATTGGTATATCCGACAAGTGCAACGATATTCTCTCCCTGCTTTTCGCGGCGTGCGCGGCGCATAGCGCGCTGGCGGGAAAGTTCCTTCAATTCGCGGTTCAGATCATCGATTCTTCCGCGGATTACGCGCCTGTCAAGTTCCAGCTTGGTTTCACCGGGACCGCGCATGCGCTGGCTTGCACCTGCACCCATTCGGGAAAGGGATACGCCAAGACCGGTAAGTCTGGGCAGACGGTACTTGAGCATTGCAAGCTCAACCTGCAATTTACCCTCTGCAGTCTGTGCGCGGCGTGCAAAGATATTCAGAATCAGCGCCGTGCGATCCAGCACGCTCACGCCAAGCACTGCCTCCAGATTGCGCTGCTGCGCCGCACTGAGTTCGTCATCCACGATGGCCATATCAATTTCCATCGCCTGGCATGTAAGCTGCAGTTCCTCTGCCTTACCGCTTCCGATATAGGTGGCGGTATCCGGTTTCTGGCGTTTCTGCAGAACTCGTGTCAATACGATCATGCCCGCGGTATCCGCAAGGCCCTCCAGCTCATTGAGGGATTCATCACTGTCAATTGAGATCAGCATGACTTTTTCGGCGTTTTCAACCACACCGCCCTCGGCAATTGCTCGACCCACGCGTTCCTCGGCAAGCTCAATTTCCCGCAGCCAGAGTTTATGCGGAACGCGGCCGGGTTTTACGGGACCATAGGTCACAAGCGATATGCGTCCGTATTCCACCTCGCCAAGGAAGGCTGCGGTTATACCGGTGCAGTAATTATCGCCCACGCCGATGGCGCACATTGCGTCAAATCGCAGAAGGCGCAGCGCCTGTTCATCTACAGAGGAAAGACGCGCATCTCCGCCCGGATGCGTATGGATGCAGCGGAAACCGGCAAGACGCTCGGTATTTCGGCGCAGATGCAATTCCGGCAAGCCAACGCTCGATACAGAGCCCACCGCAATTTCCAGCACACGACCGTCGCGGCCGAGATATACCATCAGTTCGCGATTCACAGCCTGCGTAAAGCGTACAAGCAGATTAAGGAGTCTGTCCGGGACAAACTCGTCCCGGGCAAACTCCATGTCATACAATCGTTCCATTTCCGCGATCAGACTGTCGCGGATACCTTCGATATTACCGTATATCATATTTCTTCTCCGTTATACTGCCTGCTGCTTCTGCCTGTAGTCCAGAATTGCCGCCTGCAGCGCCTCTTCTGCCAGAACAGAGCAGTGCATCTTCACCGGCGGAAGACCACCCAGCGCATCCGCAACCATCTTGTTGGTGATTTTCAGGGCATCTTCAATCGTTTTTCCCTTAATCATTTCGGTTGCCTGGCTGGAAGTTGCAATCGCAGCACCGCAGCCAAAGGTCTTGAATTTCACATCGGTAATAACCTCATTTTCCACCTGAATATAAAAGCGCATAATATCGCCGCATTTCGCGTTGCCCACTTCACCAACGCCACTGGCATTCTCTATTTCGCCCACATTGCGCGGGTTCATGAAATGATCCATAACTTTTTCGGTATACATCGTGATTCCTCCATTATCGCGCGTACAGCGGGGACATTGCCCGCAGACGCTCCACAACCTCGACCATTGTGTCTATCGTATAATCTACTTCTTCTATGGTATTTTCTTCGTTCAGGCTGAATCGCATGGAGCCGTGTGCAATCTCATGCGAAAGTCCGATTGCCAGAAGCACATGCGACGGATCAAGCGACCCCGACGTGCAAGCGGAACCGGAAGACGCTGCAATTCCCTTCATATCCAGACTAAGCAGCAGCGACTCACCCTCAATATACCGCACGGAAACGTTTGCGTTACCGCTCAGGCGATTCGTGGGATGCCCGTTCAGGCGCGTTTCGGGAATTCGCTCCAGAAGGCCATTTATCAGCCTGTCACGCAGGGACGCAATGTATGCATTGCGCTCTTCCATGTTCGAAACCGCGATCTCAATCGCCTTGCCCATTCCTACGATGGATGCCAGATTTTCCGTGCCGCCGCGCTGCGTACGTTCCTGTGCACCGCCCTGAATCAATCTTTCCAGCCTCACACCGGAGCGGACATACAAAACGCCTACGCCCTTAGGACCGTGGAACTTGTGACCCGAGAGCGACAGAAGATCAATCTTCATATCCTTCACATCGATCTTCTCGCAGCCGATGGCCTGCACAGCGTCGGTGTGAAACAGCGCGCCATGTTCCTTTGCAATGGCTGCCGCCTCACGAATCGGCTGAATGGTGCCGATTTCATTGTTCGCCGCCATGATGGATACGATTGCCGTATCCGGTCGAATGGCCCTTTTCAGTGCTTCCAAATCCACGCTGCCATGTTCATCTACCGGCAGATAGGTTACTTCAAAGCCTTCCTTTTCCAACTGCTCTGCCGTGTGCAGAATTGCATGATGCTCAATCTGCGTGGTGATAATATGTTTTCCCTTTGCATTCTTAGCATATGCCGCGCCGCGCAGCGCCCAGTTATCCGCCTCGGTACCGCATCCGGTGAAATAAATTTCCGAAGGCTGAGCATTAATCGCTGCCGCTACCTGGCGGCGTGCGGTTTCAACTGCCTTGCGCGCCTCGCGGCCAAATGCGTGCACGGAGGACGGGTTGCCATATACGTTTGTAAGATACGGAAGCATTGCTTCCAATACCGGCTCCGTTATGCGCGTTGTAGCAGCATTATCCATATAGATTCTTTTCATTCTATTCCTCCCCGCGCATTCGCGCGTCGTCACAAAGCATATCTCCAAGCGTAATTCCATCTACAATGGCATTCACGCCGTCCTGTATTTTTTGCCATACGAGCCTTGTCGGACAGGCGCAAGCCCGGTCACATGCATCTTCAAATTCCAGGCATTCAACCGTAGCGAGTTCCCCTTCAAGCACGCGCAGCACTTCACCTACCGTGATTTCCTCGGGCTTACGGGCAAGCATGTATCCGCCCTGCGCGCCGCGCACACTGGTCACAAGTCCGGCTTTCCTGAGTGCCGATATCAGCTGCTCAAGATAAGCGTCCGGAATTCGCTGCCGCTCTGCAATGGTTTTGATGGGCTGCGGCACGCCCTCTTTATATTCGCGTGCAAGGTCAAACATGGCATGAATGCCATAGCGCCCACGCGTTGAAAGTTTCATGAGAAGCCGCCTCCAATCCCGACTTTTTATGTCAGATTTAACAGCTATATTGTACCATTGACCATCAGAATCTGTCAATCAATTCCGACTAAATCCGTACATTTTACATATTACCCGTTTTTCGCATTATTGAATCGCAAACTACCGTTTTTTATGCTTGTGCAAAGAAATTTACACACAAACCATTGCCGCCGAATATGCAGATATAGTAAAATACTATTATATGTATGCTGTAAAGTTCAATACATACGCTTCGCAAAAGTATATAGGAGGCTGAATCTATGGATAAATACGAATTTCTGTATCAGGATCCTTCCAGAACTCCCGAAGAGCGCGCTGATGATCTTCTTTCCCGCATGACGCCGGAAGAGATGATGTATCAGGTGAACGCCATCACTCCCGATAACGATAACGCCCGCCTCGGCATTCCTCCGCTGTACTGCACGGAATGCTGCCATGGCGCACTGGAGGACTATGCCACCATATTCCCCTCCACCATCTCCATGAGCGCAACCTTCAACCCTGCTCTGGTAAAGCAGGCCGGTTCCGTTGCTGCTCTGGAAGCCCGCGCCGCCGGCAAGCATGTTTGCTTTGCTCCGATGCTCGGTCTTGCCCGCGACCCGCGCTGGGGCCGCGTTGAAGAATCCTTCGGCGAAGACCCGGAACTCGTCGCTCAGATGGGCTGTGCTTTTATCGAGGGTCTGCAGGGCGAAACTCCCAATACCCCGGATAAAAACCATGTTATGGCCTTTATGAAACACTTTGTTGCCGACGGCGAACCCTCCCGCGGCATCAACGGCGCTCCCGTCGAAATCAGCGAAGATACCCTGCGCGAAACACACCTGCTCCCCTTCGAGCGTGCCGTTAAAAAGTCCAATGTCAAGGGCGTAATGCCCGCGCACCATATCCTCAACCGCGTCCCCTGCCACAGCAACAAGTGGCTGCTGGACGACCTGCTCCGCAAGGAATGGGGATTTGATGGCTGCATCGTTTCCGACCTGTGCGATATTCCGAAGGTATATTCTTTCACCGTATATGGCGGCGGA
This sequence comes from Clostridiales bacterium, assembly GCA_015056055.1. Taxonomy (GTDB): domain Bacteria; phylum Bacillota; class Clostridia; order Christensenellales; family Aristaeellaceae; genus Alectryocaccomicrobium. The sequence continues at coordinate 4,674 of SVHC01000012.1, read as the reverse complement.
AACCTCTATCACCAGCATCGTCAGGCCGTTGACTTCAACGAGGCATCCTATAAGAGCATGCGTGCCGGTATCGACCTTGAGCTGGGCGAATCGCATGTTCCCTTCGAAGAACGATCCTACGGCGGCGGCTATCTGCGCGATATTCTCTCCGGCCGCTGGGAAGACGGTATGGATGTGCTCAAGGCTGCCTGCCGCAACGTTCTTATCGTAAAGTTCCGCATGGGCCTGTTTGAAACCGCTGTCCGCAAGGGCACCTTCGCCATCGACAATCAGATGATCGAACTCGCAAAATCCAGCGAAGGCGGCGAAAGCTACGCCACCGCCATGAAGCTCGGCCGTCTGCCCGCCATGCCCAAGGCCAACATCGGTGAAGACGAATATCATATCGACTTCGTTTCCCACAATCGCCTTGCTTATCAGCTCGCAGTTCAGGCTCCTGTTCTCCTCAAGAACGACGAAAACCTCCTGCCACTCGATCTGAACAAGTATAAGAAGATCGCCGTCATCGGCGAAAACGGCAACGCGGTCCTCAACGGCGGCTACTCTCCCGGAAACTTCCGTTATCACGTCACCCTGCTGCAGGGTCTGAAAGACGCTGTCGGAAATCGTGCCGAAGTCAACTATGCTCAGGGCTGCACCATCGTTCCGGAAGACACCGGCTTCACCCGCGAATGGGAAGAGCGCAGAGATCAGTATATCGCCGGAGTTCCTGAGGCTGTTGAGCTTGCCAATTCCAGCGACATCGTTATCCTCGCATTGGGCGGCAACCGCATGACCGGCGGCGAAAACACCGACTGTGATGATTTGTTCCTCACCTGGGCACAGCGCCAGCTGATGAATGCCATCTACGAAACCGGCAAGCCCATCGTTCTCGTTCTCAATAACGGTCACGTCAATGCCATTCCGTGGGAGAAGGAACACCTTTCCACCATCGTGCTGACTTTCCCGCTCGGTCAGGAAACCGGTAACGCTCTGGCAGACCTCCTGCTCGGCAACGCCAACTTCACCGGTAAAATGCCCTGCGCAGTCCCGCAGAATGTTGGTCAGGTTCCCGTTCTGTACAGCGTTCCCTACTGGGGATGCCCCAAGAAGTACGAAGGTACCGGCAGAGATTCTCTGCCCCTGTGGCCCTTCGGCTACGGCATGAGCTACACTACCTTCGAAATTTCGAACGTGGTGCTTGAAAAATCTCAGATCGGCGCAGGCGAAACCAACACCATCCGCTGCACCGTTACCAATACCGGTTCCCGCGCAGGTGCAGAAGTTGTTCAGATGTATATCCGCGATGACTTTGCTCAGGTTTCCCGTCCCATCCGCGAGCTGAAGGATTTCAAGCGCGTTGAACTTGAAGCCGGCGAATCCTGCGAAGTCGTTTTCACCATCACCGAAGAAATGCTGCGCTACAGCATGAACGGCAAGTGGATCGTGGAAGACGGCACCTTCACTGCCTACATCAGCAATTGCAGCGATGTGGACGAGGGATTCGTATTCACCTACAAGAAATAATTTTCATACCCCAAAAATTGTTTCGGCCTTCCCCACGAAAGGGGAAGGCCGTTTTTATGTAAAGAAATAATTCCCGCAAATTCTTAATTGATTATAGCATTTTCGCCCTAAAAATGCTATAATCTCTATAAAGCAATACGATTACATAAATTCCTCAAACGTATTTGAAAGGAGCTATCATTTATGGACAGGATCTTAAAAGTAGGTATCATCGGCTGTGGCGGCATTGCCAACGGCAAGCACATGCCTTCCCTGCAGAAAATCCCCAATGTTGAAATGGTTGCTTTCTGCGACCTGATTGAAGAACGCGCTCAGAAAGCTGCCGCCCAGTACGGCACGCCGGATGCAAAAGTTTATACCGACTATAAAGAACTTCTAAAAGACGAAAGCATCGAAGTTATCCACGTACTCACTCCCAACCGCGAGCATGCCGACATTACCGTGGATTCCCTCTATGCAGGAAAGCACGTCATGTGCGAAAAGCCCATGGCGAAAAATGCAGCCGACGCACAGCGCATGGTTGATGCAGCCAAGGCTACCGGAAAGAAACTGACCATCGGATATCAGCACCGCCACAAGGCTCAGAGCCGCTATGCAAAGGAATTCATTGATACCGATGCAATGGGCGAAATCTATTATGCCAACTGCCTTGCCACTCGCCGCAGAGGTACTCCCAACTGGGGCGTATTCCTCGATGAAGAAGCACAGGGTGGCGGCCCCATCATCGACATCGCCACGCACTCTCTCGACCTCACGCTGTATCTCATGAACAACTATGAACCCTCCGTTGTTCTGGGCAAAACCCACAAGAAACTGGAGCACCCCGAAGCCGGCAATATCTGGGGCGATAACGGCGTAAGCACCACGCCGCTTGAAGAAGCTGCCTGCGCTATGATTATCATGAAGAACGGCGCAACCATCATGCTGGAAACCAGCTGGGCTCTGAACACCGTAGAACCCGTTTGCGAAGGCAGCTGTGTTCTGTGCGGCAGCCGCGCCGGTCTGCAGATCAAAAACGACAAACTGACCATTAACAAGGTCGAACTTGGTCGCCAGGTCAAAACCGATGTCGATACCTCTGCCGGCGGCGTTGCCTTCTATTCCGGCGCAGCAGAAACTCCTGCCCTCACTGAAGCCGTAAGCTGGATCAACTGCATCCTCAACGATACGGATCCCGTCGTTCTTCCCGAACAGGCTCTGGTCGTCTCCCAGATCCTTGAAGCCATCTATACCTCCAGCAAAACAGGAAAGCCGGTGTACTTCGAATGAAACTGATAATCTGCGGTCTGTGGCATGTTCATGCCGAAGGCTATTACATGGAAGCCGCCAAGTATGCCGATGTAATCGGCGTATACGAACCCAATGAACAGTGGCGTAAGGCATTTTCCGAAAAGTACAATATCCCCGAGCTTCTTACCGTTGAGGACATGATCGCCTCCGGCGCGGATGCAGCCATTATCTGCACCTCTACCGACACGCACGCAGATGTTATCGTTCCGCTCGCTGAAGCCGGTATCGATATTTTTGCCGAAAAAGTTCTCGCACTCACCGGCGAAGATTGCGAAAAAATTGAAGCCGCGCTCGCAAAGGGCAACGCCCGCTTTGTCATTTCTTATCCGCATAAATACTCTGCCGGCGCGCAGACCGTGAAAAAAATTGTCGACAGCGGCGAACTTGGAAAGATTAACTACTTCCGCTGCCGCAATGCTCACAACGGAAGCACCGGAAACTGGCTCCCGCGCCACTTCTATGATGCAAAAGAGTGCGGCGGCGGCGCGATGATCGACCTCGGCGCGCACGGCATGTATCTTTCTGAATGGATCTGCGGTATGCCTGTATCGGCAAAGTCCGCCTTCACCGTTGCCTGTGACCGCGAAGACGTAAAGGCTCTGAATCCCGATGGTGTGGAGGACAATGCCGTCACCATCATGCAGTATGAAAACGGCTGCATCGCCATCAACGAAACCGGTTTTGATTCCACCGGCTATCCGATGACAATCGAAGTCTGCGGTGAAGAAGGTTGGGTTCGCTATGCTGGAAACAGCGTTCAGAAGTGGACTTCCTCTACGAAAGAAGTCGCATCCGTCTCCATGGAGAAAGAACTCCCCTCTCCTCTGGTTCAGTTCTGCACCGACGAAATTCTTCCCGGATGTGGCATTCAGGAAGCGAAAAAACTTACCCGCCTGATGGAAATGGCTTACGCAAACAAATAAGTGTATTGCAAAACAAGCCCTGCCGATAATTAATTCGGCAGGGCTTGTTACTATTTATCTGCAAAATAGAATGGATTTGCTATATTGTTTTCACCAAACAATTGAACACCGAGTCTCCACATTGCCTTTGCATGAATTCGGTCATGCCAGATAAAACGACGCAAAACCTTTCGCAAGGACCATTCTTCCCCATAACTTCCGTCAAACACGGTATTCAAAAGGAAATTTTTCTTCATCTCCAACAGCTCAAATCCACGCTTTCGACATTCCAGAATATCGCCGTTGTTGTCCGCATCCACTTCAATTTCAGCAAAATAGTATGCATTCACGTTCTTAGTGTGTTCATACATTTCACTCGCACTACGCGGTACATCTCCGTAAAAGGTTTTTCGCTTTTGAGAGGCAACCGCATTTTTATCCGGAATGGAATTATATAATTGCAGAAAATCCTCAGCTGATTTCAATGCAAGATGCTTCAATTGCTCATATCCAAATTCCGTTAAAGCAGCTTTCTCGGCCTCAAAAAGCACATCACTGTCTGCGTCGCATATATGCAACTCCGATTCTTTTTCCTGGACTATTTCAATGTCAAATCCATATGGAATGTCAGTTTCGCTCCATTTGCAGTAGCTTCTGATTTCATCCGGCATTTTTGCTTTCGCTGCTTCCTGCGTCTCTCCTCGCGTATAAGCACCAACAAAATCTGCCGCATACAGCAGCGTATCTTCTCCGTTGTGTTCCCAAATGCATCGTATTGCTTTCATATAATCACCGCCACATTATCTTATTTATATAATATATAAAAAGACACCTTCGAAAGAAGATGTCCTATTTGGAATCCGGCGACGACCTACTCTCCCGGGCCGTTTCCAGCCAAGTACCATCAGCGCTAAGAGGCTTAACTTCTGTGTTCGGTATGGGAACAGGTGGATCCCTCTTGCTATTGCCACCGGAA
>SVHC01000011.1 GCA_015056055.1 Clostridiales bacterium | reverse complement strand
TGCATGAATAGCGTCAATCGCGGCATTGATTTCATCTACAGACAGAGAAGGACGCCAGTCGTATCCGCGGGAACGCTGCAGAAGAACAAGCTTTCCATCCGTTCCGATTGTGTTCAGAATGCCCTCTATATCCAGTTTTCCGTTCTTTAGTTCTACCTGCCTGTAAGATACGCCAAACTCCTTCAGAGAGCCGCTTCCGGGCGTTCCTGCGATGCCAATAACTTCTTCCAGCGTGTCGTACGGTTTTCCGGCGCCTGCGATCATTGCATCGCCCGGGCGAAGAATTCCGTACAGCGCAAGTGCAAGTGCATGCGTGCCCGATGCAATCTGCGGACGAACCAGCGCAGCTTCGCAGCCAAAAATTTCAGCGAACAACGTTTCAAGCGCGGTACGGCCAATGTCATCGTATCCATAGCCGGTTGTGGGCGCAAAATGACGCGTTCCAATGGCGTTGCGCTGGAATGCTGCAAGAACCTTTTTCGTGTTATACTGTTCTACTTCCTCAAGCTTCCGAAAAACGGTTTCACAATCTTTCAGCGCTGCGGAAAGGATTTCCTGTATACGGGGATCTTTCATATATTTCTCTCCTTAATGATAAGCCAGCATGGCAGAAACCAACTGCTGTGCAGTGCGTTTTTCTGCCTCCAGCCACTGAATACGCGCATCGCGACGGAACCATGTAAGCTGTCGCTTGGCATAGTTGCGGCTCCCCTGCTTTACCTGATCAATCGCCTGCTCCATGGAGATTTCTCCGCGTAAGGCCGACAGAATCTCTTTGTATCCCAATGCCTGCAGAGCTGTAGGATGCTCGGCGTCGTCCTTCATAAGAGCGCTGACCTCTTCAATCAGGCCGCATTCGAGCATAATATCCACGCGTCGATCAATACGATTGTAAAGCACATCACGCTGCCAGTCAAGCGCAAACATTTTTACAGCATAGGGGGCTTCTTTTTTTGCGTCCTCCTCTGCAATCTGCGTCATCGTCTTCCCGGTAAGCGCATGTACTTCAAGCGCACGTACAACGCGGCGCACATCGTTCGGATGAAGGCGCGCAGCGGTCGGCGGATCAATGGCCGCAAGTCTTTCATGCAGTACAAGCGGATTTTCCTGCATCAGGGTGGCGCGCAAATTGTCATCCCCTTCAAGCGCAAAACCCATCGGCTTCGTTACCGCATCGATGTACAGCCCCGTGCCGCCGCACAGAATCGGCTGCTTTCCGCGCCGGGCAATGTCCTCGATGATCGGAATGGCCATATCGCGAAAACGTGCTGCAGAGCATTTTTCGCTCGGCGGCAGAACAGAAAGCAAGTGATGCACAACGCCATCCTGTTCCTGAAGAGTAGGTTTGGCAGAAAGAATGTCCATTCCCTGATAAATCTGCATAGAATCACAGGAAACAACCTCGCCGCCAATCTCCTTTGCTAAGGCAATGGCAGCACCGGTTTTGCCGGATGCAGTAGGCCCGGCAATCACATATAGTTCAAGCTTACTCATACAATTCGTTTAAACATTTGTTCCAGTTCGCGCCTGGAAAGGCGCTTGGCAACCGGGCGACCATGCGGACATGAAGGCGGTGCACCGGTGGTGAGCATCGTTTTTACCAGAGAATCAATAGCCTCTTCCGTAAGAGAATCTCCGGCCTTTATTGCATGTTTGCAGGAAAGCTGCAGGATTTCGTTTCTTCTCATGGCAGAATTGGCATTGTGCAGACTGTGCAGGTTTTCAAGCAAATCACGGATAACCGGCTGCGGATCAGCGTGACCCAATACATGCGGCACAGCATTGATTTTGATATCACTCTCGCCAAAGGGCTCGATATCGTATCCCAGTTCCTTAAGAAGCGGCTGATTTTCCAGAAGATCCGCACGCTCTCTTGCTGAAATGCGCACAATAGAGGCAATCAAAAGCTGCTGCGAAGCATTTCCCTGATTCAGAAGTTCGGAATATTCTTCGTATTTCAGACGTTCAAATGCAGCATGCTGGTCAATCAAAATCAGAGAATCGCGCGTTTCAACCAGAATGTAGGTCTTAAACAATACACCGATTACGCGGTAGGCAGGCTTTTCAAGAAGGCTGTCCATCGGCTGCTCTTCCTTTGCCGCAATCGGAAGAGTCAGCTGCTCTGCAGGCTTTTCCTGTACTTCCTGCACAGACGCTGTTTTTGATGCAAACTCTTCTCGCTGCTTCTGCGCAGCGGCAAGGTGTTCCTGAAGTCTTGCTGCAAAAGCATCATTGCCGGCAGTGCGCCTTTGCGGCGGAATTATCGAAGGTGTTGTTCTCTCAGGAATCATATTTTCCGCAGGCGTTTCGCTCTTTGCAGGTTCTTCGGTCTGCGGAGGCGTGAAAAACGATTCCCTCATTTCACGCAATGTCATGGGTTTTCCTGTAAAAACAGGCTCGCGACGCCCCAAACCCATATAAGTCTTCTCCAGACCAGAGGTCGGTTTCTCAAAGACTTCAGTCGGTTTCTCTATAGTTTCATTCGTTTTTATCTCAGATACAGGCGTTTCTTCCTTTTTAACCACAGATGGCATGGTTTGCATCCGAATTGGTGGTGCGTCCTGCTTTTCCTCATCCTCTGTGATTTTCAGCATGGTTTCGCCGTTAAACGCACGATAGAGCAAGGATTCCATTGTGCGGCGCACGTCATATGCATTGCGGAAACGCACTTCCAACTTATTGGGATGCACGTTTACATCCACGCTGCCGGGCGGCATCATAATCTGCAGGATGCACATGGGATATTTCCCTATCATTACGCGTCCCTGCGTGCAGGCTTCCAATGCCTGAGATACAAGCTGGCATTTGACACTTCTTCCGTTGATAAAGAAAAACTGAAAAGCGCGCGTCTGCTTCGCCTGTTCCCCAATTCCAATCAGACCTTTAAGCCGGTATCCGCCTTCCATTTCGTCAATTTCCAGCATACCGCTTGCCGTTTCACGATCATATACAGCCATAGCCGCATGGCGCAGATTCCCATCGCCATAAGTGGAAAAAATCGTTTTTCCATTGTGAATCAAGCGGAACGAGATATTGGGGTTGCCCAATGCCAGTCGGGATACAATATCCGAAACAGCACCATATTCATAGGCAGGCTTTTTAAGGAATGCCTGTCTCGCCGGTACATTAAAGAAAAGATCTCGTATGATAATCGTGGTGCCATCCGGACATCCGACGCCTTCAATTGAGATGATCCTTCCGCCTTCAGCAACAAGTTTGGTTCCCTGGTCAGAATTGCGCACACGCGTGGACATTTCAACCTTCGAAACCGCCGCAATGGACGGAAGCGCTTCACCTCGGAAACCAAGCGTTGTCAAAGATGAAAGATCGTCTGCCTGCGTAATTTTGCTGGTGGCATGGTTTTCAAATGCAATGCGCACTTCTCCCGCCGGAATACCGCATCCGTTATCCGTAACGCGCAGATAGGAAATTCCACCTTCACGCACCTCGACCGTTATGGCAGTTGCGCCTGCATCCAATGAATTTTCAATCAGTTCCTTTGCAATAGAAGCGGGACGCTCAACCACTTCACCGGCTGCAATTTTTCCGACAGTGGCGGCATCAAGAACACGAATTGCCAAGCGTCTTCCCCTCCTTACAGCTAAATATTGCGAGCCTTCTCACTCAACTCAAAAAGCTTATTCAGCGCCTCTATAGGCGACATACTCATCACATCAAGTTCGCGTACTTCATCCACAAAACCCATAGCGCCATAGTCTTCCAGACCAAGCTGCAGATTTCCGGAATTTTTTCGCTTATCCAAAATCTGCTTTCCAATGCTTGTTTCCGAATTCACTTCAAGGCGTGCCATAATTTGCCTTGCGCGCGCAATCAATCCATTCGGAAGCCCTGCAAGGCTTGCAACAGCGACACCAAAGCTCTTATCAGCACTGCCGCGCACAATTTTGCGCAAAAATACAACTTCATTTCCGCGTTCCTGTGCCGTAATCCGGTAGTTTACAACGCCATCAAGCTGTCCTTCAAGCTGTGAAAGTTCGTGGTAGTGCGTGGCAAACAGGGTTTTTGCGCCCGTTTTTGCAATATGTTCCACAGTAGCCCATGCAATGGAGAGTCCATCAAAAGTGGACGTTCCGCGGCCGATTTCATCCAGAATCAGCAGGCTCTGCTTTGTGGAATGGCGCAGAATGGACGCAAGCTCATTCATTTCCACCATAAATGTAGATTCACCGGCATACAAATCATCCGCAGCACCAATACGCGTAAATATCCGGTCGGTAAGCGATATATTTGCATTGTCGGCAGGAACAAAGCTTCCGATGTGCGCCATCAGAACAATCAGCGCAGTCTGACGCATATAAGTGGATTTACCGGCCATATTGGGACCGGTGATGATCATAACACGTTCATCGTCACTAAGATGCGTACCGTTTGGTACAAAATCATTCTTCACAGACGAACATTCCACAACCGGATGCCGCCCGTTTTCAATATCGTAGATTCCATCTTCGTTCAGAACAGGACGGCAATAGCGATGCTCCAATGCAACATATGTAAGACTTGCAAGGGCATCCAGCATTTTAAGTCCGTTCGCAGTGGAATTCAGGCGCGCAAGCGATGCTTTCAGTTGTGCTCGAATATCCGTAAACATGGAATACTCCAGCTGCATAGCCTCATCATCTGCGCCTAAAATCTTCTTTTCCAGTTCCTTGAGCTCTTCGGTTATAAAGCGTTCACAGTTTGCCAGCGTCTGCTTACGGGCATAGCGGAACGGAACCAGTTCATAGAAGGAACGCGTAACCTCAATATAGTAGCCAAAGACACGATTGTAACCAATTTTCAGGTTTTTTATACCGGTTTCCTGGCGTTCTTTTTGTTCAAGTGCAGAAAGCCAGGTTTTTCCATCCCTTGACGCATGGCGATATTCATCCAACTCCTGATTGTATCCATCACGGAATATACCGCCCTCGCGCACGGCAATAGGCGCATCCAGCGAAATTGCATCCGTCAGAAGAGCGCAGATGTCCTCCATGGGGTCAAGCATGGAAGATACAGCCTGAATCAGCGGCGCATCTGCCCCTCCCAGAAGTGTAAGGATTCCGGGAACCGCACGCAAAGAAGCAGCAAGCGCTATGCAGTCCCTGGGATTTATTACTTCATAGGCAATTCGACTCAAAAGCCTCTCAATATCATATACAGGTCGAAGTGCTTCGCGGATTTCATCCAGCTTGATTGCATTGCGTGCAAAATATTCGACGGCATCAAGGCGCATCTCAATCTGGTCTTTTTCGCGCAAAGGACGCTCGATCCAAGAACGCAGCATGCGGCTTCCCATAGGAGTTACCGTTTTGTCCAGAACCCAGAAAAGGGATCCCTCCCTTTTCCTCTGCCGCAGCGTCTGTGTAAGTTCCAGATTAGAAGAAGCAACCGCATCCAAGCCCATGGTGCGCTGCGCATCATGCCGCTGCAGCTTCATAATATGAGAAAGCGTATTACGCTGCGTGGAAGTTAGATAGTTCAAAAGGCTTCCAGCCGCAGTAACGGACAGCTTTTCACCCGCAAATCCCATCTCATCAATCGAAGCATCGAAGTGCTCCACAACCGTACGAAGCGCATCTTTGTATTCAAGATTCCCCACAGGAGTAATCAGGATACCCGGCAGTTTCGGAATGCGTGAAGCATCGTTTGTAAGCACTTCACGAGGTTGAATGCGTGAAAGCTCATCATACAGACGTGAAGAAGCATGATCAAACTGATATGCGTAAAATTCGCCAGTGGAAATATCGCAGAAGGCACAGCCAGCCTTCTCCTTGTTCAGGCACAATGAAAGAATATAGTTGGATGAATGTTCCTCCAACATGGAGGTATCGATGATCGTTCCGGGTGTAATGATGCGTGTTACCTCACGTTCAACCAAGCCTTTGGACAGCGCAGGATCGCTCATCTGCTCACAAATCGCAACTTTATACCCTTTTTCAATCAGACGCTTGATATACACTTCCGCAGCATGATGCGGTATTCCGCACATAGGCGCGCGTTTCTCCAGACCACAATCTTTGCCGGTAAGAGTCAATTCCAGCTCGCGCGAAGCGAGCTCGGCGTCCTCAAAAAAAGTTTCATAAAAGTCCCCCAGCCTGAAAAACAGTATGCAGTCCGGGTTTTGCTCCTTGATGTCCAGATACTGTCGCATCATCGGCGAAATGGCCATCTTTTTCCTCCTAGTGTAGACACAATAATAGTTTCAAAGGCATGCTGCGTTGCAATCAGTACTCCAACACGCTTAATTTGATTCTACAAAACAGCTTAATGCGAGCATCCGCCGCAGGAATCACAGGAACCGCAGGAGTCGCAAGAACCGCCACACCCGCCATCATCCACTTGGCCGCTTACAATAAAGCGCAGGAGCTGGTTTATCTGGCCAATCAGATTGCCAAACGCCTCACGAGTCTGCGTCAGCTGAACAATTTCATCGATCAGCTGAAGGCGTTCCTGACAGTTGTCCATTTTCTCGGAAAGCTCTTTCAGAGCCGCCGGATCAGGATCTCCAGACTGCAAAAGCATTTCTACCGCTCCCTTGGCTTCCATATACTCGCCAAGAATGGCAGACGCCTCAGGATTCTTCATTGCCTTTTCCTCAGCAGCGCGCATCTGATGATAGATTTCCGACTGCATGATCGCATCGGCGAGTTCACGCGTCTTTGCAAATACATTATGCATGTATAATTTCTCCTTTCAGGGTATTGCGTCCGGCAGACAAAATTTGTACCGGTACAAGCTTTCCGAGAAGCTCAACATTTCCCGGGAAATTTACCATGTGTCCGCGCGGAGTACGGCCGCAGATATAACCCGCGTCACGGGTAGACTGACCGTCAACAAGAACGATTTCTTTTTTGCCAACCTGCGCATCCAAAATTTCCTGAGAAATATTCTGCTGCAGATCAATCAATCGCTGAATACGGCGACTTTTTTCATCAGCGGGCGTATCATCAGGATAAGACGCCGCTGCAGTTCCTCGACGCAGCGAAAAAATAAACGTGTATGCAGAGTCGTATCGAACCTTTTCAACCAAAGACATGGTGTCTTCAAACTGTTCAAGGGTTTCACCCGGAAAACCTACAATAATATCCGTAGTAAGACCAATTTCCGGAACAGCATCGCGCAAACGATTTACCAGGTCAAGATAGTGTTCCCGCGTATAGCGACGATTCATTCGGCGCAGAATCTCGCTATTTCCTGCCTGAACCGGCAGATGCAGCTGCGGCATTACATTAGGAACATCTCGCATAGCTGCAATCAGATCATCCGAAAGATCCTTAGGATGTGAAGTCATAAAGCGGATACGCGGAATACCCACATCCGAAATCCTGCGCAGAAGATTTGCAAATTCGCTTCCGCCGCCATTGTAAGAATTGACATTCTGACCCAGCAGCGTGATTTCCATTACGCCCGCATCCTTCAGACTGCGCACTTCACTCAGAATGTCTTCAACTCTGCGTGAGCGCTCACGTCCGCGCACATACGGCACAATGCAATAAGAGCAGAAATTGTTGCACCCGTACATGATGTTTACGAAGGCACTGTGCTTTTCCGAACGCATTACCGGAAGATCCTCTGCAATGATGCCGTCGCTTGCCACAACATCAGCAACTCGGCATCTTTCAAACAAGATCCTGTGCAGATACTCCGGGAAGCGGTAAGCATTGTGCGTACCGAAGATCAGATCAATAAAGGGATACTGAGCATGCAAATGTTCCGCAACACCCTTTTCCTGCATCATACATCCGCAAACGCCGATGATCATGTCAGGGTGATTCTTCTTCAGTTCTTTCAGCCAAATCACGTTTCCAAGCGCACGGTTTTCGGCATTTTCGCGAACACAGCAGGTATTGTACAGAACGATATCTGCCTGCTCTTTTTCTGCCTGCGCAAATCCCATATCCCGCATCATGCCGGAAAGCGTTTCACTGTCACGCACATTCATCTGGCAACCGAGGGTTACAATGTGATACGTAAGCCTGCCGGAAAAATGCGTATTTATATCATTAATATACTGCTTCTGGGATGCAATATCATTCTCAGAGATGAACAACGATTCTCTACTCATGAATTTCTCCTTGATAGTGGTCTGGTTTTCGCCGGCAAAGCATTCTCCTGCGCGGCAACAAGGTTGTATTTATCTCCGTGAAGACTTGCATCTGCACGAACATAGCAACGCTCAAACGGCACTTCTATGCCCAAAAGCGCTTCCGCAACTTCAAAAGATGTCTCAATAAGCAGCGGAGATTTTTCACCCACGGAATCGCGCGCACGCAGCTCACGAAGAATCTTTCGCGCCGTTGTATCCGCGGACGGAACAAGCCCGCTTCCCTGACACTCCCTGCACGGACAAAGCGCCTGCAAGTGGAGCGGCTGATGGATGCGTTTTCGTGTCATTTCAACAAGTCCAAGACTAGATACCCCAGCCAGATTCGTTTTTGCACGATCATGCGAAAGCGCATCGCGCAGGCACCCCAGCAGCTTCTCCTTGTCTTCGTCTGATTCCATATCAATAAAATCAATAACAATGATACCTGCTATATCACGCAATCGCAACTGGCGTGCAATTTCCTTTGCCGCTTCGCAATTGATGGCAAGAACCGTTTCATTGAAGGAGGATTTACCCGTAAACTTTCCTGTATTGACGTCAATAACGGTTAGCGCTTCGGTATAATCGATAATCAGATAACCGCCGGATTTAAGCCATACACGACGCTGCAGAGCTTTCTCAACCTGACGATCAATTCCGTATACGTCAAACAACGGCCTTTTATCATTGTACAGATGAATGCATTCTTTGCATTCCGCAGAAAACATATCGGCAGTTTCAAGTGCCACACGATACTGCTGCTCATTATCAATGTACATTTGGACTTCATCGCCTGTAAGCATATCCCGCACCGCGCGATAAATCAGCGATAAATCGCGATGCATAAGAGCCGGTGCTTTTGAGTATGTTGAGCGGCGATGTATCATTGTCCAAATACGGACATTCGCCTCAATATCCCTTTTCAATTCTGCTTCATCTGCAGTTTCTGCCGCAGTGCGTATGATTAGCCCCATTCCCTCGGGCTTTATCTCCGCAGCAAGATTATACAATCGCTGCCTTTCAGCAGAATCCGTAATCTTGCGGGAAATGCCGATGCAATCCACCGTTGGCAGCAAAACACATAAACGTCCCGGCAACGTAAGATGGCAAGAAGCTCTGGCTCCCTTTGCTCCACCCGGCTCCTTCAGAATCTGAACCAGAATATCCTGTCCGGGCTTCAGAAGCTTTTTGATGGAAACGCCACACAGCTGAGATTCCACCGAGGAAGAATCGATTCCCATCTCTTTTTTGTCAACCTGTATATCTGCGACCGAAAGATAGGCATTCTTTTCTTCGCCGATGTCCACAAATGCCGCCTGCATGCCGGGCAGAACATTGACAACGCGCCCAAGATAAATGTTGCCAGCAAGCTTTTCCTGCCCTTCATTTTCGGAATAGATTTCGGCAAGCCCCCCGTCTTCCAAGACAGCCAGACGCGTTTGCCCGCAAAACGATTCCGCAAGAATCTGTTTTTTCATGCCTGGAGATTAAACCTCCTGCAGCGGAATTGCATTTCCGCCTGCATCTTCACCCAGAAGCATCAAACGATGAACTCTCATTTCCGGAGCAGATACGTTTGCCATTGAAGCAAGAGTATTCACAAGCAGATCCGGTTTGAGTGTTTCTTTCTCAGTCAGCATCAAACGGGCAAAAATACCATAGGGACGTTTTTCAAGAATGCGCGCCATAGGACGAATATCCGTGGGCTTTTCGCCGGACTTCGTCTTACGCAGTGCAATAACGCTTTCCTGTGCAAGGAAAGTATCAATTGCTGCGCACACTTCTTCGCTGCTCTCACCGCTCAAACGGATTTCGTAATCTGCCATAACAAGCTTGCCCATAAGAGCAGGATGGTTGTCCTCCACCAGGCGCACGCTCAGAATGGGAAGATCCGGCGGAAGCGCAGCCTGCATTTCAGCAAGGGCTACCTCTTCCGTAACCGGAGATGCAAACTTCACATCAAACAGTTCATAGTCACTCGTCCAGCCCATCGCAAGCGCAGATGCAAACGAAAGAATCGGATGCGGATTAAATCCATTGGAATATGCAATGTTCAGGCTGGTTCGGTTCAGCGCACGCTGCATAAAGCGCTGCAGATCCAAATGCGACACAAAGCGCAAGCGATCTTTTTTAGCAAAACAATAAAGAGCTCTCATACGCACGCCCCCTTATAGCGACGGACTCCGCAATTGGAACAGCGCTTGCGGCAGTCGGGAGTAACCTCTGCAGCAAGGGCTTTGTTCCACTCGCGCAGCAGGAATTCTTTGGTCACGCCGGCATCGATATGATCCCACGGCATAATTTCATCCGTGGAGCGTTCACGGCAGGCATAGAAATACGGATCCACACCGGTATCCTTAAAGGCTTGCATCCACAAATCATTGCGAAACTGCTCGGACCATCCTTCGAATTCACAGCCAAGCTGCCATGCGCGAAGCAGCACATCCGCAATGCGACGGTCGCCGCGTGCAAATACCGCTTCAATGAAGCTGACATCCATTTCGTGATACTTGAAGTCTACTCCCTTAATGCCGGAGAGAGCCTGCTTCAGCATCTGCTGACGGCGATGAATCGTTTCGCTGTCCGGCTGTCCGGCCCACTGGAAAGGCGTATGCGGCTTCGGAACAAATACGGAAGCGCTCACGGTAATGCGCAGTCCGGGCGCACGCTGCCCCTTCGGCACAGCAAAGTAACACTGCGCAACCTTCTTTGCAAGGTCTGCGATGCCGAGAACGTCTTCATCCGTTTCGGTCGGAAGACCAATCATAAAATACAGTTTTACTGCAGACCAACCGCTTTCAAACGCATCGGTTACAGAACGGATCAGGTCGGCTTCGGTAACGCCTTTATTGATAACATCGCGCAAACGCTGAGAACCGGCTTCCGGAGCAAGGGTCAACGCAGTTTTACGCACCTTCTGCGTTTCCTGCAGAGTATCCTTCAGGTAAGAGTCAATGCGCAAAGACGGCAGAGAAATTTTGACGCGCTTTTCCTGATATCGCTTTACCATTTCATGTGCAAGATCCGGCAGACAGGAATAATCACCGCTGGAAAGGCTCATAAGCGAAATCTCATCGTATCCGGTTGCGCGTACCAGCTTTTCTGCCAGTTCCAAAAGGCGATCCATGGAACGTTCACGCACCGGACGATAGATCATACCAGCCTGACAGAAACGGCATCCACGCGTACAGCCGCGGAAGATTTCCAGCATGATGCGGTTGTGAACCACTTCACCGTAAGGAACGACAAGAGTCTCCGGATAGTCGGCTGCCGTAAGATCATTTACCATCGCCTTCATAACGGGACACTTGGCATTCTTCTTGGGAAGAATCTGGGCAATCGTGCCATCCTCATTGTAGCTGACATCATAAAGCGAAGGCACATAGATTCCGTCAAGCTCTGCAATCATTTCGAGGAATGCTTCGCGGGGCTGATTGGACTCGCGCCATTTGCGATACAGACGAATGTATTCAAGAGTCAGCTCCTCACCGTCACCGGTTGCAAAGAAGTCCACAAACGGAGCAAGCGGTTCGGGGTTGAATGCGCAAGGACCACCGCAAACAACAAAGGGGCCATCCTTGCGATCTTTTGCAAGAATCGGTATTCCGGCAAGGTCCAGCGCGGAAAGAATATTGGTGTAGCTCATCTCATACTGCAGGGTAATTCCAAGGAAATCAAACTCCCCTACAGGTGTGCGGGATTCCAGCGAAAAAAGCGGTACGCCTTCCTCACGCATCAATTTTTCCATATCAATCCACGGGGAGAACACACGTTCGCACCATACGCCATCCATTCTATTCATAGCGTGATACAGAATTTTCATACCCAAATGGGACATGCCCACTTCATATACGTCCGGGAAAAGGAATGCATAGCGCACATCCACTTCCGCAGGATCTTTCATCACACTGCCATACTCGCCGCCCATATAACGAACAGGCTTTTCTACGCGCGACAGCAATACATCAATTCTATCTGTGAGTTCCATTTATACCCACCCTCCTAAGCAATTCCATGCATACATTATATTGTAACACAAAAAACACTTCCGTTCAATCCGGATTGTGCCCAAACCCCCTTGCGAAACGCGTCGATATGGTGTAAAATCTCTGTATTCATATTTGAAGGAAGCCTGGAGCCTCAGCAATCAGCAAAGCAGCTCCCGGTAAAACCAATAACAGAAGGGTCGGAACAGTATGGCAGTTATTAAAACAGCCCCCTCCAAAGAAATTCTTGAACGCATCTCTGAAAAAATCCCCACTCCGTTTCACCTGTATGACGAACAGGAAATCCGTTCCCGCGCACGCGCGCTGAACAATGCATTTGCGTGGAATAAGGGTTACAGAGAATATTTTGCGGTAAAGGCAAATCCCAATCCGACAATCATTAAAATTCTTCAGGAAGAAGGCTGCGGCGTTGACTGTTCCTCTATGGCAGAATTGATGCTGGCTGAGGCACTCGGTTTTTCCGGCGATAAAATTATGTTCTCTTCCAACATGACGCCGGCAAATGAGTTTAAATATGTTCGCGAACTGGACGGCACCGTCAATCTGGATGACATCACCCATATTGATTTCCTGAACAAACATGGCGGCATTCCGGAAAAAATCTGCATGCGCTACAATCCCGGCGGAACGCTCGTATTCGGAACAGATGTAATGGGTAATCCCGGCGAGGCGAAATACGGTTTCACCAAAGCACAGCTGATTGAGGGTATCGGTCGTCTTAAAGAACTCGGCGTAAAGGAATTCGGTCTGCATGCTTTCCTCGCAAGCAACACGACCGATAATGCATACTATCCCGCTCTTGCCGAAATTCTCTTTGAACTGGCAGTCGAGCTGAAGGAAAAAACCGGTGCAAAGTTCTTCATGATCAATCTTTCCGGCGGCGTAGGCATTCCGTATCGTCCCGAGCAGAATGCAGCAGACATTGCACAGATTGGCGAAGGCGTACGCAAAGCCTACGAAAAAGTACTGGTTCCCAACGGAATGGGCGATATCCGCATTGCAACAGAGCTCGGCCGTTATATGACCGGTGCTGCCGGATGGCTCGTAACACATGCTGTGCACAGAAAGAATATTTACCGCGACTATATCGGTCTTGACGCTTGCGCCGCTGACCTTATGCGCCCGGCAATGTATGGTGCCTATCATCATATAACGGTAGCCGGCAAAGAAGATGCTCCCAGAAATCGCGTATACGATGTGGTTGGTTCCCTGTGCGAAAACAACGACAAATTTGCCATTCAGCGCGAACTTCCTGAAATCGAAATGGGTGATCTCGTAGTTATTCACGATTCGGGCGCTCACGGCTATGCAATGGGTTACAACTATAACGGAAAAATGCGCCCCGCAGAAGTTTTGTTGCATCCCGATGGAACCTTTGAACAGATTCGTCTGCGCGAAACCCCCAGAAACTATTTTGCAACAGTAATGAATCCCGAAATCGAAGCAATCGTCAGTAAGATGGAAGAACGCGGAATGCTTCCGTAATTGTATTTCAAAAAAAGCGCTGCCTCCTTTGACTCTTTCAGTCATTTGGAGACAGCGCTTTTTCTGCCCTTAAATCGTCCTTAGTAAATCTTCACCAAATCCGTATCCGGATAATAGTAGCTCAAAATAATTTCAGCTCTGTCTCCGGCTTCTGCCATAGCATATGCTCCCCACTGGGACATTCCAACACCATGTCCATAGCCTTTTCCGGTAAACGTAATGTCTTCATCTCCAATATCAATGCCCGTCAAAAGAGTACTTTTCATTTCTGTGCTTCCAAGTTGAATCCTCAGTTCCGGAGCAGATACTTTTTTGCCATTAATAACAAAATAAGCAGCGCGTCCCGACTCTCCCTTGCTGCCGATTTCAAAAGAAGTTATATCCCCCGTATTGATGCCAAGATTCTCACATGCATCTTCTATATCATCAAGAGAAAACGTAGCTTTCCACTGTTTGATATTGTCAGGCGCCTTATCAGAATCCGCCGATTCCAGAACACGCGCATATCCCGGATCACCATCTTTATAGGCAAGGGCAACACTGGGTAATTCTGTTATTCCTCCTGCATGTGCATGAAACCATGTCTTAGGAAACCGACCATTGTATGTTAATACCAGACCATAAGTCTGTTTGACCGCCTCCTGTATTCGCGCATTGACTTTTGAAGCATCATACGCCTGCGCCTCTTTAATATCGGTGGATATATCGGCATTATCGTACATTGAATCCTTTTCCGAAATAAAATTCAGCACAAAAGTTCGCGCCAGAATTGCCTGAGCCTTCAAAGCTTCCATCGGCCAGTCATTGTGCATTTCACCCGCAAGAACTCCTTGAACATAGGTTTCTATATCCATTTTCTCAACCTTATCTGTAGCGGTATTATACACCGCTATCTCCGGCATTCCGTTTACCAGAACAATTTCCTCGGGCAATGCCGGTTTTCGCCCCTCTCCTTCTTTGACGGCTTCAGTTTTGGCAAATTCCTGTGTATTTGATGGCATGCATCCCGCCACTGAGAACATTAGCATTGCGGTCAGCGCAAAACAAAAGCATCGTTTTTTCACTAAGACGCCTCCTCATTCATTGTTCGCAAATCATTTTGCTCAAAGCCAAGCAGAACTATCCGCGCAAAAGCTTTTTTTGCTTGCAATTTAGCCGTCATCCGGGTATAATACAGCGCAGCAGATTGCAAACTGCATTGTAAATCCAGAGCTGCAGTTTTTTAGAAAGGCAGGCACTGTCCATGAAACGCGTTACAATTTATACCGACGGCGCATGTTCCGGAAATCCTGGTCCGGGCGGTTGGGGCGCTATTTTGATTTTTGGAAACAATCGCCGGGAAATGTCCGGCTATGAACCTGAAACCACCAACAATCGAATGGAATTAATGGCTGCCATCATGGCAATGCGCGCACTGAAAGAGCCTTGCGAGATAGATTTGTATTCCGACAGCAGCTATCTTGTAGATGCATTCAAAAAGGGTTGGCTGAAAAGCTGGCATGCCCGTGGGTGGATAAAGGCTGATAAAAAGCCCGTAAAAAATCAGGAGCTCTGGGAAGAACTGCTATCCTTGTCCAATACTCACGTATTGCATCTGATTCATGTGAAAGGGCATGCTGACAATCCCATGAACAATCGTTGCGATGAAATGGCCACAGGCATTATCAAGCAAAAGAAAGCCGCAGAAGCTCTTTAATACACTAAAGCCCGGAAATATACCTTCTATTAAAGAAAGAAACAGGCGCAAAGTAACAGGTATTATACAGAAAGTCCATTGTACATTTCGACAAAAAGTGATATAATCAATAATGCGAATGTGATTCTACATATGGAGGAATTAAACATGAGTGTAGCCAGTGGACGCATCCATGAACACGGAGAGCTCGGACTTATTGTTTTGAACGGCTGTCATGAAATCGGTCAGAAAATTGATCGTCATATTAAAGCTATGCGCGGCGAAGAAGATCAGCCGGGCAGTTATATTATCCCCATTGATCAGGTTCGCTTTTCGAACGGCGAAGGCAAAGTAAAAATCCGCGAAACCGTACGCGGAAAGGACATCTATATTATCGCCGATGTTGGAAACTATTCCTGCACTTATCGTATGTTTGGCTTTGAAACACACATGGGCCCCGATGAGCATCTGCAGGATATCAAGCGTGTTATTTCTGCTATCGCCGGCAAAGCGAATCGTGTTACCCTGATGATGCCCCTTCTGTATGCATCCCGCCAGCACAAGCGCAAGGACCGCGAATCTCTTGACTGTTCTCTGGCCCTGCAGGAACTTGAGCGTCTTGGTGTAGAAGTTCTGCTTACTTTCGACGCACATGATCCGACGATTCAAAATGCAATCCCGCTTGTATCCTTCGAAAACCTCTATCCCACCTATACCATCCTGAAGGCTTTCCTCAACAGCGACGAATGCAAGAATTTCGACCGCAACAATCTTATGGTCATCAGCCCCGATACCGGCGCTATGGATCGTGCAATTTATTATGCAAATGTCCTGCGCGTGGATGTCGGTATGTTCTATAAGCGCCGCGATCATCTGCGCATCGTAAACGGAAAGAATCCTATCATTCAGCATGAATACATCGGTGCAGATGTCGAAGGTAAGGATGTTCTGATCGTTGACGATATGATCGCCTCCGGTGAATCTGTATTCGATATTATCGTTGAACTCAAGAAGCGCAAGGCCGCACGCGTGTTTGTATCAACGACCTTCGCATTCTTTACTGAAGGTGTAGAACGTTTTGAGCAGTTCTATCGCGACGGCATGCTGAATAAGGTCTTCTCCACCAACCTCACCTATCTGAATCCCAAGGCTCTGGAGGGTGAATGGTTCCATCTGGTTGATATGTCCAAGTTCATGGGCAAAATTATCAACACTCTGAATCACGATAGCTCCATCGCTCCTCTTATGGATGCAACTCCCAAAATCCGTAAAATGATGGACGAGCTTGGTCTGAGCTAAAATTGTTTTTAATTCTCAAAGGAATCTCCGCTACAAGTCGGATATTCCTTTTTTGTATCAGCAAAGGAAGGACGAACCCTAACATTCGTCCTTCCTTGATCTTATCCGGTTAGATATGCGCCACAATTGCACTTCCTGCTCTTACAGTTTTGCCTCCGTTCATTTCAAGCAGCCTTTCTTCAGAAATGCGATAACGCTTTCCTATTGACCATAGATCATCATCTTCCGCAGGCCATATAATCATAATTCCTTTTTTTCTGATACCCGTATCTGCTTCTGCAACTGAATCGGCAATTTTTATGTTTTGTGTCATTCGCGATTCTCCTGCCACTTCCAACGTTGCACGCACTTCAAGCCTATCACTCATCAGAGCATTCGCTTCGACATTGATTACCCTAACATTTACCCATGCATCTTCCGTCAGTTCCCCCTGACATCGCAAAGAAAACGGCAATTCCGCAACAGCAGCATTCAGTTTATCCGAACCAGACGGCATATACAAGGCAGTTACCTCAATGACTCCTTCAAATACGCTATATCCATCCTCGGAATAAAAACCGCTAAGCGTAGGAATCGCTCTCGTTGCCAGTACCGAACCCACCCCAGGCGAACCCGGCGGCAAGAGCATTGTGTTTTTAAAGCTGTCCTGACAAGAAACGGAATTGATGCCAGCCAAAATTTCCAGTGCATGCTGCTCCACGTTTACAGTTTCCTCGCCGGTTCCGTAAGCGTCAATCAATGCCTCCGTGCAGTCTTTCCCCATTGCACATACATGAACAGCCAGTTCCGCCTCCAATTTTAGACTTGAATCATTCTGTCCACCTTCCTCCACTTGACTGTATAGGCGTTTGACTTCCACAAAGGCATTTACATCCTCCGCCAGCCAATCCGGAAGTTCCACAAGCTGATCGAACGGCATCGCGTATTTAACAAGCGCAACCGGACGACCGGAAACACCGCTGGCAATAAGCACCTCTGTCATTACCTTGCCTGCAACTCTAACACCGCCCAAATCTCTTGAAATGCTTTCTACCGAAGCAGAAAACCAGTCCATCAGCGCACAGCGTGCATCCAATGTGCTGGGCAAAGTCACCGCTTCCCGCAGCAGAGCAGCGCTCCCTGATTCGGCACTTAGCTTGGCAGAACAAATTTCTGTATATTTGGTTTCAATCCCATTCGTACCGGAAAGATGATTAATGACCTCAACGGGAGCAAGATTTAAAACCCTCACGCGCAATCGCACCGAAATGCGGAAAGCCATGTGACCGTTTTCATACTTTGCCTCTACATGCTCTACTTTTCCCTCTGCACGCGCGATCATCTTGGCCGCAGCGCCTTCCATGTCAATGGCATGGTTTAGTGTTGTCTGCGCTGTAAGAGCCCTTACAGAAGATTCATCGCCAAGACGATATGCCGCCTGTGCATATACGGTTCCATCCAGCACAACGCGGTCTGTCTGTACTTCAACTGCTCCAAGGGCAAGATATGCGTCCGCCATCAGGATATGCACTTCTTCCCGTCCCGCCCCACTGACCATTGCTTCAGCACGCAAAAGTATCTGCGTATCTTCCGAACCTATCAACCGCTCGATTTCTATTCCGCGTCGTACAACTGTAAGCGCCATAACGCATCCCTCCCTCTTCTCGTCCCATATACGATATGAGAGTAATTGTCAACGCTATGACTGGTTTTACAGCATCTGTTCGCCACTATCCGCATCAATAAACACTACCCAAAATCCGCTGCCATTTTCACCTGCACGCCACGTATATCCTTCCAGCCCCGGCGGAGGTTCCATGCCATATTCACCCGGAATGGCATAGCAAACAACATCAGGAATCCCATTTTTCACGTGCAGACCTGCAATGCAATGGTCATAGCCCGTTTGACTGTACATAGGCGCACGAACAAAAATATATCCTTCCTCTTTCAATGTATCAACAGGATTGTTCTGCATAAACAGTTCCTTTAAGCCAACTGCAATCGGCGGCCACGCTGCGTCAAAATCAATGAAAACAGCTGTTTTGCTTTCACATTCCAAATCTGTATCATTGTTTTCCGCAGATAAAAACAGCATTTCCTCCTGTGCTATATTCGCATCAACCATATTGTCCATCTGTATTTTTTCCGGCTCTACTGCTTCGTTCGCATCGCGTTCTTCGAAAGAACCAAATGCCTCCGGCTGATTCTGCGCAATCATCTCTTCCTCTGTAAATTCATCCCTGAAAAATAGTACCTCCGTTTCATCCTCTTGACCATGTGAGTTTTTTTCATTAGCCACTTCCATCTCTATCAACTCCTGCGGTATAAAGGTTGCATTTTCCATTTGTTCTTCCATAGCATTATTGTCGATATATTCCTGTTCCCTTGCCACATTATCTGCTCCCGGCAAAAAAGCATGTTCCTCGCCAATACTCTGATTTACAGAAATTTCCTCGGCAGATATAACAAGCTGCTCGGCAGCAACATTGTTTTCTCCCTTCAATGGAGTAAACACTTCAGGAACATCTTCCTCTACGGAATAAATATCTGCTTCGGCAGGCTGCAGAACAACTCCGTTTTCTGCAGCCAAATTTTTGTTCGCACCATAAAGTTCCGTGATTGTATCGCGCAATCCGGACCAGTTTATCTCGCAGGAGCCATTCAGATAGCCCATAAGTACGATATTCACACTGTTTTCTGAAATCGCTGAAACGACCAGCAGCAGACATTCATCCAAGTCAGCCCCCAGAACATTCCTCGGATCAATTGCAGCATTCAGTCCAGCCTGCCCACGTCCGTCATGTCCCAGTTCGCCCAGATCCAGTGCAATATAATTTCCTGCACGCTGCCCAATAACAGCAGCATGCAGATTCCCACTATTCTGCGATGGTGTGGTAACAGAAAACTGCAGCATTCCGCGGAGCGTTCGGCGTTCCAGCCGCACATGTCCTGAATACCCTTTTTCGAGTCCTCGCAGCATGATAAGCGCGCGGCGATAATCATTTCGAATCATGGAATCCCCCCTTACTTTATCTTATGTAGACGATCTTTAGAGATGACGCTGCGTAAAACGATCGTGCCGCTTCATAAGATCACGATATATGGCACCGCTTTTAACGACAGGAGCAGGAATCTGCGCAGGGATTTCAGGCGGAGTGCGCATGGTAGCTGAATCTGACTGCTGCACAGTCTGCGGTACTATGTAATGGCACGAATTGCTTTGCTGCGGTACGTTTGAATTAAAAAAAGTTCGTTGCTGAACCTGCGGTTTTACCATCTGAGCATTGGAGCCTTGGGCAGTGGGATATGCAGAATTTCCTACACCGATCGGATATTTTTTTCGCGAATTGGCCATTTGCAGCATACCTCGGATGGAATTCATATTTCCTTCCCCCTTTACGATTCTGGGACACATCATCAATATGCAGCAACGTGAAGTTTTGCGATTGTATAACAAAAGACTTGAATTTCTTCGTTTATGTGGTATAATAAATTTGATATTCATATGCTGTTATGAAGGACGGTTTTCTATGGCAAGCAATAAGCGCGATGAATCGCGTATGGACTACTATGAGCTCAAGCGTAAGCATGAGGAGTGGCTCAAATCATTTGAACCTGAGCATCGCAGCGCAGAGGCATTGGCAAATGTAGCTGCCTCTCCCAAGAAAAAAGCAGGGGTGAATTCCCAATCCACCCCCAGCGAAGCAGTTCAGCCCGTCAGACCCGCTCCCCGCGCTCACCACACAAATGATATCCCCGTGAATTCACCGTCGGAAGATGCCACGCACACTGCATCCCCTAAGAGTATTCCGGTGGATTCTGCGCCCGAAATTCCGGAAATATTTACTACGGAAGAAAAGTCGCGCTTCAATACAATGCCGATTGAAAAGGCTACGGACGAGTTTCTTACGGAAGACGACGAAAGCGAACCCAATCCTTTTGATCCCTTCCTCAAGTTGGTCGGAAAAGTAAAAGATCGAATCATCATTCGTAAGCGACGCGTTCCCGATGAAGCCGAAACTGATGACGAAGATTTCGATTCGGACGCATTCGATGATGATAAAACCGATGCCCTTTCCATGCCGGAAGATAGTTCTTTCGAAGCGTTGGATGACGGAGACGATCTTTTTGAAGAAGACGAAGACATCGAACCTGAACCCCAAAGACCCAGAATAGGATTCAAATTGCCCGCTTTCAATTTTAAGCGTAAAGATTCTTCTGCCGAGGACGAGGATCTTGATGACGATTGGGACGATGAGGATTTCGAAGATGATGAGTCGGAAGAGGAAAATACGATAAAACGATCTCTGAAGGACACATTGAAAAAGCGCTTTGCACGTCCCCCAAAAAAGGATTATTTCGAAGAATCCGATAATTTCGATACCGAATTCGAATCTGCAGAGCCGATTACCAACGATACCGAATTCCCCATTCGTGAAAATCGCCCTGTAAATGATTCTTTCCAAAAAGATTTGGAAGAAGCGATTGTCTTTGCTCATCCAATTTCTAACCCAACATCCGAAATCCACAAAGAAAATATTACCGTTGTATCTGAGGGAGGATATAAAATGGCAGATCAAAAAGAAAAAAACATTGCTGAGCTGACTGCACTTCTTGCAGAAAGCATCGATAACGATGCAGAGGGAAAAACAACATTGTCTCGCCGCGAGCGTCGTATGCTCGAATCCGGCGAAGCCGTCGCAGAACAGCCCACCCAGGTTTATAAGCCGATTCGTGGCATGGCAGCAGTTGCATCCGTCGTAAACGATGATGAAAGCAATTCAAACGATGAAGACAACGATTTCTATGACGACGGATTCGAAGAAGAAGAGCTCATTCCGCGCAAAAGCAAGAAGGACAAAAAGGCGCGCAAAGCCGCCAAAGCCGTTGAAGAAGATTTCGATGATTTTGACTTTGATGACTTTGGTAATGAAGATACAGCTGAAACCAAGATTATGCCTGCCGTGAAGCAGACTCCTTCTCCGCGTGACGAATACGATGACTTCGATGATGAGTACGACGACGACGAGTATGCCGACGAGTACGATGACGACGACGATGACGACGATGAGATCAGTGTCGGAAAAAAGATTCTTTCCGTAGTTAAAGGAATCCTGATTCTGGTACTTATTCTGGCATTAGCAGTTGTAGCATTGCGCATTCTGGAAAATAGGGGCATTGTTCGTCTGACCGGTGTTCGCGGCGTTATTGGCAGCATTTCCGACGAAGCTGCTGAATGGCTTTTCCCTGAACCCGTCATCGTAGAACAACCGATAGTCAACGATCTCCCCCAGCTTGATAATGACGGCTATGATGATTTTAGTGATGCCAATGCAAACTTTGGCCCGGTAGCGACGAATAATCCGGTTACTGACAATAATTCTCCCAATCTGTTTGCTCCTTCGGCAACAGAACAGCCCACTCCCATTCCCACGCTTGCTCCTACCCAGGCTCCCACTCCGATTCCGACTGCCACTCCGCTGCCTTTTGATAACTCGCAGCTTGATGCAAACGACATTAATAACGTTCTGCCGTAATTCTCTACAAAAAACAATCCATCACTTCGACTGGTGGATTGTTTTTTATATGCGACCGGCATAAAATATCCAATATAACGCACACATTGTTATCCCCTCTGTATCCGCAAAATGCTCCTTTGTCTTCTTGTAATGCAGCTATATTATATGATATACTGAATCAAGAACTACCACAGGAGGAATCTATATGCATTCCATTAAAGAGGCTCTCTTAACAGCCCGTTCTATTCTTGAAAACAGTACTCCCCTTTGCTCCGATTGCGGACAGCTCTGCGGAGCCTCATGCTGTGCAAGCGATTCTGACGGACAAGGCGGCGTATATCTGTTTCCGGAAGAAGAATCGTTCTATACCGATATCCCCTGGGCAAAAGTCGAAGCCTGTGATCTTGAAGGAGCTCCGGCATACTTGTTTACTTGCAACGGTCATTGCGACCGTAACAATCGTCCGTTGGGATGCCGCATATTCCCCCTTACTCCCATGCGCCGAAAAGATGGCCGCTGGGATGTACGAATGGATTGGCGCGCATGGGCCATGTGTCCACTGATGCCATCAGGAAAAAACGGGCTTTCTCCTGATTTTGTAGAAAATGTCCGCAACGCAATTTCGCACATTGCAGCCACCTCCGAGGGGGAAGAATTCCTCAATCGGTGGTATGCTCTTGAAAAACGTTTCCGAACAGCAGAATTATAATTTTTATAATGATACACGCAAAAATGCTCTGCCAAGCGGCAGAGCATTTTCACTACGAACTAATATGAAATCTTAAGGCTATTTGCATATTCCGAATACAGGAACGCCTGAAGCTCAGGAGTTGCTATACCATCTGTTTCGGTTACGCCCATTACATACTGTATATTCGTGATTGCAAAGAGTGTACTCTCATCAAAAATATCTTCATATCCCGGCAGGAATTCCGTCAGATATCCCAATTCTGCCAGACGCAGCTTCAATTTGTACACAGCCTCACCGGAAGTGCCATATTCAAGCGCTTCATAAGTATCCGCCACAATTTCCCCTGTAAATCCCTCAACGAACAACGGAGCATACGGCGAGAACAAAATCTCCTGAAGGGCTGCAGAGGCAATCCCCATACTTTCCGGCAAATACAGACCAATAGACATTTGGAATCGCACAACTGCTTCGGCGGTAGCATCACCGTAAGAACCATTCGGAGTACCACCAGCATAGCCCAAATCAACCAAGCGTGCCTGCAGCGCTGCTACGTCCGCTCCGCTGTAGCCAGGCTGCAGCGTTCTGTAAGCCGCCATCGGTGCCGTATCATCCGGCATCACTACGGGCGTAGAAACAGGCTTCTGGGTCGGAACAGGAGTTGCAGGTTGCTGCGAATAAGCCGGTGCATTTGCAGCGTACAGGCGTTCCTGAAGCGCAATGGTTGCTACACCCGTCTGTTCCCAGCCAAGCGCAGCTTGAAAGCGCTTAACAACATCAGCAGTAGCTTTGCCAAAGCTTCCAGAAGGCGTACCGCTGGCATAGCCGAGTTCAACCAGACGCGCCTGCAAAGCATAAACAGCTGTGCCACTTGAGCCCACAGTAAGCTCATTATATGGCGAAGATGTATTGTTGCCATTATCAGGAGCCGCAGAAGAGAACAGAATCGCAAGCATATCGCTTGTTGCTACACCTGTCTGACTCCATCCCAGCGCAGCCTGAAAGGCTTTTACAGCCTCTACAGTCTGTGCGTAATAATATCCATCAGCACTGCCGGACAGGAATCCAAGTTCAATCAAGCGCGCCTGCATTTCAGCCACCGGCTGGCCGATACTTCCATAGCTAAGCTGCGTATAACCAGCAGACGCAGTAGGCTTAGGTTTCACAGCACCTGAAGCGGAGTATCTGGGAGCATTCGCAGAGAAAAGAATCTCCTGCATGGCAGCCGTAGCTACACCGGTTTCGCTAAGACCAACAGCCTTCTGAAACTTGCTGACCGCTTCAACGGTTTTGTTATAGTAATTTCCGGTAACAGTGCTCTGAAGATATCCGAGTTCCACCAAGCGGGATTGCAGTCGTTTTACATCCTCTCCCTTGCTGCCATAGCTCAAAAGTGTATATTTTCCTGCATTTCCGGAAACATATGGCGTAGGAGCAGGTGTAGCGGAAGCAAACGCCTCCTTGTAGGTGCGGGCATTATCAGAATAAAGAACTTTCAGAAGTGCTTCGGTAGCAATACCGGTTTGCGGTTTTCCATAGGCCTCTTCAAACTTCATAATCGCCTGACGCGTCTGTGAGCCGAATACGCCATCTGCCGAGCCATTCAAATAACCGAGTGCACGCAGACGATTCTGCAGCATCAGCACGTTGGTTCCTCTGGAACCATAGCTGAGTTCCTGATACGGATTTGCCGTTGCACTGCTTACATAAGGCGTACTGGTCGGACGAGGCGTAGCCGTTGCGCTGACCGCACTTGCCTGATATGCAGGCGCATTGGACGCAAACAGGCGTTCCTGCAGATAGGTCGATGCAACGCCAGTCTGCGTAAGGCCAATTGCCTTCTGGAAACGTTTTACGGCAGTTTCTGTCTGAGATCCGTAAGAACCATCTACAGAACCCGTAAGATAACCGAGCTCCTTGAGTCGCGACTGCAGTTTGCGAACAGCGTCACCACTGTTTCCACGCGCCAACTGCTTATAATCGCTGCCGGATGCTGCTTGCGACGGTGTTGGCAGCAGTTCCGTCTGCCAGCCCTGTGTAACACTGACTACCACATCCGTCGGTGCAGGACTCGGAGACGGCGCAGGCGTAGCGGTACTGTTTCCGGGCTTTTTCGTAGGAAACGGAACTACTGCATCTACGCCATAGTTGGCCAGCGGATCATTTACATCATCTGCAGCAGTGCATCCGCTCAGCACAACCGCAATCAAAAGCAGAACTGCAATTAAGGTCCATCTTATTTTCATCAACCATCCCTCCATTGGTTCAGCATAGAAACTCTTTATATTTATCAGACGAAAAACACGGGATGAAAGTTCATCCCGTGGCAAATTTTTCATTTATTTTTATATTTCACCCATAATCCGAATTATTGTAGAAAGCGCATCAGACAGCTCAACGAAATCCTGGGAAGAAATTGTGTCTGACCAACTTATAACCTGCTCATGCAGTGCCTGCTGAATTTCTTTCAGCTTCTGACGACCGGAATCCAGAATATATACGTCAACCACACGACGGTCAGCCTTATTGCGCACACGCTCAACAAAACCGGCACTGATCAGGCGATCCACCAAGGGTGTAATATTGGGCTTTGCAATTCCAAATCGTCGGGATATTTCAGATACAGACATAGAACCCGAGTTTTCCAGCATTGCGAGTACCTGCACATGAGAAAACGGAATTCCATACTCTGACTGCACACCGTCTACACGGAGCATGCGTTTGCGCAAAAGAGGCATTACCTGAAAAAGTTTATCGGAAATGCTTGCCACAACCTCGGCATCAATCGCATTATTCCTTTCGTTTGTAATATCCATATTACCGTCAAACCCTCCTGAACACATTGGATACAGTTTCTCTCATATAATACCCTTCCAACATTGCGGTTTCAAGAAATATCAGATGAAATAAATATTACAATTATGCTGAAAAAGAAAAACATCATTTTGTGCTTCACGGTTTCACATTCACACAAATTATATGCGTCACAATTTTAATTCCAAATACAAATTCGCGCCATTTTGTGCAAATCATCTCAAATTTCCGACCCGCTGCTCAAACCATTTTTGCAATATTTTTCATTATTATATCGTAACAATCACCATAAAACTTATGCTCACCATCACGAAATTTTTGTGCCCAGCTGCATTATTGTTGTTTCAAATCTCAAAAAATCCTCTCTATGCAGTTTTTATCTGCACAAAGAGGAATACAGAAATGTCATTTTCGCATTTCGACAAAGTAAAATGGCGTGTCCGTTTTGCCTTCCTTAATTATTGTCTCCACCGGAAATGCAAGTGTGGAAAGCAATTCGCTGTTCGGGTCGTTGATCAGAATCTTTCCATCCTCCGTTACGCCCACCAAGAGTATGTAATGCCCTGTGTTTCCGGTAAACATACCGGTAGACATATGAGCTATAATTAAGTTCCCATCTCTAAGCCATCGCTGAATGCGTGTTCTGGAGCCACTTTTCCATTCGCCACGCAATTGAAAACTTCGCGCGATCTTGTTTAAAGCAGAATGGCCTATGCCTTCCCCTTGATACATATGTTCATCCACAGCAAACTGAAAAAGAGTTGCAGGGGTAACATCTGCTGCAGAATCACCATGATAGTAATGGATAGCCATAGCAAGGCTCGTTGTACCGCATCCGCTGGTCATAACCGAACGCGGTTCTCCGTCAACTACCGTCACGGTTTCAGGATAATGATATTGAAAGAAAAGCGGAACATTCAAACGCCCTTCGGTGCTTTCGGCGATTTCAACGCCACTCCATCTGGACGAATCCAGATTGGCAACAGGAGCGAATGTCGCCTCCTGCTGTCCGCCCGCCGTGATCAGCAATCCCAGAATAATTGCAAGAAGCGGTATTTCACGAAGAAATGGTATCAGCATAAACTTTTCTCCTGAGTATGATCTTTGATAATTATACAAAATGAATTTATATGTGTCAAGTTCAAAAGCATCAGCCATTCTGTATCTTGATAATACCCTCTGAATATTCAAAACACAATCAGGCCGTACTTTTGCTCCTGATTTCTGCAAATGCGGAGCAAAGGCACAGCCTGACATGCATTCTATTTAGGATTGTAAATCATGGTTTCACCAGTTCCGGTGTATTCCATAAGTTCAGAAACTGTGACAAAGTGATAGCCGTTTCTTACCAGAGAATCCAGAATGCGCGGCAATGCGCTGACTGTTGCTGCCTGCGTATCGTGGTACAGAAGAACAGCTCCGTCACGTACATCGCGCATAGTAACCTTATAAATCGAATTGGCATTCTGACTTTCCCAGTCTCTGGAATCGACTGTCCAGTAGATAAAATATCTTCCGCCGCCAATCTGACGTGCACGTTCGGCTGTAATGGAACCGCCGGGAGCGCGCAGTACCGTCGGCATCACGCCCGTGACTTTTTCGATTACCTCGTCTGCCGTTTCTATATAGCGTCTTGCATCACTGCGTGAAGATGTCTTAAGGTTCTGATGTGAATAGGTATGATTGCCAATTTCATGGCCGGCATTTGCAACTGCCTGAGCAATCTCAGGCTTGTTCTTTGCCTTCACTCCAACCATAAAGAACGTGGCAGTTATATCATACTGTTCCAGAATCTCCAAAACTTCCAGTGTAGATGCCTTCGGACCATCATCAAATGTCAGAGCAATATACTTGGGCTCGATTTCGGGATTTGCAGAAACCGTCACACTAATCTGCGCAGTGACATTTTCTCCGCCACTTGCCCTTGCAGTAATAATGCAAGAGCCTTCGCCGCGTCCATAGATTACGCCGGATTTTGTAACCGTAGCTACAGATGAGTCACTGGTTTCCCATATAACTCCACGATCGGTCGCATCTTCAGGATATACAGTTGCAGTAACATCCGTTTTTTCGTAAGCAACCAGACTAACTTCGTTAGTCGATACTGTAATCTCGGTAGCGCGCGCCTTTACATAGACGGTTGCCATTGCAACCTCGCCATTTTGACACATCACACCAACCCGACTTTTACCAACCGAAACAGGAGTAGCCACGCCGGACTGATCTACAGTAAAAATATTCTCATTCTCCGAGCGCCATTCCAACTTGGTCTGCGTGGTATTGTCAGGAGTAAGAATCGCCACAAGCTGCTGCGGTCCGCCATCCATAAAAAGCGTATATTCCTTATTTTCAAAGGAAACTGCCTCTACAGGGATCGGAATATTGCTGGGATCGCGATATTCAACCGTTACATAGGCCATGGTGATCTTGTTGTCCATACCGCGTACGCCAACACGCGCAGTGCCAACGGCAAGCGGAGTAATAACGCCAGTATCGCTTACAGTGAAAATCTTTTCGTTTTCAGAGCGCCACTCCTTATAGGAAGTTATACCCAGGTCAGCCTGGTATTCTCCGTCCTCAACATAAATGGTAATGTTCGGAATTTCCGGCTCCGGTTTTTGAGTCGGTTGAGGGGTTTGGGTCGGCTGAGGCTGCACGCTCTGCATCGGCACAAGCGTACTCACTGCCTGAGAAACACCGGTACTCGCAGCATTTCCGGATGCACTTCTTCCGGCGCGAACGTTTACCAATGCAGTTGCAGTGAAGCCATTTTCCGCCCTCACTCCAATGCGGGCAGAACCAACTCCTGTAGGAGTAAGCACGCCATTTTCATCCACCGTGCAAATCTGCGGGTTTTCAGAACGCCAGACCAGCTTTCGCTGGGTGGTGTTGTCGGGATTAAATACAACGCCAATCTTCTTCGGTCCATCGTCCAGATAGAATGTAAGGCTGCGTTCTTCAAACGCAATGCTACTTACCGGCTGCTGAACCTCCACCTGTGCAGACACAGTTTCACCGCTCCAAGTGGTTGCGGTAATTATAGCATTGCCGCCGTTGATGCCGGTCACAAGGCCATTTTCGTCCACTTTGACAATCGTTTCATCCGAAGATGTCCATACAACCTCGGCATCAGCCTTCAATCGGCCAATCTGACCGATCTGTATCTGGAGAGAAGTATTTTCCAGTGTCAGTGCGAATACAGGCACCGCAACCAATCCCAAAATCAGAACCAGTGCAATTATTCTGCGGATCATTGTTTTTTCCTCCGTATCATTCATTCAGATTGTAGCATCGGTATTATTCGGCAGCATCCATATATCTTGCCACAAGCATCGGAATATATTGGTTGTTATAAAACATTCGGCCATTAACATCAGCGTACGCCTTATACATATCGCCTACTCGTACCGAAGCAAGGCTGGATTCGTTTTCCAATATGATCAGCTGCGGTTCTCCGGACGTCGATACATCCATTATGATAAACTGATCCGTTCCTTCCACAAATGATCCAACCGCCTTACCTTCGCACAGGAAAATTCGACCCTTCCAAGCTTCATACATACTCTTCAGCTGGACATAGTCCATTCGCCACGCTTTGCTGGAGTATTCTGCAATTGAAGGCAGATAATACATGTTGAAGGAAATAACCGAATCTTCTTTTCCATCCATTCTGGCGCGGAATCGAACGGTATTATTGCCTATCGTAGAGAACTGTGCAATGAAGCTGAACTCGCCTGTTTCATTATCCACAATAATGGAGTCATATACATACGATGTATCAACAACAATACGCGCACCGGGCAGCGTTTTGCCCTTGATTTTCTGTTCGCTAAGCGTTGTACGGGCAGGCGTGTCATAAGCAAGTTCAAGCGGAATCTCCATCTGAGGACGGTAGATTACAATGTCCTTACGCGCCTGCTTGTGATACGGTGTTTGAACAAGCAGAGAAACCGCATTATCTCCCTTGGGTTCAACATTGACCATGACAGAAAGAGAACCGCTGCGGTCTACCTCAGTGCTCACATCTTCGCCGTTAAGAAGTACAGAGCTGCCCGGAACCACTTTGATTTCCAGGGGATAAATACTGGTATTTACCGTCATGTAATCCTCGGCAGGGCTGACAACTATAACCGGTGATTCGGGAGTTTCAATCGTAAGCGAAATGGGAGGCAGTTCCGTCTTCTCTCCGCCTGCTGAAAGCATTATAGGCGAAAAGGTAATATTTGCACTCTCGACAAGATTGGGGTCATAATCAAACCAGTCGGAATCCGCGATTTCTATGCGCGCAACACCGCCGGAAAAAAACGATACTGTGCGCGTTTGTTCAACGAAAATGGTATCACCATCGTTTCCGAAAAAAGTGATGGCATGCCCGGGACGATAATCCGACATTGTAATAGATTCCACAACCGGTGCCTTTGAACCACCCGGTCCATAGGTATTCATAATGCGCCGAGAACGCAGCCAGAAGGTCAGATTATATGTGAGAATAGCCAAGGCAATGAGCAATACTAAAATGGTGATTGCCAATATTACTTTGTGCAAAGGACGTCTTGCAGTTTTCTTTTTCGAACTCACTATTAGCCTCCGGAATTTTAAATTACATTTCATTATATCATGTGAATGTGATGAAATGGATATCATGTCACAAAAATTCAAACTCTGCAATAGAATTGTTGGATTTTAATTTCCCTACCGAGTGGAATGAAACGTATACTGTACAATTTATAGCCAAACAAGGCAGAAAAAAACAGCTTAATTCAAAAATTGCAATACATTTGCCCCATTTTGACTATCTACAATGCCTATTATTGTGCTATAATAGAAGTAATATGATTTGGGAGGCGTATCATGGAACAGTTTAAATTGATGGATAATTTCAAGGAAGAAGTAATTGTAAAAAGGAACAATTCTTTCAACCAATTCATGTATGGCGTATGCTGGCTGGGCCTTGTTGTATTTGGCATAACCGGCCTTACCGCCCTTTACAATGTAATGGGCGTAAACGGATTCGATTGGATTTCTCTGGTCGTTGCAGTTGTATTCGGCGGTCTTGCGCTTTTGATCTGGCGCAACAAGGATACATTCCGTACCGAATATGAATATTCCTTCACCAATGGCGATCTGGATATTTCCATGGTTCTTGGAAACAGCCGCCGCCGCTACCTTACCCGCCTGCCGATGAAAAACGTTGAAGCCTGCGGCGAAGTTACGCATGCAAGCTTCCAGCGCTATATCGGCATGAAGGATGTAAAAAAGCACAACTGGTTCCTCAACAGGGATTCCAAGCTGTACTACTTCTTCTTCACCAAGAACTCTGTCCGTCACATTATCATTATTGAACCCAGCGATGAAATGATCGATATCATCCGCAGCAAAAACTACCTGAATTTCGGTGTATGGCAGGACTAAATCAATGATTGCTTATCTGGATAACAGTGCTACGACACGGCCTATTGAGCCGGTAATTGATGCAATGGCGGAATGCATGAGAGAGGGGTATTTTAACCCCTCTTCGCAGTATGCCCCTGCTGTGCGTTCGGAAAAAATGCTGGCACAGTGCCGCGAAGCCCTGCTGAAAAAAGTGCAGGCGCGTGAACATGTATGCCTTTTTACCTCCGGCGGCACGGAAGCTAACAATCTCGCCATTCTCGGAAGCGTTGGCGCAATGCGCGGTAAACCTCCCATCGCAGTCGGAGTAACCGAGCACCCCTCCGTTCTCGCCTCTTTTGCACAGTTGGAAGCAGAAGGATATCCCGTACAGTATATTCCCGTAACCACAGAAGGGCTTATCGATTATGAAAATTTCAGTTTGCATCCCGATACCGCTCTTGTAAGTTTCATGCAGGTCAATAATGAAACAGGCGCGCTATTGGATCTGGATCGTTTCTGCCGCGAAGTTCGCTCCATGGCTCCCAAAGCACTGATACACGTTGACGGCGTTCAGGGTTTCCTGCGTGTGCCGCTGTCATTAAAAAACATCGATATGTATACGCTCAGTGCACACAAAATTCACGGTCCCAAAGGCGTCGGTGCTCTTCTGATCAAGAAAAACGTCAAACTGAAAGCACGCCAGATTGGCGGCGGGCAGGAAAACAGTCTGCGTTCCGGCACCGAAAACACCCCCGGCATTGCAGGGCTTTACGGCGCTGTCACCCACATGGATATATCCGGACTGGAAGGCAAAAAAAGCGCTTTGCTGAATGCTATCCGCACTCTGGTGCCGGAAGCACTGGTAAACGGTCCGCTGGAGGATTCCGCGCCCCACATTCTGAACATGAGCTTTCCCGGTGTACGCGGCGAAGTTATGCTGCATGCCCTTGAAGAAGCAGGCGTATATGTTTCAACCGGGTCTGCATGCTCATCCAAAAAGCGCAAGGTCAGTGCTGTTCTTACTGCAATGGGAATGGACGCGGATCGCGCCGAAGCTGCGCTGCGCTTCAGTCTTTCCCCGCACACTACAATGGAAGAAATAGAATATGCCGCAAAGAAAATCGGAGAAATATATCCGGTACTTAAGCGGTTCAGGAGGAAATAAAAGTTATGCGTAAGGTTTTGCTCGTACGTTTTGGCGAAGTGTATCTGAAAGGATTGAACCGTCCGTATTTTCTGAAGAAGCTGACGGCGAACGTCCGTACTGCTGTTGCTCCGATCGGCGGCCATGTATGGCTCAGCGATTCGCGCATCTACGTAAGCGGCGCAGAAGACATTGAAGAATGCGCACAGCGCGTACGCAAAGTATTCGGCGTGCATTCCGTAAGTTATGCCCTCGAACTTGAGAAGGATTTTGAAACGATTGCAGCCGCATGCGTAGAGTTGACGAAAGATCTTTCCGGTACTTTCAAGGTTCTGGCTCGTCGTTCCGATAAAAGCTTCCCCATGGACTCCATGACAATGGCCGGTGAACTTGGTTATCGTGTACTGACTGCAAATCCGAATCTTTCCGTCGATGTTCATAAGCCCCAACATAAGCTTAATGTTGAAATCCGCGACTATGCCTATGTATCTGTCGGTGAAATTCCGGCAGTTGGCGGCATGCCGCTCGGCACCGGCGGACGCGCCGCGCTGCTCCTGTCCGGCGGTATCGATAGCCCCGTGGCAGGTTACCATGTAATGCGTCGCGGTGTGGTTGTTGAGGCAATTCATTTCCAGAGCCCGCCTTACACCAGCGAACGCGCAAAAGAAAAGGTACTGGAGCTGGCCAAAATCCTCGGTGAATACGGCGGTGGCATGAAAGTTCACCTCGTACCCTTCACGAACATCCAGATGGAAATCCACGAAAAGTGTCCGGACGCTATGGGAACCGTTCTCATGCGCCGCTACATGATGAGAATCGCAGAAGGCATTGCACGCAGAATCCATGCACAGGCTCTGATCACCGGCGAATCTCTGGGACAGGTTGCCAGCCAGACTATGGAAGCAATCGGTTGCACAGATGCCGTTGTCAACATGCCCGTGTTCCGTCCTTTGATTGGTATGGACA
The DNA here is from genome assembly GCA_015056055.1 of Clostridiales bacterium. Classification (GTDB taxonomy): domain Bacteria; phylum Bacillota; class Clostridia; order Christensenellales; family Aristaeellaceae; genus Alectryocaccomicrobium. The sequence continues at coordinate 42,691 of SVHC01000011.1, read as the reverse complement.
AGCTTGAAATCACCGAGCAGGCTGTAAAGATCGGTTCCTACGAAACTTCCATTCTCCCCTACGAAGACTGCTGCACAGTATTCACTCCGCGCCATCCCAACACCAAGCCGCGTCCCGAAATGGTGGAAGATGCCGAAAAGGCTTTGGATACAGAAGCACTGGTACGCGCAGCAATCGAAGCCACTGAAGTCATCCGAGTATAAATTAAGGAGGGATACGGGTGAACATCGAGCAGTATGTAGACGCACTGAAGCGAGATGCGGGATTCATGTCAAATGTAACTTGCTGGCGTACGCTGCCCGAACGCCCGGCCCGATATGCGGATTTTCCGGAGCAGCTGGACCGGCGTATACAGGATGCTCTTGCCAAACGAGGCATTCGCCGCCTGTACACCCATCAAAGACACGCAATTGAAAGTGCCTTGGCCGGACAAGATATTGTTGTAGTTACACCTACTGCCTCCGGAAAAACCATGTGCTATAATCTGCCCGTGCTGGATTCCATTCTGAAAGACGAATCCTCGCGTGCTCTCTACCTTTTCCCCACCAAAGCACTTTCCAGTGATCAGGTAGCGGAGCTTTATTCGCTGATTGAGGAAATGCAGGTGGATGTAAAAGCTTACACCTATGACGGCGATACCCCTGCGGCAGCACGAACTGCGGTTCGCCAGGCAGGACATGTAGTCGTCACAAATCCCGATATGCTCCATCAGGGAATTCTTCCCAATCATACCCATTGGGTAAAGTTATTCGAAAACCTGAAGTATATCGTTATTGATGAAATACATTCATACAGAGGCGTTTTCGGATCTAACCTCGCCAATCTCCTTCGCCGTCTGAAGCGGATATGCCAGTTCTATGGTTCAAATCCTGTATTTATTTGCTGTTCTGCCACGATTGCAAATCCTCGCGAGCTTGCGGAGACCATGATTGAGCGTCCCGTTGAGCTTGTCGACGACAACGGTGCACCCGCCGGAAAAAAGCATGTTGTTTTTTATAACCCTCCGGTAATCAATCGTCAGCTTGGAATTCGTGCCGGTTCCATTCCGGAAACGCGAAGAATTGCCGAAAAGCTTTTGAAAAATGATATTCAGACGATCATTTTTGCCAAATCCCGCCTCACGGTCGAGGTTATGGTAAAATATCTGAAAGATATCATACGCGATCCCCTTGCATCTGCCGGAAGGGTGCGCGGATATCGAGGCGGATACTTACCTACGCAGCGGCGCGAAATCGAACGTTCACTGCGCAACGGAGAGATTACCGTAGTCGCCGCAACAAACGCGCTGGAATTGGGTATTGACATCGGACAATTGCAGGCATGCGTCTTATGCGGTTATCCCGGAACAATCGCCAGCACCTGGCAGCAGGCAGGCCGTGCAGGCCGCAGAAACGGTGAATCACTGATGATCATGGTAGCAACGTCTTCTCCGCTCGACCAGTACATCATAACCCATCCGGAATATTTCTTCGGCCAGCCTTCTGAACGTGCGCTGATTAATCCCAATAACTTGTACATCCTGCTCAATCACATGAAATGCGCCGCGTATGAGCTTCCCTTTGAGAAAGGCGAATGCTTCGGAAATACCGAGTCGACCGATGAAATTCTTTCCTATCTTTCAGACCAGTATATTCTGCGTGAAGTTGGTGGGAAATACCACTGGATGGCAGAAGAATTCCCGCAGGCCGGCATCAATCTGCGCAGTGCAAGCGATCAGAATTTTGTAATCGTGGATATTACCAATGCGCAGAAGCACCGCGTTATCGGCGAAATGGACCGTTTTACCGTCCCCATGCTGCTGCACCAGTATGCCATCTATATGCACGAAGGCCAACAATATCAGGTTGAAAAACTGGATTTCGATGATAAAAAAGCTTATGTGCGCCATGTTGATGTAGGATACTATACAGACGCAAACCTCTCTACCAGCTTGAAGGTTCTGGATGAATTTGAATCCAGAGAAGAAGGAAAACTTTCGCGCGCACGCGGTGAGGTTCTCGTCAGTTCCATTGTAACGCTTTTTAAGAAAATCAAATTCGATACGCACGAAAATCTCGGTTGGGGTCCTGTAACCCTCCCTGAGCTTGAAATGCAGACCGCCGCATGCTGGTGGAGTTTTCCGGAAGTCAAAAGCGCGACATACTCTCAGGAAGAATTGCAGACCGCTATGATCGGTCTTGCCAATCTTGTTCGCAATATCGCTCCACTTCACCTGATGTGCGCTCCTCATGATGTATCGATTCACTACCATGTGAAAGATCCCTATACACACTGCCCTACTTTGTATGCATGTGACCAGATACCGGGTGGTATTGGTCTTTCGGACAATCTCTATGGGTTGAGCAAAGAAATCTTCGCTCAGTCCCTGCAGCTTCTGAAAGAATGTCCCTGCGAAACCGGATGTCCCAGTTGCGTAGGCGCCGGTGCGGAAGGTGGAAAACATCTTCTGATTCAGCTTATACAGAGTTGGCTGGAATAACAAAACAACACTAAAAAAACTGCTGCGTGGCTTTAACCATGCAGCAGTTTCTCTATATATCAGTTTAGTCTTCACGCTGATTGCGTTCGTAAATCAGACGCAGGCCCTTCAGAGTCAGAAGGCCATCCAGTATGTCGATAACATCACTCTCATTGGATACAAGCAGTGCCAGTCCGCCTGTCGCAATGACCTTTGCATCCGGCGCGCCAAGTTCCTCACGCATACGTCCAACAAGGTAGGTTACCAAACCGACATGGCCGAATACGATACCCGACTGAAGGTTCGTAACTGTAGATCGGCCAATAGCATTCTCGGGACGGATCAATTCAAACTTCGGAAGCTTAGCTGCATTTTCAACCAGTGCCTCAGCAGAAAGCTTCAAACCGGGGCAAATCGCGCCGCCAAGGAATTCACCTTTCGCAGATACGCATCCAAAGCTGGTTGCAGTACCGAAGTCAATAAAGATGCAGGGACCGCCGTACAGTTCATACGCTGCCACAGCATTGGCAATTCGGTCGCTACCAAGCTCGCGCGGATTATCATACTTGATATTGATCCCGGTTTTGATTCCCGGAGCAACCATAAGCGGCTCAATATTGAAGTAGTTGCGACACATGTGCTCAATCGTAAAGTTCACGCTCGGCACAACGGACGACATCATAATGCCTGTCACAAGCTTCATATCGATATTATTATGATGGAACAGGTTTGCAAGCAAAATACCATATTCATCCGACGACATCGAACGGTTGGTAGAAATGCGCCAATAGCACTTCATTTCCTCTCCGTCGAACAGAGCAGTCTTAATATTGGTATTGCCGATGTCAAGCGTAAGAATCATATTGTTTGCCCCTCTATTTTTTTATCTTCCAGAGTGCGACCATAATGGGCGTAGCCAATACCGCAGCAACAACTGCTTCGCAGCTTCCCGCAATCAATCCTGTTCCGGTGATCAAACCAATGATAGTCGTTGTATCAAGGCCACACAGCTTGTAAAACAGAAGCATCAGTCCAAGATACAAAATGGTATTTGTAAGAGAACCTGCAGCCGCTGAAAACGGAAGTGCTTTTGAGCACTTTTCTGTCTTCTTTGCAATAAGACGATATGCCCCGTATGTAACGGTCGGAACTGCAAGACGCGGCAGAAAGCACATCACAATGGCATAAAACATATTTGCGCCGATAAGATTGGCAGCCAGCGTAGAAGGCGGAACCATGGAGACGCCCAGCGCACTCAATAGACTTACCAAGCCAAAACAGAATCCCAGCAGAAGGCCGCTTTTCAGACCCAGCAGAATTGTTCCGATAATAACCGGAACACACAGAACCGTTACATTGATAAAGCCCAAATGAATCAGGCCGACAGGCGTGAGTCCCAGAAGAACAATCAGCGCGATAAACAGTGCGGTTAGGGTCATGCGATAGGTAGAATTAGACATCTTCATACGTGTGTTCCCTCCGTTCAGGTTCGCTTTGCGATACCCTACGTATTTTTTTCTGATACTTGCCGGTTCGGTTCAAGTGATACCGACCACAAATATATTATACCCTATACGAGTACAGGATGCATTGCGATTGTGTAAAACTGAAATTGAATTAAAAAAGAAACTGGTCGCGGCCAGTTTCTTTTTAATTCATCACTTCTTATCGTTAGGCACAAAGCCTACCTTTTCCATAATAAGTGTTTCCAGCTTTTCCCCACCCGTTCCATCCTCAGAGGAATGCGGATACACTTCCCACGGCTGAACCGCCAGTGTACGGCAAATTACCGGAATAGAACGCGAACGTTCTGCACGGGAAACCTTATCACACTTCGTAGCGACCACACTGAAAGGAATTCCATAGTGGCGCAGGTAGTTAATCATCATGCAGTCCTGCTCGGTCGGAGCATGGCGGATATCAACCAGCTGAAGCACATATTTGAGCTGCTTGCAGGTCTCAAAATAGCCTTCGATCATACCGGACCAACGGCGACGTTCCTGCTGCGAAGCTCTTGCGTATCCATAGCCGGGCAGGTCAACAAGCAGATACTGATTGTCCTCTATGGAATAGAAGTTGATCAGACGCGTTTTTCCGGGTTCAGAGGAAGTCTTGGCCAGCTTAGAATTGTTCGTCAGGCTATTGATCAATGAAGACTTACCGACATTCGATTTGCCCGCAAGCGCAATCTGCGGCACTTCCAGATTCTCGGTAGGACGATATACGTCCATGGATGTCACAAACCGGGCTTTTTTCAGCATGAGCTTCCCCCACTATCTCATTAATACATAGTCGATAGCCTGATCGACATTTCGAATGGTTTTTACATTCAGGCGATCTCGGATATCCGTCGGAATCTGTTCCAGATCTTTGCTGTTCTCTTCGGGCAGAAGAATATTCTCGATTCCCATACGATAGGCAGCCATAAGTTTTTCCTTTACTCCACCAATGGGAAGCACCTTGCCGCGAAGGGTCACCTCACCCGTCATAGCAACATCCTGCCTTGCAGGAGCACCGGTAATTGCAGAGAGCATGGCGCAGGTAAGCGCGACGCCTGCAGAGGGACCGTCCTTCGGAACAGCACCTTCGGGCATATGAATGTGCAAATCATTGTTTTTGTGGAAATCCCCAGCGATTTTGAAGTCATCAGCGCGGGAACGAATGTAGCTGTAAGCCGTTCTGGCGGATTCCTTCATTACGTCGCCCAGTCTGCCTGTCAGATCAATATGACCGCCGCCGGGCATTACGGCAACTTCGATGGGCATCGTCTCGCCCCCGACACTCGTCCACGCAAGAGCGTTTACAACACCGGTTTCAGGCGTCTTTTCAACATCCTGACGAGTGTAGCGGCGCGCACCAAGATACGTGACAACATTCTTTTTCGTAATTGTGCTGCGCTGCGTGTTTCCGTCCGCAATAGACACAGCTACCTTTCGGCATACACTGCCCAGCAATCTTTCCAGTTCGCGAACGCCGGCTTCACGCGTATATCCGTCAATGATTTCAGCGAGACCAGCATCCTGGAAACGAATCTGATTACCGTTCAGGCCATTTTCACTCATCTGCTTGGGTGCAAGATGGCGCTTGGCAATCTGCAGCTTTTCTTCGTAGGTATAGCTGGGAACTTCGATAATTTCCATACGGTCACGCAGTGCAGAAGGAATTTCATCCAGCGCATTGGCCGTAGCAATAAACAGCACTTTGGAAAGATCGAACGGTGCTTCGATATAGTGATCCACGAACGAGCAATTCTGCTCCGAATCCAATACTTCCAGCATGGCGGATGCAGGATCACCGCGCATATCGTGCGCCATTTTGTCAATTTCATCAAACAGAATAACCGGATCCATTGCGTCCGCCTGACGAATAGAGGAAATGATACATCCAGGCATAGAACCAATATAGGTGCGCCTATGACCGCGAATTTCCGCTTCATCATGTACGCCGCCCAAGGATACACGCGCAAATTTGCGTCCCAGAGCCTGCGCAACAGAACGTGCAATAGAGGTCTTACCTACGCCGGGAGGGCCTACAAAGCACAATACCGGCCCTTTGAGGTCACCCTTAATCGAAAGTACGGCAAGGTATTCAAGAATGCGTTTTTTTACATCCTCAAGCCCATAGTGCTCCTCATCGAGAACCTTTCGTGCCTGTTCGAGAGAAAAACGCTCTGTTGTATATTTTCCCCACGGCAAATCAAGCACATATTCAATATAGTTCATGGCCACAGAAGTCTCGGGAGAACCCGGCGCCATATGGGAAATTTTGCGCATTTCGCGTTCGATAATCTTGCGGGCCGCATCATTGATCGGAAGAGAATCCAGCCTCTTGCGATAGCGCTCCAATTCACTGTCCTCATCATCGCCCAATTCTTCATGAATTACGCGAATCTGTTCCCTGAGGAAGTAATCCTTATTGTTCTTGTCAATGGTTTCATGCACACGACCCTGAATTTCTTTTTCAAGCTGCGAAATCTGAATTTCGTTTGAAAGCTTCTGTTCCAACAAATTCAGCCGCTCAAGCTCGTTGCAGCATTCCAGGATTTCCTGTCGATCTTCAAATGCATTCAGTATATGTGCAGCAGCCATATCAGCCATTGCAATTGCATCACGTTCCCCGGAAATCATGCCTGCAGTTTCATTAGACAGCGAATCCAGCGAACGGCTTGCATCCTTGACAAGCTTTCTGAGGACACGCGCATGCGCATGATTAAGATTAATATCCTCCAACGGCTGCGTAATCATCGGAGCAATTTTGCCCACAGAAAATTCACCCTGTTCCAGCATATCAGCCAGAATAGCGCGCCTTTCGCCGCCTACCAGTACACGCAGTACGCCGTCGGGATGGCGTACAATCTGCTTGATTTTCGCCACTGTACCCACGGTAAAAAGGTCTTCAATATGCGGTTTTTCTATCGTAGAATCGCGCTGCGCTACCAGAAAAACGCGCTTATCCGCGCTCATAGCATGCTCCAGCGCCAATATCGAATTGGCACGCGCAACATCAAACACAGAGGTCTGTGCAGGAAAAATAACGAGCGCGCGCAACGGAATTATCGGTAATCTTTCAAGTGCGTCCATATCTTTGGTTGTCATGTCCCTTTCGCAATTCTATAGGGTATTATACATGTGGGATATAAAGAAATCAAGAGTGTTCACCAGCGCAATTCCATGGAAAAAGCAGTTGAAAACACTTTTAACCTAAAAGCGGCAAGGACTTATCCCTGCCGCTTTTATAATTGATACCATTTCGAACAGCTTATGCCTTCTTGAATTGCTCGTATTCTTCCTGAATGCGCGCAAGACAATCGCGTACAGCAATGTGCTGCGGACATGCGGATTCACAAGCGCCGCAATCCAGGCAGATGTTCTTACCCTTTTCTGCATCATAGCCCGCAAAATAGGGTGCGAAATCATCAAACATGGAAGCTCTGTCATACGGGCGGAAAATTTTCGGAATCGGAATTCCCGCCGGGCACGGCTGACAGTATTCGCATCCGGTACATCCTACACGTACACGGCTCTCATATGCCTCACGAACCCTCGTGAGCATAGCGCTCTCTTCCTTGCTAAGACAATTCGCCTCACAGCTGCTGAAGGTCTTGATATTATCTTCCAGCTGTGCCATATCAGACATGCCGGAAAGAATCGTTACAAATTCAGGCTTATCAATCAGGAAGCGGAAAGCCCACTCAATAGCACTGCGTTTGGCAGAAGCAGCTGCGTAAATCTTCTGAACCTCTGCAGGAACAGTCTTTGCCAGTGCGCCACCGCGAAGCGGTTCCATAACAACTACACCGATTCCCTTAGATGCAGCATAACGTACGCCATCCATTGTTGCCTGCTTGAATTCATCCAGAATGTTCATCTGAACCTGAGCAAGCTTCCAATCATAGCTGTCCACAATGCGGCGGAAAGTATCAGCGTCATCATGGAACGAGAATCCAGGGTATCGAATTTTGCCCTTCTTCTGTGCATCCTCGAGGAACTCAAAAACACCCAGACTGACCATCTTATCGAAAGACTGACCACTCAACGCATGAAGCAGATAGAAGTCAACATGGTCCGTCTGAAGACGCTTAAGCTGCGTATCCAGAAGCATGTCCATATCTTCCCGCTTTTCTACCTTCCAGCAGGGCAGCTTTGTGGTAAGCGTGATTTTCTCGCGAAGGCCGCCCTTCAGAGCTTCGCCCACAAATACTTCGCTCTGCTCGCCATGATAACCGTAGGCCGTATCAAAATACGTGATTCCGCTTTCGATGGCATAGTCAACCATTTTCTTGGCTTCTGCAAAATCAATCGGATTGCCTTCAACGTTTTGAACCGGAAGGCGCATGCATCCCATGCCCAGCGCACTTACGGTAACATCCGTACCGGGAAATTTACGGTAATTCATCGTTTTCCTCCTGAGAAGAATCTTCCAATGCAGGGTTACCCTTGTAAAGCGGAATGGTGAGAAGGAATTCTGTTCCTTCACCCAGCTTGGAATGAACCTCGATGGAACCATTCATCGAACGCACAATGTGCTTTACAATCGCAAGGCCCAGGCCGGTGCCGCCCATGGAGCGGGAACGTCCCTTGTCAACGCGATAGAAGCGTTCAAACAGGCGCGGCAGATGCTCTTCAGCAATACCGATACCGGTATCCGAAATCGAGATGTTCACATCGTTGCCATTCGGGAAAAGACGTACGGACACGCTTCCGCCCGGCTGGTTATACTTGATAGCATTTTCCACCAGATTGATGATCATCTGCTCCACCCTGTCCGGATGGCCAAAGATGTATGTAGGTTCGCACTGGTTATAGTGCAGAGTGATCTGCTTTTCGCCGGCATGCATTTCCAGCATGTCAACTACATTCCGAATAACCTGATCAATCTGAATGCGCTCGTTGGAGCCCGTCTCTTCGCCGGATTCAAGCTTGGATATCGAGAGAATATCATTAATCAGGCGTGTAAGACGATCTGCCTCCATCATGATAATGCGCAGAAACTTTTCTGCCATCGGGGGATTGTGAATTGCACCGTCCATCAGGGTTTCAACAAATCCCTTAATGGAGGTAAGCGGCGTTTTCAGCTCATGTGATACGTTTGCCGCAAAGTCTGTACGCAGCTGCTCAAGCATGCGCAGATTGGTAATATCCTCAACCAGCGCAAGCGCACCGACAACCCTTCCATCTTCCCGCATGACGGAAACATACATTCTCAAAGGACGATTTCCACCGCCACTTGCAGTGCTTGCTACAACCTCACTGGTATAGATACCATCTTCATGCTGCATAGCCTCCGAAAAAAGCTTATCCAGCTGTATATCTTTAGAGGTGTTAGCAATTGGCATCCCTTCCACATTGCCACGCAAACCCAAAAGATCCTTAGCAACGGGGGTGCCCAGAATAACGTTCAGATTAGCATCTACGGCAATAAGCCCGTTTTGCATACGGGTCATAACCAGATCCAAAGCCTGATTGCGACTGTGCAGCTTCTTCAGCCTGTCCTGAAGCTGTGCAAGCAGCGTGTTAAAGCGAGTGCGTTCCGCAAAGAAACTATCCTGTGCGGGAGTAACTCGCTCATCATACTGCCCCTGGCCGAATGCTTCGAGTACCGTAAGAATATCCTTTGATTCCTTATTCACACGCTGTATCAGCGATGAAATCACCATGTACTCGATAGCTGCGCTCAGCAATACAATAAATACCACAGGTCCTGCAACCATCTTAAATAATGATACTTCTGAAAAAGCCGCGCTATCCATCATTTCTGTGGATAGGCGGCAAAGCTCCGCATACTGTGCTTCCGCGCGACTTATGCACACAAAAATCAGCACAATTGAGAGAAGTACATTAACTATGGTTGCAAAGACTGCAACTTTTTGTCTCACAGTCTGTTTTCCTGACGATCGTTGAATTTGTATCCAACGCCGCGAATCGTTTCGATGTAATGCGCGTCATCGCCCAGCTTCTGGCGAATATGGCGGATATGAACATCGACAGTACGGGTTTCGCCATAGAACTCGTATCCCCAGATACGGTCAAGCAGGAAGTCACGGGTGAGTACCTTGCCGCGGCTGATGACCAGCAGCTTCAGCAGTTCAAACTCCTTAAGAGTCAGAGAAAGCTTTTCGCCATTGCGGAATGCTTCATAATTGCCTACATCAATCGTCAGGCTGCCTACATGGAGGATACCCTCGTCATCGTTCTGCGGAGCAGCACGACGCAAAAGAGCCTTACAGCGGGCAATCAGTTCACGTACAGAGAAGGGCTTGGTGATATAATCATCTGCGCCCAGTTCGAGGCCCAAAATCTTATCGACCTCTTCACCTTTTGCCGTAAGCATAATAATCGGAATGTCCGCCGTGGTAGGCGCGCCCTTCAAACGGCGGCATACTTCCATACCATCAATACCGGGCAGCATAACGTCGAGCAGAACCATTGCAGGGCGTTCCTGCTGGCATACAGTCAAAGCATCCTCGCCAGTTGCGGCGGTAACCACGCGATATCCGGAAGCCTCCAGATTGAACGACAGCAGTTCAAGGATATGAGCTTCGTCATCTACTGCGAGAATCAATTCGTTAGCCATGCGCGTCTCTCCTATTCTTTCACGTATTTGCGTGTATATTTTCCGACGAACGCATACTGCTGTCGGTCACGCTTTCATTCAAGAGCTTTCCCAGCTCATCCATCAGCGTCTGGATATCACGGAACTGGCGGTGAACAGAGGCAAAACGCACATAGGCGACCTCGTCCAGTTTTTTAAGCCGATCCATTACCATCTCGCCGATTACCTGGCTTGTTATTTCAGAATCAAATCGATTGTAAGCTTCCATTTCTACGCTTCTGGCAAGCTCTTCGATTTGCTTCAGCGAAACAGGGCGTTTTTCACAAGCTTTGATCAGGCCGGAACGAATTTTGTTCACATCAAAACATTGCCGCCGCTGGTCTTTTTTGATGACCATAAGCGGAGCAATATCGACCTTTTCATAAGTGGTAAAACGACGTCCGCACTTTTCGCATTCACGCCGACGCCTGATGGCAGTACCATCTTCCGTCTGACGGGAATCAACGACGCGGCTTTCCATGCCATTGCAATATATACACTTCATGTAATCCGCACCTTCTTCAAACCAGCTGCAGGAAATATGTATAATTTGCCTCCTACATTTACCTGCATAGCTTATTATACACCAAAATACCCGTTTCGTCTAGTCTTACTCTCAAAAAATGTTAAATAAACTTCTCAATCAAGAATGGATAATATTTAACAATACCTCTGCCCCCAACCCATTCACCTTTTCTTAACACGCTTACTAATTCCAATAAAAAGCTGCATTTACCGGAGGCAATCGCATACAATGCGCTCTCCTTTAAATGCAGCTTTTTTCATGACCAGAAACTGGAATCAAGTTCAACAAGAATAACGTCATCCCCAATTCGACGAATACGGTTCCATGGAATTGCGCAGCCTTCACGTTCACGCGCAAAACAATTCCATATATTGCTCGGCCCCGGCACTATAATGGCGTCAATAACCGCCCCTTCCCCAAAGCTCAAGTCAATGGGCTTCCCCAGTTTGCGCCCGTCCGGTATATTGATGACATCCTTTTCTCGCAATTGTGAAAACGTCACGCAAACCGCCTCCTTTGCCTTACTATTGTATGCAAACGGAAGCTGTCCACGTGACGCTGATAATTACTTTTTGCCGTTGCCGCGCTCAAGAATAGCGGAATTATAGGAAAATACGCTCTGACGCTTATCTGCCTGAGCACGCAGTGCATACTCTACCATTTTATCAATCATGGCATCAAATGTAATTCCCACAGGTTCCCAGAGATAGAATGCAAGTGAACCCGGGATGGTATTGATTTCGCCAACATAAATTTCTCCGGTTTCATCGTCCAGAAGATAATCAATGCGTACTACACCTTTGCAATCAAGTGCGCGGAACACATCCTTTGTCAACTGTTTGATACGTTTTTCGGAGGCTTCATCGATCGGAGCCGGAATCTTGCGTGCAAGAGCCTCCATGCCCTTTGTGCCGCTGCCGTGCATATATTTATCGTCGAAGCTCAAAAACGCTTCCCAGCTGGAAGGCATTTCGGTCGTCGAAACCATAACTTCACCGGCATAGCCCAGAGCCGAGCAGTTAACCTCGCGCAGTTTGGAGATACCGCGTTCCACAAGAATGCGTCTGTCATACGAAGCAGCAACATCCAGTGCATTTTCCAGTGCATTTCGGTCATCCGCGCGACTGATACCGATAGACGAACCCAGATTCGCAGGTTTCACAAATACCGGATACGGGATTGCCTTTTCAATGCGGTCAATGACGGCACTACGATCCTCGTACCACTCGCTGCGGTCCAAGCTTACGTCCGGCACCACCGGAAAACCACATCCACGGAAAAGCTGCTTCATAGCAATCTTATCCATACCCACAGCAGAACCCAAAACACCGCAGGAAGTATACGGAATGTCCCACAATTCCAGCATGCCCTGAATTGTACCGTCCTCACCATTCATGCCATGGAAAACCGGCATTACGACGTCAGCAGTAATACTTTCGGCAGCTTTCTTGAACAAACCTTTTCGGGATTCTGTTTCATTCAGAACAAGTTTTCCGTTTTGACCGGAAGGAGTCACCTGTTTTACGAGGGAAAAATCCGGTTTTTTATAGAAGTTCATATTTTTCAACGCTTCCCCGACGTACCAGTTTCCCTCGCGGGAAATATACACGGGAAATGCATCATATTTGGCAGAGTTCGCTGCGTGATATGCCTGCAGAGCAGAGATAATGGAAACATCGTGCTCGCATGTACGGCTACCAAACAGAACGGCCAGGCGCATTTTCATATTTTTGCCTCCCTATATTCAGGAATAGTTATCCGGAAGATCGTTTTCAAACAGAACGACATCGCCAGGCTTAGTAAGCGTTTTAAGCTTCTCCTGTGCCTCGTTCAAATCGGCAACGATAAACATTTTGTTTCTGTCAAAACCACCCTGTGCAAGTCCCTTTGCAATGGGCTGTGCACGTTTTTCGCCCACCAGAATTGCAGCATCACATACTGTCGCAATCTGAGTGCCGAAGATTCGGTTGTACTCCTCTTCCTGCTCACCCATCTCCACCATACCGGGGGTAACAATGATGCGCTGACCGATAAAGCCAGAGAGTACATTCAGCGCCTCCTGTGCGCCCTGAGGATTGGAGTTGAACGCATCGTCAATAACCGTCACCGGTCCGCGAATCAGCTGAAGCCTGTGCTCAACGGGCTCAATCTTGCGAATACCGCGTGCGATTTCAGGAAGCGTCATTCCAAGTTCCAGCGCAACCGATGCTGCCAATGCGATATTGGCAATATTATGCCTTCCAAGCAGCTTGGTTTCACAACGAACGGACTCATCTCCACAGGAAAGCGTGAAACGGCTTCCAAAGGAGCCATTTTCAATATCGTGAGCAAACACATTGCCCGCTTCAATACCGGCCGAATACTTATTCTTCAGGCAGCGCCTAAAGAGCTTATCAATCTCTTCACCGATACCAAAGAAAGCGCAACCATCTTCCGGCAAAGCATCAATCAACTCATACTTGGCATTGCCCACGGTAGCAATATTGCCAAACGTTTCAAGATGCGCCGCACCTATCGAGGTAATTACGCCGTACTTCGGTTCAACCAGATCACACAGTTCGCGGATATCTCCCACATGGCGCGAACCCATCTCTGCAATGAACACTTCGCAATCATCCTGAAGGTTTTCATTGATGACGCGCGAAAGGCCCATAGGAGTATTCGTGCTGCCCGGAGAAGCATACGTCCGATATTTCTCGGAAAGAATCGTATTCAGAGCAAATTTAGTAGAGGTCTTGCCAAAGCTTCCGGTAATACCGATTTTAATCAGACCCGGAATCTGGTTAAGGCGCTCCTTAGCCTGCGTCGCAAATTTCTGATTGATATTCTTTTCAACTGGCTGCATAACATATCCCGCAACAAGAGGCAGATACGGAACTGCCGCAAACAGAAGATATGCAGGAATGCCTATCAGAGTAAGCAGCGACGAGCATACCAGAATCACAGCACACAGGCAAAGCACCAGTCGCTTCATGCGCTTCGTGAAAGCAAGAGGCTTTTTCTGAGCAGTCAAATACTGCGAATGATATGTATACAACGCTGCAGTAAGAAAGCCAATTAATGTAAGTACCGTTCCAATGATATTCCCCAGTGTCCTCGTAAACAGCGTGAATATCAACGGCAGTATCAATGAAGCAGCAGTTGCCGCTACACCGACACTCATCGTCGCGCCAAAGAGCCTGTCGCGATTGTGATTCAGCCAGCGAAGATATCCGTCCAGCTGATAGCTTTCCAGTTGGAGCATATGCAGATAGAACTTTGAAACGGCCACGCACGCAAGTGCAACAGCAAGCCCTTCAATCCAGTTCAGTACTACCATTTGTTCTCAACCTCATTTCTCCAGCAAAAATTTGTGAACAACTATTTTGAAACGCATATACTCATGCAAATACGCAAAGTGATCCGCGTTTTCAAACACAACCAATCCCGCGTCCTTCATTACCCTTTCCATGGCACGCGCCGTTTCAATCGTAGCGGCAGTGTCCTTATCGCCCCATACCAAAAGAGCAGAACTCTGAATAGACGGCAGATATCCATCAAGTTTCTGATGAATAATCCTGTTGAAGGTCGGACGCATTTCAGGAACAAGTGCGCGGTAATCTGCAGAGCCAAAGCGCAAAATCAATTTTTCGCGCAGTGCAGATGCCGTCTTTTTCCCCAGCAATTTTTCAGAGCACAGTTTTTTCAGCGTACTATATGCGCAGGACCGCATTTTTTGCTTTGCAGAAATTTTTTGAGCAACAAGCCCCGGAACCGGGACCCCTGTCAGCACCAACTTACCTACCAGATTGGGATACGTAGCTGCCAAAACGATTGCCACGCGACCACCGAAAGAATGCGCAATAATATCCGCATTTGAAATGCCGATACTTTCCATCCAACAGGCAACTGCCTGTGCGTATTCGGTTACAGACCACGGTTCCGGCGGAAGTGAACTTTTTCCATGGCCCGGAAAATCCAGTACAGTAATGCGTGCCTCGGCTGAAAAATCACGAATCAACGGCTTAAAACTGTCAATTCTGCCTCCCCATCCGTGCAGCAATACAATATCGCGACCGGCACCGTATTGCTCATAATAAATGCGGTATCCGTTGCTTTCAAATATCATATATCCTCCAAAATATTTTTGGAAAGTCTACACCTACATTGTAGCGTATATTGCAGAAAATGTCTACCCGTTTTATGAATCACTATTCTTCATGAATCAGAAACGGATCGTTTTCCGGATTTCCTTCCGGCAAATGTTCCAACGCCATAATCAGCGCATCTTCTTGATTATCCGAATAGTAGCGCTTGCGGTAACCAACATCAATAAATCCAACTTTGTGATAAAGATTCTGCGCTGTAATATTGCTGCGGCGTACTTCAAGCGTCATCCAGTCCAAACCGGTATCGGCTGCCAACTGAACCAGCGCACGCATCAATTTTTCACCCAATCCCAAACCGCGTTTATCCGGATGAATGGCAACATTGGTGATATGTCCTTCGTCCAGCACAAGCCACATACCCGCATATCCCCATACCTTGCCGCCGTCGGAAAGAACCAAGTATCTTGCACACTTGTTTTCCGTCAGTTCCTGAACAAAAGATGCCCTGGACCACGGTATAGTAAAGCTATGGTGCTCGACCTCCATAATATCATCAATGTCTTCCATCCGCATCGGACGAATTTCAAATTCCATGCTGTATTCCTGCCTCTCGTTCGCGCTCAGCCTGCGGCGCGCGCAAATAAATAGGTGCAAGCTGCTGTGCATCCATCCATTCATCCTGCCTCTTTGCAGCAAGGACACACGCTGCAGATGCACGCAGCGTTGTAAGTTCATTTGCAAGCATCGCACGGTTTCCAAAGCGTGCGGAAATAACGGGGGTATATTTTTTTACACCATCTCCGACAAACAAAAGCTGTTCATTTTCCGGAAGAGCCGAAAGAAAGTCGTTGATGGACTTCGCTTCATTTTCCAGAATGCGTACAGGTACTTCTCCGTTTTCAAAGCGGAACGCCGCAGAGTACACCTGGTCGCGCCTTGCATCCAGAATCGTACAAATTACGCCGCAAAAACCACGTGCATTCATAGCAAGAGCCTCTAACGCATCCACGCAAGCGCAAGGCTTATTGTTTGCATGTGCCATCCCTTTCACTGCACA
Source organism: Clostridiales bacterium (assembly GCA_015056055.1). Classification (GTDB taxonomy): domain Bacteria; phylum Bacillota; class Clostridia; order Christensenellales; family Aristaeellaceae; genus Alectryocaccomicrobium. The sequence continues at coordinate 26,471 of SVHC01000011.1, read as the reverse complement.
TACGCCAATTCTTACTCCTGTAAAAGAACCCGGACCTGCAACCGCTGCAAACGCATCCACATCCGCACAGCTGCAGCCTGCCGCTCGCAAAACAGCATCCACCGCAGGCATAATGGTTTCAGAATGCGTGAGGCCAACGTTCATATTCATTTCGGCAAGAACAACGCCGTCCGCCCATAATGCTGCACCCGCTGCAGGACCGGAAGTATCAATTGCCAAAATGCGCACGTTCGCTCTCCTCCATTCCATAAAACTCTATATTTACAGCGCGCATGTTTTCATTCTGCGTGCGTTCAATTCGAACTTCTATCCTGGGAACAGGCTTATCTTCCATAATTTCAGGCCATTCAATCAAAGACACCGCGTCATCCGCAATCGACTCGTCCAAACCCGCTGCCAGGAACTCACCATATTCTTCCAAACGGTACAAATCAAAATGGTTGACCGGAATGCGCCCGGAATGCGGAATCATCAGGGTAAACGAGGGACTCGGCATTGCTCCTTCAACGCCAAGAGCACGTGCAATCGCGCGTGCAAGAACACTCTTGCCCACACCAAGATCGCCCATAAGAAAAACGCAATCTCCCGGCTTGAGCATAGCGGCAATGCGCCCGCCCAGTTTTTCCATTTCTTCCGGTGAAGCTACGGTTATCATCATAATAAATCTGCTTTCCTGCCAAATAATATTTTTTAATGGTCATAGAAACGCAGCCGAACACCATATTCGAAAAAATGCTCTGCTACCAACTATTTATTATAGACGGTAATTATCGGAAAGTCAAGCATCGATAGTAAAACACAGCATGCCGACCAATATCGGCATGCTGTATATAATGATTCTATGCAAACCAGTGGAAAATATATTTATCAGCCAAAACAACGAAACCAAGTATTGCCGTATAAAGCGCAAACCAATTCAGACTGATCCTGCGGATAATTCGCAGCATAAAGCGAATAGCCAGATAGCCCGAAACTCCTGCCACAACCACCGCAATAATAACAGACATAGCACTCGCCTCTGCAGCAAGCATAGCCTCTCCATCCAGAATCTTTTTGAGTTCCAGCACAGCGGAACCCAAAATTGCGGGTGCAGACATCATGAACGAGAAATCGGCTGCACGTTTGCGGGAAAGTCCGCTTGCCATGCCGCCTGCAATGGTGGAACCTGATCTGGAAAGACCCGGTAAAATTGCAACTGCCTGCATCACACCCATTGCCACCGCATGTTTGGGCTGAACTTTTTTCGCTGCGCGCTCATGGCGTTTGCCAAGCCATTCCGCAGCAATCAGCACAACTGAAGTCAGCAAAAATGACCAACCCAGAAATGCGCCTTCGAACGCTGCATCAAAGTCAAATACCAACGCTGCAATTACCGCCGGAATCGTAGCAACAACCAGCAGCCATAAATCCGACTTCAAGGGGTGTCGAAGCATTTCCCAGAACTGCTTCCAGTACACAATAAATACCGCAACCAGCGTGGCCAGATGCAAAAGGACGTTCAGCGTAAGCATATTTCCGGTATCAAATCCCATGATATTCTGAGCCAGCATTAGGTGACCCGAAGAACTGATCGGCAGAAATTCGCCTATTCCCTGCACAAGCCCCAGAACAAATGCCTGCAAAGCGTTCATAACGCACCTCCCGTAAAAGCAAATTTTCGTTAGAATTTATGCGGCGCACGGACAAAACAATCATCCGTGCGCTGCAATTCAAATATTAACCTTTTACAACGATGTTGACCAAGCGACCGGGTACAAATACCAGCTTTACAACCGGCTTGTCACCAATCATTTCCTTGATGTCATCGCGACCGAGGAAATATGCTTCCGCATCTTCGCGCGTAAGAGCTGCCGGGATATCAATGCGGCCACGAACCTTGCCATTGGTCTGCACTGCGATCTCAACAGTATCCTTCACAAGAGCAGCAGGATCATATTCCGGCCAGTTCTTGCGGACGAGTGTTTCCTCATTGCCCATCATCTCATTGATCTCCTCAGTGATGTGCGGAGCAACGGGATTGAGCAGCTGAATGAGGATCTCCATCTCCTTGCGGGTTACGCTGCCCTTCTGATAGAGCTGATTGACCAGCGTCATCATCTGAGCAATAGCGGTGTTATACTTCATGCGCTCATAGTCCTCACCAACCTTCTTGATGGTGGTGTGAACATCAAAACGCATGTCATCCGAGATTTCATCGGAATCATTCATCATTTCCTGCAGACGCCATACGCGATCCAGGAAACGGCGGCAACCACGTGCACCGTCAGTAGACCACGGAATCGCCTGATCGAACGCGCCCATGAACATTTCGTATACGCGGAATGCATCAGCACCAAGTTCGTCAACGATATCATCCGGGTTTACAACATTGCCGCGGGATTTACTCATCTTCTCGCCGTCATCGCCGAGAATCATACCATGGCTGGTACGCTTCTGATAGGGTTCCGCAGTGGGTACTGCGCCGATATCATACAGGAACTTATGCCAGAAGCGGGAGTACAGCAGATGCAGCGTGGTATGCTCCATGCCGCCGTTATACCAGTCGACAGGCAGCCAGTACTTGAGAGCTTCCTGTGCTGCAAATTCGTCATCGTTTTCCGGATCAATGTAACGCAGGAAATACCAGCTGGAGCCGGCCCACTGCGGCATGGTATCCGTTTCGCGATGTGCGGGACGTCCGCACTTCGGGCAGGTGGTGTTCACCCAATCCGTAATGGCAGACAGCGGCGATTCACCGGTATCCGTAGGCAGATAGCTTTCCACCTCAGGCAGCGTTACAGGCAGCTGCTCGAACGGAACCGGTACCCAACCACACTCGTCGCAGTGTACCAGCGGAATCGGTTCACCCCAGTAGCGCTGACGAGAGAATACCCAGTCACGCAGCTTGAAGTTTACCTTGCGCTCGCCAATGCCCTTTTCTTCGATCCAGGCAGTGATCTTTTCCTTTGCTTCAGCTACACGCAGACCGTCCAGCATGCCGGAATTGACCATAACGCCGTCCTGAATGTCGGTATAGGCTTCTTCCTGAACGTTTCCGCCTGCAACAACTTCGATAATCGGCAGATCAAACTTCTTTGCGAATTCCCAGTCACGGGTATCATGTCCCGGAACTGCCATGATCGCGCCGGTGCCATAGCCCATCAGTACATAGTCAGATACCCAAATCGGAATCTGCTTGCCGTTTACAGGGTTGATGGCAGCAATGCCGTCAAGGCAAACGCCGCTCTTTTCCTTGTTGAGCTCGGTACGCTCAAAGTCGCTCTTGCGGGCAGCCTGAGCACGATATTCCTCAACATCGGCATAGTTTGCGATCTGGTCGCGGTAGGTTTCCAGAACGGGATGCTCCGGAGAAACAACCATGTACGTTGCACCAAAGAGCGTATCGGGGCGCGTAGTATAAATGCGCAGCTTTGCACCACAGGTCAGTTCGAAATCAAGTTCTGCACCTTCACTGCGGCCAATCCAGTTGCGCTGCTGGGTCTTTACCTTTTCAATGAAGTCAACATTCTCGAGACCGTCAAGCAGCTTCTGTGCATAGTCGGTGATACGCAGCATCCACTGGCTCTTAACACGGCGAACAACTTCACCATGGCAAATGTCACATTCGCCGCCGGCAACTTCTTCGTTTGCCTTTACTACTTTGCAGTGCGGGCACCAGTTGATCGGCATTTCGGACTTGTACGCAAGACCGGCTTCAAACAGCTTCAGGAAAATCCACTGCGTCCACTTATAATACTTGGGATCAGTGGTGTTGATTTCGCGGGTGTAATCGAAAGAGAATCCCAGACGCTTGAGCTGCTCACGGAAATGGTTTACATTCTGCTCGGTAACGAGGCTGGGATGAATCTGATGCTTAATAGCATAGTTCTCCGTCGGAAGGCCGAACGCATCATAGCCGATGGGAAACAGTACGTTATAGCCTTCCATGCGGCGCTTACGGGCAATAATATCCATTGCCGTGTTGGAGCGCGGATGGCCAACATGCAAACCGTTTCCGGAAGGATACGGGAACTCAATCAAGGGAAAGAACTTCGGCATTGAATAGTCATTCTTGGCATTAAGTACACCGGATTCCTCCCAATGCTTCTGCCATTTTGCCTCGACCGATGCCGGGTTATATGCGGGAATCGTCTTCATTATCAAAGACCCCTTTATTTAATAATAACATAGGCGGGGGTAAGTTCCCCCGCCCGCTTTGAAAATTGCGTATGGAATGAAACTTACGCTTCTTCAGACTCTACGTCCAGCGAAAGCTCTTCTTCCGGGATAGCGTACTCATCCGCGAACTCATCGTTCATGGAGTCCATATCCATTGCCTCGTCCTCGAGGACAGCGCGGATGGACAGACCAATGCGCTTGGATTCGGTATCAACGCTGAGAACCTTAACGCGAACAACGTCGCCTACATTGATAGCATCTTCGACCTTGGCAATGCGGTTGAGAGAGCACTGGGAAATGTGTACCAGACCATCGAGGCCGGGCTCCAGCTCAACAAACGCACCGAAAGCAGCAATGCGAACCACGCGGCCTTCTACAACAGCGCCAGCGGGATACTTTTCTTCTGCTACGGTCCAGGGACGCGGAGAGGTTTCCTTCAGAGAAAGACCAACGCGTTCCTTCTCAGGATCAACCTTGAGTACCTTAACTTCAACTTCCTGACCAACGGCAACAACATCCGAGGGATGACGTACGCGGCCCCAGCTCATGTCGGTAACATGAACAAGACCATCAACGCCGCCGATGTCTACGAAAGCACCGAAGTCTGCCAGACGGCGAACGGTACCCTTAACAACAGCGCCAACTTCGACAGAAGACCACAGAGCCTTTTTGCGCTCGGTTTCTTCTACACGGAGAGCTTCCTTGCGGGAGCCAACAACGCGCTTTTTCTTCTCATCAACTTCGATAATCTTCAGGCTCATCTTCTGGCCGACAAAAGCGTCCAGCTTTTCAACGTAGCGCAGAGCCAGATGAGAAGCAGGAATGAACGCGCGTACACCGTTAACATCAGCAAGCAGACCGCCCTTGACGGCTTCCTTACCAACGCCTTCAACGAACTCGCCAGCTTCAAACTTCGCAACGATCTCGTCCCAAAGCTTACGGTTAACGATGTTGCGCTGAGAAAGAAGAACATTGCCTTCGCCGTCGTTTACTTTAACGACTTCAACTTCGATCATGTCCCCTTCCTTGACATCGGTAGAGGAAAGCTCCGACTTCTTCATCAAACCGTCTGCTTTGTAACCAATATTGACGCATACTTCGTCTTCCGTGATCTGCACAACAGTGCCGGTGATCGTCTGACCGGGACGAATCTGTACCAACGTCTTTTCTACATCGGCCATAAAATCCGATTCAGTTACAACGGTCTCCTGCGTAGCTTCCTGCTGGGTAACCTGATCCTTGTTCTCGATGTCAATCATTCGTGCAACAACCTCCTTAAATATACAATCCGGTGTGGAAGCACCGGCTGTAATCCCGATGCGAAGTCCGGATTTAATAGAAAGTGCATTCACTTCCTCCGGATCTTCGATGTGGTATGTACGCTTACATACCTCGCCTGCAAGTAATGCAAGCTTTTGTGTGTTGGCACTGTTTTTTCCGCCAACAACGATCATAACATCCGATTCCCCTGCCAGATCTATCGCTGCTTTCTGGCGTTGGCGAGTAGCCGGGCAGATTGTACTGCGAATGTCCAGTTTGGCGACACGCAATTTAATACGCTCGCACAGTTCATGATACCTTTCAGGGGGAAATGTGGTCTGCGCAACAACAATCGCGCACTCCATTTCCGGTAAGGCATCTGCTTCGCTTTCGGTTGCAATTGTAATGCCTTTCCCAATCGACCATCCCAGAATTCCCTGTACCTCTGGATGTTCTACTGCACCTACAATGATGGAAGGAATATTCTTTTGCGCCGCTTCATAAACCATTTCATGAATGCGCTTTACATGCGGACACGTTGCATCCACAATCTGAATGTTCCGTGCTTCCAGCCGGTCAAACACTGCCTTCCCGACTCCGTGTGATCGCATTACAACGCGGCAATTATCGGGAATATCCGCTTCTTCAGCAGAATAAACACCAATTTTCTCCAACGCACGCACAGAATGCGGGTTGTGAATAATCGGGCCAAGCGTATATGCAGGAGCGCTTTTTTCAGCCAGTTCTACTGCACGGCGCACGCCATAACAAAAACCACAATGCTCAGCAATTCGGATTTTCGTAACCGCGTCCTCCCAGTCATAAGGTATCCGGAATTAAGAAAAAAGTGGCGACTCCTAGGGGATTCGAACCCCTGTTACCGCCGTGAAAGGGCGGTGTCTTAGGCCTCTTGACCAAGGAGTCATGGTGCTTACGAGGTCCGTAAGCAAAAGAAAGTGGCGACTCCTAGGGGATTCGAACCCCTGTTACCGCCGTGAAAGGGCGGTGTCTTAGGCCTCTTGACCAAGGAGTCATGGTGCTTACGAGGTCCGTAAGCAAAAGAAAGTGGCGACTCCTAGGGGATTCGAACCCCTGTTACCGCCGTGAAAGGGCGGTGTCTTAGGCCTCTTGACCAAGGAGTCATAATGCTTACGAGATTCGTAAGCAAAAGGAATGTGGCGACTCCTAGGGGATTCGAACCCCTGTTACCGCCGTGAAAGGGCGGTGTCTTAGGCCTCTTGACCAAGGAGTCATAATGCTTACGAGAGATTCGTAAGCAAAAGGAATGTGGCGACTCCTAGGGGATTCGAACCCCTGTTACCGCCGTGAAAGGGCGGTGTCTTAGGCCTCTTGACCAAGGAGTCATGATGTTTACGAGATAGTATCAGAAATCATAAGGAATTGGCGACCCCTAGGGGATTCGAACCCCTGTTACCGCCGTGAAAGGGCGGTGTCTTAGGCCTCTTGACCAAGGGGTCGCAACCTTACATTCGCAAGGCGCAGGAATGCCCTACTCTATTGCTCCAATAAATATTCGCGCTTTGCTGGTAATTTCCTGCTTCATATTCAACTTAATTTAAATATTACATTTAATCCTGCCAAATCGCATCAGCAATCTTCACATTTGCCAGTTCCATATTCCTGACATTTGCAGGCTTATACTCATCCAAAGCAACAGGCTTACGAATGTAAACCGTCGTTCTGCGGAAAAGACGCCACTTTCCGGAAATATATACCGGTACGGTTACTGCTCCGGAGCGCAGTGCAATCATAGATGTGCCAGAATGAATTGCTTTTGCTTCAGTTCCTTTTTCGCGATGCCCTTCCGGAAAAATACCGAAAACATTGTCTTCTTTCAAAATCTGAAGTGCAAGACGGACACTGGCAAGATCGCTTTCTCCCCTTTTAATGGAAAAAGCCCCCATATTCTTCAGAACCCATCCCACCAGTTTATTTGCAAAAAGCTCTTCCTTTGCCATGAAGCGAATCTGCCGCGGGCAGGCCAGAATCAATGCCAGCGGATCCAGCATGGAAATATGATTCGCGCACAGGATAACCGCACCTTCCAGCGGAATATTTTCCTTTCCCACAATTTTCAAGGGATACAGAAGTGTAAATATAAAACGAACAACTATAGCCCTGACCAATCTATAAAACCTTGTCATTCCTGCTTTTCTCCTATCGCCTTAACTGCCAGTTTGATAACTTCCTCTGAAACCTCTTCAAGTGTCATATTTGTAGAATCGATTTCAATGGCATCATCCGCCTTCATGAGCGGAGATGCAGCCCTCGTGGAATCTGCAAGGTCTCTGGCGATAATTGCTTCATAAATTGCTTCATAGCTCGGAAGCGTTTCTCCCGTTTTCTCCGCCTTTTCGAGATATTCTTTATAACGCCGATTTGCTCTTTCAGCAGCATCTGCAATCAGGAAGATTTTAAGTGTGGCGTTCGGCAGAACCTTTGTCCCGATATCGCGCCCATCCATAATTACGCTCTGATTCTTCGCCATCTCCTGCTGCTGGCTTACCATTGCCACGCGCACTGCAGGAATGCTTGATACGCGACTGGCCCAGCTGCTGATTTCATCCGTTCGAATCAGATTGCTTACATTTTCGGAATTCAGGTAGATTACTTGGCTTCCGTTTTCATAGCGAATGGCAATATTGACCTCAGGAAGCTTTGCGATTACCGCATTTTCGTCAGCAAGGTCAATGCCTTGACGCTTCATATATAGACCCACTGCACGATACATCGCACCGGTATCCAGATAAATTGCATTCAACCGTGCAGCACACTTCTTTGCCACAGAAGATTTGCCTGCGCCCGAAGGACCGTCAATAGCCACAGAAAAAATTTTATTCATTTTCTTCTCCTGCAAGTCTGGCAATTGCATGCGCCATGATTTTGGTCGCTTTTACGAATTTTTCAATGTCCACATATTCGTCCGGCATGTGGCAGGTATCAACGTCACCGGGGAAATTGATGCCGAATGCAACGGTATTGGGCATCATACGGGAATACGTACCTCCGCCAATCGCAAATGCATAGCCCTGCTCGCCGGTAACTTCGCTGTAAGCCTCAATCAACTGCTGAACAACGCGGTGCTCCTTGGGAACATGGTGAGGTGTACGTCCGGATACGCGCGTAACACCGATCTGCGCAGGAGAAAGCGTCATCGCCAGCTGGCCAAGGATTTTTTCTTCGTTTGCCGCAATGGGATAACGAATGTCGAGATGTGCAGAGAAAATGCGTCCATCATAGCGAAGCAAACCAAGATTGCAGGTCAGCTTTCCGGAAAGTTCATCCTCAATGGCGATACCGAGGCTTTCGCCATGACCTTCAAGACCAATCTTTTCCGCCAGGAAGCGAATCACTTCGCCGCCCGCACCGATTTTTGCAAGTTCTCCAAAGAGAACTCCGGCTGCATTCTTTCCAAGTTCAGGCGTGGAAGCATGCGCCGAAACGCCCTCTGCAATGAGCTTAATTTTACCGTCACCCAGATCCTCCACAGTCACATTGAGGCCGTTTGCAATTTCGGGAGCAGCACCAATAATTGCCCACGCAACGCCGGGCACTACATTGGAACGAATGCCTGCATACAATTCATACAGCGGAACTTCGCCCACATCAGGCAGCATCTCCTTTGTAAGGAGCGCACCCAGACCGCCTTTCTCGATATTGATCACAGGATATTCCGCATCGGGAGAAAATCCATAGTCCGGCATCTGATACTTGGAGGCATAATAGCGCATGTCATTCATGCCAGTTTCTTCATCGCAGCCCAGAATCAGCCTGACGCCGTTGTTGAGTTTAATTCCGGAATCGCGCACAGCCTTCATGGCATACATGGCTGCCACTGCCGGTCCCTTATCGTCCATTGCTCCGCGGCCATAGATGCGGCCGTCTGCGATTTCACCACCGAAAGGATCTTTCGTCCAGCCGTCACCTGCAGGCACTACGTCCAAATGGCACAGCATGCCCATAGTCTTTTCGCCGCTGCCCATGCTGATATCTCCGGCATATCCATCCACATCACGCACTTCAAAGCCCAGCTTCTTTGCATCTTCCAGAGCACGATCCAGCGCACGGCGGCATTCCGGTCCAAAGGGTGCGCCCGGAACATTATCATCAATACTTACCGAAGGAATGGAAAGCCACCCCTTCAGCGTTTCAATCATCTCATCACGACTCTGTTCTACCAGTACATCCAGTTTGCGAAGGTCCATTGCAGTTTCCTCCTAATTTTTATGCAAATATTCATATATTGTCTGTGCAAGGGCCGGTGAAATACCCTTCACATTTGAAATTTCTTCTATCCCAGCATTTTGAAGAGCTTCCACTGTGCGGAAATGCGCAAGCAGTGCGCGTCTGCGTGCAGGGCCGACAGACGGAATATCCTCCAGCCGCGAACGAATTCCTTTTTTCGTACGCAGCGCGCGGTGGTGTGTAATCGCAAAGCGGTGTGCCTCGTCGCGAAGCCGCTGTATCAGATGCAGCGCATTGGAATGTCTGTCCAGCAGGATACTTTCCGATTCATCCGGAAGTACAATTTCATCAATCCGCTCTGCAAGGCCGAACATCGGAATTTCAAGCCCGGATTCAAGCATAGCTTCCCGTGCCGCATTCAGCTGTCCCCTGCCGCCATCAATCAAAATCAAATCCGGGAAATCCGAAAACTTTGCCTCGGATGTGCCTTCTTCCAATTCCTTCAAACCGTGCGCCATTCTGCGGGAAATAACCTCGCGCATAGATGCAAAGTCATTCGGGCCTTCTACTGTTTTTATGCGGAAATGCCTGTATTCCTTGCGCGCACTGACTCCGTCGATCATAACAACCATAGATGCAACAGAAAGGCTTCCCTGCGTATTGGAAATATCAAATCCTTCGATCCTTCTCGGCACATCGGAAAGCCCCAGTACCTCCTGCAGTTCTTCCAGTGCGCCTATGGTTCGTTCATAAGAAGCCGCCAGCTTTTTGCGGCGCTTCTCCGCCTCTTCATTCAGATTCTTTGCCGCCAATAGAATAAGCTTGCGCTTTTCTCCACGCTGCGGCGCAATAATATGAACCTTTGAAGAACGGAACCCTGACAGACGTTCCTCCAACGTTTCCTGCTCAGAAAGCTGCATGGAAACAAGCACTTCCTTCGGAGGAACTCTCGATTCATCATAAAACTGTGCTATAAACTGCGTAAGTATATTCTCGGTGTTTTCATCACCGGCATTTTCAAGCTGAAATCGGTCAGATCCAATCATGCGGCCGGAACGAATGTACAGCACCTGAATCATTGCGCCGTTTTCATCCGCAAGAGCCGCAATCACATCCTGGTCTGCCCCGGATGTAGCAATTGCCTTCTGCTTCTGCATCAGTTGTTCTACCGCTGCAATCTGATCGCGGTAAACTGCAGCACGCTCAAAGTTCCATTCTGCAGAGGCTTTTTGCATCTTTTCTTTCAATACCGAAAGGACGGCATCATATTTCCCTCCCAGAAAATCCGTAACCCCTTCCATCAGGGTACGGTATTCCCCGGAAGAGATTCGGCCTGCGCACGGAGCGCGGCACAGGCCGATCTCATGGTTTACACACGGACGCAGCGGTCTTGAGGACGGCAGCTTATGTGCGCAGGAGCGAATCGGAAAAATGCTTCTGACCACATCCAGCGCATCGCGAATGGCATTTGAACCCAGATACGGTCCGAAATATCTGGCACCATCACCGGCAGTACGCCGCACAATGGTGATTCGCGGATAGGGTTCATTCAGATCAATCCGAATGTAAGGATAATGCTTGTCATCCTTCAGAAGAATGTTGTAAAAAGGCTTGTAGCGCTTAATCAGGTTGCATTCCAGTGCGAATGCCTCCAGTTCGCTGTCGACAAGAATCAGCTCAAAGTCGTCAACCCTCTCAACCATAGCGCGCACCTTGGGCGTATGGTTGGAAGACGCCTGAAAATATTGCTTCACGCGGTTCTTAAGGTTTTTTGCCTTTCCGACATAGATAACCTTCCCCTGGCTTTTCATGATATAGCAGCCGGGCGATTCCGGTAAATGCGCAATTTTCCATTTGAGCTCTTCGTTCAAATTTCTACCGCCTCTTTCAGTTTGTCAGCTTCTTCGTTTGAAACTGTTTTATCGGAATAGCGTGCGCGCTCGTACAATTCGCATGCGGAAGCTGCATCTGCCTTACGGAAATCAATACCGCCGGAAGCTTCTCGCAGCGTCTTTGCGGAATAGTTTCCGCCTTCGCGGCGATAAAGCTCACGTATAATGTACCGTACGCGTTCGCGCGCTTCCAGCTGCGAATACTTCTTTTCGCGCGTTACGAGTTTCTGAATACGACTGCGAATGGATTCACCCATCTCACGCCGCATGTCGTCCCATTCCAACAGACTCTCATGCTCATCTTCATACTCTTCACTTACATTCTTGGCATACTTTCGAATGAGCACAAGCAGCTTTCTCCAAAGAATGCGCAGCCCCTGGAAAACCTTGAACAATGCAATGAGGATTAGAATTGCAGCAATGACCATACCCACAATCCGCAGGTAATTTTCGCTTTTAAGCCAGAATTCGTTGGTCTCGACCGGTTCGGTGATCATGAAATTGTCACCGAAGCTGTATGCTTCCAGACCTTCATCCGACTGAGGCGGAACATAAATACCCTTGGGAATCAGGGAGAATATCCATTGCACAAAGCCTACGAACATTCCGCCGATTTTAGCGCCCAACCAGCTGAAGAAATTCCGGATATGCGTCGACATCATGACAAGCAGCAAAACAACGCCGAAACCTGTTACCATCAAACGATTCGAACGCGCAATGCGGGATGCGGGCTTCGTTGTTCCCTTGGCGTTGTAGCCCTGAAGCATGGAATGCGAATTGAGCATGAATACACACATGAATATGTATATCATCATACAGGTCTGCACCCATGTGGTAAGCTTGGAAATTTCAGCATTGCGCAAAATCCACAGTGCAAGACCCGCAGTCAGATACATGAACACGCCAATTAGCGTACCCAGGAATCCCACAAACGAAGCCTTTGGATTCGCAACCACACATACGAGGATACACGAACCCACCAGAAGAATCAGACTGTATCCCGCGCGCGGCAGCCATGCAATATCACGCACATAAGGAACTGCAACACTGAAAATCATTACAGCAGCCAGCATGATTACGAATACACCCCAACGCAGCGGGAAACGATGGCCGCTTTTTTTCTGAATAACTTCCGGGCGCTCACGATACATATCCAGCGTTCCGCCGCCTCCGGAAATGATCGTTTCCACCTTGTAGTTTCCCACATATGCAGGCAGATATGCAATCAGTACCGTAAACAGTATTATTCCGAGATATACCGGCATACCCGCCGTGCAGTCTCCAAAGAATCCATACGAAAGCAGCAACGACAGCGGCATGATCGTGAAAACCGTAAATACCAAGCTGATCAAAAATGCGGAGAACTTTTTCATATTACTCATACGACATTCTCCTTATTAATGGAAATCATAGTTACAGTGTTGCCGTTTGCACGCAAGCGATTCATGGATGCTTCCATCATCGGACTTGTGTAGCAGGATAGAATCGCTATATCTGCGCCGGTAACGCTGTTAGCAAGGTCATCCAGAAAATGCGCAAATGTCAGTTCACGATAAATCTGCAGACGCGCCATAGCGGCGAAGATCGTTTGCGCCTGATTGGCATCGCGTTTTGCCGGAATGTAAATGCAGTTTCCCTGCCCCTTCTCGCCCTGATAGCATGCGTTGGAAGCAAATCCTGCATCCACGCCGCAGTTCAGTGCACGCACAGCAAGCGTCGCCGCCATTCGAATACCGTATTCGATAATGTTCTGCTCGTACTCCATGAGCTCGCCCCACTGCTCTTCGGTCGTCTGCACATTCAGAACGACAAGCGCACGCGGGTCAGCTGTGGTATCAAACTGCTTCACCTGCAATTGCCCCGTGCGTGCAGTTGCTCCCCAGTGAACAGTGCGCAGCGGATCGCCTGCTCGATACTCACGAATACCGTTCATCAAAAACGGATCCGGAGCAATAAAGCGGCGTACGATAAGTTCACCCTGCCATCGGGTAGCCGGCGTGGGAAGCTCGCTTTCGGACAGCAGCCTGGGATATACCATCAGGCGGCAGTCAATGTCCTTATCCGTACTCTTCTGAGCAAAGCCGAAAAGGTCACCGGTGGTTACAGCCAGCGTACCAACGGAATACAATCCGCGTTTCTGGCAGGTAATTTCATGGCGGCGCGTAATCTGGCTGAAAGGCCCAAGAAAGAACACGCTCTTGTGATACTGTTGGTCATCGCTGATTTCCCGATCTTCTCCGCCTACTTTAAATCGGAGATTCGGAGAGATACGGGATTCGATGCGCAGCCACGGAATGGGAAGAATCTTGCGGTTTTTTACAACCTCAACCAACTTTACCCGTTCGCCTTCATGCACGGATTCGCAGTTGAACGAACGGTGGTATTCCATTTTTTTCTGGCCTAATGCCCTGAACAGCCACGCCTGCAAAGCGGCCAGAAAAACGGCTATAAAGACGATCCAAAGTACGTTCACTACTTTGTCGCCTCCGTGGGAACCGGCGTGTTAGCCAGAATTTCTTCGATAATGGCCTCGGAAGGCTGCATCTGTCCGTAAAGACCGCGAACCATAACGCGGTGCGCGAGTACCGGAATAGCCAGGGATTTGACATCATCCGGCGTGGCATAATCGCGTCCGCGGATCAGAGCCAGAGCCTGAGTGGCGCGCAGAAGTGCAAGCAGACCGCGCGGGCTTACGCCAAGCTGAACCTGCGGAAGCGTACGCGTTTTTTCAACAAGAGCTACAATGTATTCACGAACCGGTTCGGAAACCTGAACACTGCCCAGCATACCCTGAGCTTCGACAAGAGCTTCACGGGTTGCAACTGCTTCCAGAGAAGCGAGCGGATCATTGCGGATAAAACGGTCGATAATGGACAGAGCTTCTTCATGAGACGGATAGCCCGGACGCAGACGCATGAGAAAACGGTCCAACTGAGCCTCGGGAAGCGGGAAAGTACCCTGCGTTTCAACCGGGTTCTGAGTTGCAATTACCAGGAAGGGGGCTGCAAGCTTGCGGGTAACGCCGTCGCAGGTTACCTGACGTTCTTCCATACACTCCAGCAAACTCGACTGGGTACGCGGAGTTGCACGGTTAATCTCGTCAGCCAGAAGGATATTGGTGAATACCGGGCCGGGCTTAAATTCAAACTCGCCACTCTTGGAATTGTATACGCTCAAACCGGTGACATCGGACGGAAGCAGGTCGGGAGTGAACTGAATACGTGCAAAGCCTGCGTCCAGAGACTTTGCGAGAGATTTTGAGAGAAGCGTCTTACCGGTTCCCGGAACGTCCTCAAGAAGTACGTGTCCATTTGCAAGAATCGCCGTCAACAGAAGTTCAACCGTTTCTGTTTTGCCAACGATAACTTTGCCGATATTGGATTGAAGTCTTTCTGCCAGTGCTGCAACCATGTCTTTTTCCTCCTTATAATCCGAGTTCAATTGCCTTTTCCAGAACTTTTTTTGCAAGCCTTGTCGCCAGATTGCTGCCGGAGCCACCTTCTTCGATAACTACGGCTATGGCGTAAGGATGCTCATTATCATAAACGAATCCTGTAAACCAAGCATTCGTTTCGATATCACTGTTGTCTGCTACCTGTGCAGAACCAGTCTTTCCGCATACGGTATAACCCGAAATATCTGCATTGTGCGCAGTTCCGTTCTTGACAGTCGTTCTCATATAGCCGCCGATAATATCGGAAGCACCGGCCTGCATCGCACGTCCGTAAGGGCTGTCAGGAACACGAAGCGCCTTGTTGCCCGAAGGCGTAATTACATCGGCGATCAATTTGGGAGACGCCATGATACCTCCATTGGCAACGGTTCCTGCAATCATCGCCATGTGCAGAGGAGAAACCAGTGTTTTTCCCTGACCTACGCCGGTCCATGCAAGATCTCCAATGGTGGGCATGCGGGTGTCCATGCTGGAATCATACAAAATCAGATCCTGAAAGCGGAATGTATCATTAAAGCCAAATGCCTTTGCTGTGCTTGCCAACCGTTCCGCTCCCAGCTCATAAGCCAGTTTGGCGAAAGTTACATTGCAGCTCTGCGCAAAGGCCTCTTCCAGCGTCATGGTACCATGCGCTTTGTTGCCAGCACACGTCACCTGTCCGCCTTCATAAGTCCAGATTCCATTGCACTCATAAGAAGCATACTGCGCGCCGGGCAGATATTCCAGCACAGACGCGAGCGTAACAATCTTGAATATGGAACCCGGTGCATACTGTCCCTGCGTATTTCGGTTCAAATACCCCGAACCGGAAGCATCTGCATCCTCAGAACGGTTCAGCACTTTTTCCGGATCATAATACGGCATGGAAACCATACCAAGTATTTCACCGGTTTTATAATTGATGATGCTTACAGCACCGTTGTATCCTTCCGGAAACTGCTTGTTGATATATCGGCAAAGTTCGGCACTGATAGTCAGGCGGATACTGTTTCCCTGCGTGGAAGCGCTCGGATTCATAACCGTGTCAAGGAGAGAACCGCGCGAAAGTCCCAGAAGCGTAGCCGCATGGAAAGTTTCAACACCTGTGCCGGACATGCTCAGTGTATCACCTACAGTCTGAGATACAGCACGGCGTGTCCTGGAATCGTCGTTATATACACGATTTCCTTCCGAATCCGTGGAAGCAAGCGTCATTCCCTCTCGGTCATAAATATTGCCGATCAGCGTATTTTTGCGTGCGGCAGAAAGTCGCGTGTTATACGAAGTAGCAATCCAGCGCCCGGACTGTTTCTGTACCGTCCATCCAAACCAGCTTGCCGTGAACACAAAGGCACAGAGAACCAGGATACTTATCGCACGGATGCAGCGCTGCAGTCTTTTCATATGCCGCCTCCTTCACGCCACTCCATGCGACGAAGGTCATTTGCTTCTGCTTCGGCATTCAGCGTTGAAACTCCTATCAGAAGACCAAGTCCTGCCATCGTACCCACAATGGAACTGCCGCCGGCACTGACCAGCGGAAGCGTTATGCCCGTAAGAGGAAGCAGATGAATGCTGCCACCGACAATTACCAGCGTCTGCAATGCAAACATAAACGCGATTCCGAATGCCACCAGCGAGTGGAAGCTTGTACGTGCATTCATGGCAATGGAAACTGCGCGCATAAATATCAGTGCATATACCGCAAGCAGACATACGGCAAACACAAGACCGAATTCCTCACAGAGCGCTGCAAAGATCAGATCGGAATGATACAGCGGAATATTTCGCGGAAGGCCCATTCCAAGGCCCATTCCAAACAATCCGCCGGAACCAATTGCAATCAGAGCCTGCACAATCTGGTATCCCGAATCCATGGGATCACTCCACGGATTCATAAACACAGCCATACGCTTTTGAATGTACGGCAGGAAATTATAGGCTGCCACAGCACATGCAGCTCCCGCGCCGATACCGGTCAGCGAAAGCCCCAGTCTGGATGTGGCTGCATAGAACATGGCAACAGTCGTAAGGAAATACAGAAGAAGCGCACCGAGGTCGCGCTGCAGCAAAAGCACACCGCACAGTGCGGCTGCAAAACTTACGCCAAAAATCGCACGCTTTATACCGGGGTGATTGCTGAGCTGGGCTGCGAGACAAATTACAAGAACCGGCTTCACAAATTCACTGGGCTGTGCAGTTATGGTGAATCCGCCCAATGACAGTTCAATCCAGTTGAGTGCGCCATACTGCCAGTCACCCAGAATAAACGGGCTGAACGCCATCGGAATCGCCAGCGCCATCAAAACATAGCTTGCCTTGCGCCAATCAATCCGCATTCGCGAAAACGCTATGCCGAATCCCATGGCGACAAAGCCAATCATCATATACAAAGCCTGCGTATTCGAAGTTGTCGGTGATTTCGCAATGTCTTTGAGAGTGACCAGACTGACCGAACACAAAAACAGAATAAGAATCACCAGCGTCCTGTCAACGGGCCACAACCGGATAAACGTCTTGAGAATCATATAGGATGCCAGCGGCATAAACACTGCATATCCGATTGCCTGCCAGTCAACTGTTTCGGATTTGAAGGCAAGCAAAAGCATGGCCGTGACCTGAAATACCGTCAGAGCGACCATTAAAAAATGGGGATTTGCGCGAGTAAGCGCACGTTTTAGTGTCTTGGAATCCAGTCCTCTTCGTCTTGCCATGGCAGCTCCAGTTTCACAGCATCCTTTTGGGATGTGGAATTGCTTTTCTTTTTCTTATTCAGACTGTTATTTGTTTTTGTACTCGTATCTTTCCGTCTTTTTGCCTGTGCGGCTTTGCTCAGTTCATCCAGCTGTTCATCCAGCGGATTGATACCGGGCACACTCTTTTCAAAAGAGCTTCTATCCGTCGTTTCGGGTTCCTGAGTAACAATAATCGTTCTGTTTTCTCTACCAGTATTGAAAAGAGTCAAAACCATTTTGAACTCACCCAGAATCAGGATATCACCATCATTCATTTCCACATATCCATCCGAAGGATAAAATACCCCGCCGTGCTGTGCTTCCACCTGCACAGGGGCATCCATTACAGGATGAATACGCAATCCTTTGCCGTGCTGGATAAAATATGCATGTTCCGCTTTAATATCGCCATGCAGAATTCGGATATCTGCCCGCCTTGCTGAACCGATCATTCCTTCATTCAGTATAGGAAGACGCGTTCCTTTTCTGATTCGCGAAGCACCGGCAATAACCAACCACTCGCCTATCGTTCCCGTTTCAGGAAGCCAGCTTCGAATGGTTCGCGCACGGCGGTTATCCCGCACCGTTATAATCCATGCACGTATAACAAAAATTACGGCAAAACCGGCAAAAAAGTACCGCAGCCATAAGGATAAAGTTTCGTACACAACATGCCTCCATCATTGCCAAGCATATTTATAGCATATCATATAGATGTGAACACACTATTAAAAAGGGGGATAAATTATAAAGAACTCAAAAAATTTTGCCAAAAGAAGGAAAAAGCTACCTGTGAATCGAATATTAATTTAGCTAAATATATCAATATGGGAGGTTATGACTATGAATGCACAAGCAGAATACAAACGCTGGCTGGAGAATGTTCAGGACAGTGCACTCCTTGATGATATGCAGAACCTGAGCGAGGAAGATATTACCGATCGTTTCGGCGCTTATCTGGAGTTCGGAACTGCCGGTCTGCGCGGTATTCTGGGCGCAGGTACCAACCGCATGAACAGCTATGTTGTGCGTCGTGCAACTCTGGGTCTTGCTAAGACCATTACCGACAAGGATGCCGGTGTGGTTATCGCCCATGATTCCCGCAATTATTCCCGCGAGTTTGCCGAGGAGACCGCGCTGGTATTTGCAGCAGCCGGCATCAAGGCATATCTGTTTGAATCGCTCCGGCCCGTTCCTATGGTGAGTTACACCGTTCGACGTCTGAACGCTGCAGCCGGCGTTATGATTACCGCAAGCCATAATCCCAAGGAGTATAACGGATATAAGGCATACGGTCCCGATGGCGGCCAGCTGCCTCCGGACGCCGCAAAGCGCGCAATGGAAGCCATGGAAAGCGTGGATCCCTTTGATGTCCCGATGATGGATGAAAACGAAGCACGCGAAAAGGGTCTTCTGGTAACACTTGGCGAGGATATCGACGCTCCTTACATCGAGCACGTGCTTTCCCTGCGCCCCAATATCACCAACGTTTGCCGCGATCTGCGCATCGTTTACACTCCTCTGCACGGCGCAGGCAATCTGCTTGTCCGCCGCGCACTCAAAGATGCGGGATTTGAAAACGTATTTGTTGTCAAGGAACAGGAACTGCCGGATGGAGATTTCTCCACCGTCCGCTCTCCCAACCCCGAAGATTCCGCCGCCTTTACCATTGCAATGAAACTTGGCGACGAAGTGGATGCAGACCTTCTGGTCGGTACCGACCCCGACTGCGATCGCGTTGGTGTAATGATGCGTGAAAACGGAACCTGGCGTGTGCTGACCGGTAACCAGATTGGCTGCCTGCTTCTGGAATACATGCTCAACGCAAAGAAGCCTCAGGAAGGCGCCTATGCCGTTAAGACCATTGTTACCACCCGTCTGGCAGATGCCATCGGCAAGGCTCATGGCATTGATGTGTACAATGTGCTCACCGGCTTCAAGTTCATCGGCGAAACCATTCAGAAGAAACTCGACGAAGGCAACAACGGCTTTGTACTGGGCTTTGAAGAAAGCTATGGTTATCTGGCCGGCGGCTACATCCGTGATAAAGATGCCGTTATTGCTTCCACGCTGATTTGCGAAATGGCTGCTCAGCTCAAGAGCGAAGGCAAGCTGCTTGCAGATGCGATGGAAGACATCTATAAGAAATACGGCTATTACAAAGAGGGCGTTGTGAATATCGTTATGAAGGGCGTGGACGGTGTTCGCCTGCGCAACGAAAAGATGAGCTCTCTGCGCGAAAATGCACCCGCCGAAATCGGTGGACTGAAGGTTCTGGAATGTGTTGACTATATCAACGGTGCAAAGGGACTGCCCGCTTCCAATGTTCTTATGTTTGAACTTGAAAAGGATGCATGGCTGTGCGTACGTCCCTCCGGCACGGAACCGAAGCTCAAGATTTACGCCGGTGTATGCGAGGAAACCGACGAAGCCGCCTGCAAGGCAATTGATGAAATCATTGCCGACGCACGCAAATTGATGGAATAATCTAACCAAACAGATTTAAACGCCCGCCATCGCTTACGAATAGCCGCCGCTGTGCGCTTTCGCAGCGATGGCGGCTTCTTTTCCCACAGTATATTTTTGAACCGAAACAATATTTTGCGCGTCTAATATCCGATAAATCTGACTGCAAGGAGCAATATACGCATGCAAAAAAGGTTACTGGCACTTTTGCTGGTGTTCTCGTTTATATTCTCCTGTGCTCCGGCGCAGGCTCTTTCCTATGCAGACGGTTCCCTGCGCGTGTATCTGCTTTCACTGGGCGATATACAGTCGCTGGACTTTACTCTGGAGGGCTCCTATACAATAAACGGAAATCCGGATTTTCGTTTGGACAGCGGAACGCGCATCACAGTTTCGCAATCACAAGAAGCGCAGGAACTCTATCTGCTCTCAGGCGGCCTGAGTATATGCATGGGTGCTTCCTTTTCCCTGACCCGCGCCGGGACAACCGATGCAGCAATGTCAGGCGCTTATCTCAGCAAATCCGAAAAGGATACACTGTATCCCGGTGATTTCCAGATTACCGCAGGCAAAAAAGGCATCGAAATCATTCTGACAATCGATATGGAAGACTACCTTTATGGCGTAGTCCCCTATGAAATGGCAAATTCTTTCCCGTTGGAAGCTTTGAAAGCTCAGGCAGTAGCGGCACGCAATTATGCCTATCGTTCCAAGCTTGCTTCGCAGGATGAGTCTTATGATCTGGTCGATACCACAAAAGATCAGGTTTTCAAAGGATATGATCCTGAAAATACCAATGCAATCCGCGCCGTCGACGAAACAAGAGGTGTTCTGGGATGTTATAACGGCGAAGTCGTTATGTGCTGGTATGCCGCCTCCAACGGTGGACAGACAGCACGCCCCGAAGACATCTGGGGCGGCGAAGGAAATTATGGATACCTTGATCTTCGCGATGATCCCTATGATGTAGAAAATCCTTTCAGCGTAGTAAAAACGCTGGACATTGCAACCGACGGCTCCCAGCTTGACAAACGCCTGACGAAAATTTTCCTTCCGCAGCTGGCAGAGCAGCTCGCAGCAATGGGTTATTCCGACAATGAATCCGAAATGCAGATCGTGAAGATTCTGCGCGCCGAAGGTATAGAGCCCAAATATGAAAACACCCGAATGTACACAAAGGTACGTTTCTATCTTACCGTTGCAGGACGCATGCTAGATAATTCACGCCTTCCCGCCTCCTCACCTGCTGCCACGGAAGCTCCGGCAGACCTGTTCGCCTCCTTTTTCAACACGCCATCTTCCCCTGTTCCCGCAAATACACCTGCGCCCACGGCACAGCTGAAGGAAGGCCTGACTGTTGTTCCCGTTGAGCTCACAGCAGACATAACGGTTTATGATGACCTGAAGGACGGATTTGACATGCAGATCATTTCGTCCGATTACGAACTGGTCAGCACAGTGAATAACACCGATAGCATACGCATTGAGATGCGGCGCTACGGTCATGGCGTTGGTATGAGTCAGCGCGGTGCAGAATGGATGGCCGGAAAGTACAACGCGGGCTATAAGGACATTCTGGCATTCTATTATCCCGGAATGGAACTGGTCAGCGTTCAATGGAAAGAGAAGGAACCCGCAAAACTTGCACCGCTTCCGATTGCGGCACAGCCCGTGCTTCCCGTACTCGAACCCGGTGAATCCTATGCATACGTTCAGCTTTCTTCCGCCTCCTCTACACTCAATGTTCGCAAAGAACCACATACGGATGCAGATATTGTGGGTACGCTTTCCAATCGCTCACGCATCATTGTTACTTCCTGCGAAAATGGTTGGGCTAAAATCCGTACCGGTGAATTGGACGGCTATGTATCCATGAATTTTATCGTATATGACGAATAAAGCACAATTTTGAAACTGGAGAATACACAATGAAACATTTGAGATTCTGGCTATCCGCAGCGGCGCTTCTGGCGCTGTATCTGTGTGCGCCTGCGAATGCAGAATCTCAAATGTTGGATGTCAATTATCCGTTATGGCTCGATAGCGGAACATATCGTTTTGAATTTATACCGCCTGTCGGCGGCTACTATACCTTCTTTACATACGGTTCCAATGCAGACATTACTTTATATCAGGACAATGATGCAATTTCCGTAGAAGAGGATTCTATATTGCTAAATTCCTCCTCCACCTACCGGATGGATATCACAGTTGCGGAGCCAATCCGTTTTGAAATTATGCGTTCCGCCCGCGGAAAAAGTATATTGGAGCCCATTGAACTTACCACCGAGCGCTATTCTTATTCCAAAGTAATCGCCCGCGAAGGCGATACGCATTGGTACTGCTTTACACCCGAATCTGACGGTGTCTTCACAATCGCATCCGAACCCGGAGACGATCGCTTTTTGCTTGTATCCGGCCATCTGTACGATGAAAATTATTATCGCGTAGCAGAAGCCGAAGGCATTGAATCCATGAATGGATTCGTTATTCAGGAATCGCTTATTGCCGGAAAAACCTACTATCTGCGTATCCACTCAAAAGAAAACACAGCCGGAGAATATATCCTGAATATCACTGCGGGCGGAATCTCTTCTCCGACGAATCTCACACTTCTCGAAACAGAATTGACTATTTATCTGGATGAGCAAAGAAATCTGAATGTGCGAGTATTCCCCCTTGGCGCTCACGAAGGTCTGCGCTATATTTCTGAGAACCCCGAAATTGCCATGGTCACCCAATCAGGTACCATATTGCCGCGCAGTGCCGGCGAAACCGTGATTCATATTTACAGCTACGGAAGTGCTCAGACGGAATGCCGGGTCATCGTACCGGAAATCGAACCCGACAGCATCTCTTTGAGCAGTAATGTTTTTGAACTTCACGCAGGCGAATCTCTCCGGCTTGAATACCGGATTTTTCCGGAAGAAACAACCAACAGAGACGTATTTTTCAGTGTAAGCGACGAAAGCATAGTATCCATCTCAGAAGACGGAATTATCACAGGCATAGCGGAAGGCGAAGCCTTGTTTGCTGTATTTACATCTGACGGCATGCAATACGATACGGCACGCGCTGTTGTTACCAAAACACCGGCACACTACCGTGCTCTGATCGCAGGCGTACACGGCGATACGCATGAATCCGAACGCACAGGAGCAGTAAATACCACAAACGGAATTGCAGATATGCTGCTGGATATGAAAGGCACCGTCTATGAAGTTACCACGTTGATAGACCCGGCGTATGAAGACCTTTCCGCAGGAATCAATGCAGCCTTTGCAGGAGCTACTCCTTCTGATATATCCCTTATCTATATCAACGCGCACGGGGGCATAACCGACGGTACAGCATGGCTGCGCCTTGCCGACGGCCACCTTCTGACGGCACAGTCATTGGAACTGTCGCTCCGCAAAATTCCGGGCGTAGTTGTTGTTATCATCGACTGCTGCCAAAGCGGCGCATTTATCGGGAATCAAAAAAGCTTTTGCGATGCTGTGATTTCTGCCTTTTCCACTTCCCCGTTTGCATCATCCAAATACAAAATTCTTACCAGTTCTGCCGCAAACGAGGACAGTTACCGAATTTCTTCCGGCAGCATACAAACCGAGGAAAGCATGGCAACTGTATTTGGTCGCAGTCTTGCGGAAGGCGCAGGATGGGATTTAATTAAGGATAAGTCTGCCGTTATGCGCGCAGATCTGGAACGGGATCGCGCTATCACGCTGCACGAGATTTTTCTGTACACAAAAAAGCGCACAAACTGGCGGTTAAGCACCAGTGATGTGCGCCAAACGGTTCAGATATATCCCGAAGGGGATCCCCTCATATTATTTGCCAAGTAATCCCGTAAGATTGAATGCCTGCATCCAGTTGATGATCTCCTCGCCGAAGAACACAACCGCAGCCGCGGTCAAAAGGAATGCAAGGACGATCAGGACCAGCGAAGCAATTGCAAAGTTCCGACGCGTGCGCGTTTTTGCCGTTGCAATCAAAACGATCAGCATGATAATATTTACAACGGGGATTGCGGTCAGTATAATCGTGCCCATCCAGTTCCATACGGATACGGGCTTAGCAGCTCTTTCTCTTGCCATAGTTACAGGGCTCCTCTCGCGTGTCATCTGTGTATATTATAGCGGATAAATGATATTTCGTCAAATAGGAATTGCATATTTCCAAAATTTGTGGTATTGTATAGGTACAATCTAAGTAAAGGAGCTTGTTTTATGAATACTACCATCAACAGCAACATGTTGGAGTCTTTTCACAACAATTTTGAGTCTTCTAAATTAAACAAAGTAATCCAGACTGCTGTTATTAAAAGCGGCTTCGATGCAATGATCGGCAAGCAGGATGAGCAGATTGCGCATCCCATGCTTTTCTCCCTTGAACTGGAAACCGGCGAAATCACCAACCAGAAGGGTTCCGGCCGCTGCTGGATGTTTGCAGGCCTGAACACTCTGCGCGTTGAGGTTATGAAAAAGCTGAACCTCTCCAATTTCGAATTCTCGCAGAATTATCCGATGTTCTGGGATAAGCTCGAAAAAGCCAATTACTATCTCGAGTGCATTCTGGACACCCTTGACGAGCCGACCGAAGGCCGCCTGATTCGCCACCTGATCCGCGGTCCCATGAACGACGGTGGTCAGTGGGATATGTTCTGCGCATTGATTGATAAATACGGCTGCGTACCGAAGTCCGTTATGCCCGAAACTTTCCATTCCTCCAATACCGGAGCTATGAACAACCTCATCACCCGCCGCCTCCGCGAGGATGCCATCATCCTGCGCGATGCATATAAAGACGGTGCTTCCATCGATGAGTTGCGCGCCAAAAAGGATGGCATGCTGGATGAGGTATATCGTCTCCTGGCTATGGCTCTGGGCGAGCCGCCGAAGACCTTCACCTACGAATACTATGACAAAGACAAGGTATATCACCGTATTGAAAATCTCACTCCCCACACTTTCATGGAGCAGTATGTCGGACGCGCACTGGAAGACTATGTTTCCATCATTAATGCTCCGACCGCAGACAAGCCCTATGGAAAGACCTACACCGTTCAGTACCTCGGTAATATCGTCGGTGGTCGTCAGGTAAAATATCTGAACCTGCCCAGCGAAGACCTCAAGAAGCTTGCCATCGCCCAGATGCAGGATGGTGAACCGGTATGGTTTGGCTGCGATGTCGGCCAAATGCTGCAGCGCGATATGGGCATTATGGGTCTGAATACATACAGCTATGACCTGCTCGGCTTCAATTACACCATGAACAAGGCACAGCGCCTTGACTACGCCACCAGCCTTATGACCCATGCGATGGTATTTGTCGGTGTCAACCTGGTGGACGGCAAGCCCAATCGCTGGAAGGTTGAAAACAGCTGGGGTGACACGAGTGGTCAGAAGGGCTACTATCTCATGACGGATGAATGGTTTGACGAGTTCAACTACCAGATCGTTGTCAACAAGAAGTATCTCTCCGAAGAACAGCTCGCAGCATGGGAGCAGGAGCCGATCGTGCTCAAGCCCTGGGATCCGATGGGTTCTCTGGCTCTGTAAGACAATGGAAAAAGGATTTGTTTATCTGGATGAAGTCGTTCCGTACGTTTGCTGGAAAGCTATGTACGCCACGAGTGACAATTTTACCGGTGCACCTGTAGACGGCTACGGTGCAGACCGTATTGTTGGAACAGATGAACTTGCGGCCGCGCTGAAAAGCGCGGCCTTCCTTGCACACAAGGAAGGTTTGGGCCTGTTTCTATGGGATGCCTATCGCCCTCAGCGCGCTGTGAACAATTTCATAGAATGGAGCAGACAGCCGGAAGATTTTTCCACCAAGGAAAGGCACTACCCCAACGTGAACCGCGAAGATATGTTTGATCTGGGATATATCGCAAAGCGTTCCGGTCACAGCCGCGGAAGCACCATTGACCTGACTTTATACCGTCTTGATACTATGGAGCTTCTCGACATGGGCGGCATATTTGATTTTATGGACGAGCGCTCCCATCACGGGGCAGAAGGAATCGGCGAAACAGCCGCACAGAACCGCGAAAAGCTTCGATCCATTATGCTCGCCTGCGGCTTTACGGATTATTCGAACGAATGGTGGCATTATCGCCTCAAAAATGAACCCTATCCCGATACATATTTTGATTTCCCCATCCTGTAAAAGCAATACGCACAAAAAGGTATGCATCCATCCGGTGCATACCCTTTTGATTGTCAAAAAACGCGAATATCGTTTAGGCTAGAAAAGAAAAATCCAATCCGCAGCGGCGGCGTGTACGGCGCGAGGAGCGAATTTTTTCGAAGGAGA
>SVHC01000053.1 GCA_015056055.1 Clostridiales bacterium | reverse complement strand
GGGATGAGATTACAAATGCTGCACGAATATTGGCGCAGCAGGCGGCAGAAGGACTGATTGCTCCGGAAGAGATTTCGAAAGAGACTTTGGCGGATAAACTTTATACGCATGATTTGCCTGAAGTGGATCTTGTGATCCGCACAAGCGGCGAAATCCGCCTTTCGAATTTTCTTTTGTGGCAAAGCGCATATGCTGAACTTATATTCAACAAATGCTATTGGCCCGATTACGACCGCAAAACTTATTTGAACGATTTGTGGGAGTATGCCGCGCGTGAGCGCAGATTTGGCGGTGTTGAAAGGAAATAGCTGTGATTAAGAGAAGGATTACCGGGCTTGTGCTTGCGGCACTTTGGTTTTTTTTCTGGATATATCAGGGATGGCCGCTGCGCATTGTATTTACGCTTCTGATGGGGATGGGCATGTTTGAAATGTGCCGCGCATTCTCTCAGGGCAAGGGATTTGAAGGCGGAGTGGGCTGTGCAGTGTTTACGATTGCAGCACTGCCTGTCTATGAGTTTGCGCTGAAAAATGCCAATCCGTTCTACTCTATGGGGTTGTTTGTCATGCTGGCAGTGCTGTGCATGATGATTTCCATGAGCATTTTGATCTTTAAGGGCGATATAGATTACGGAAAGGCTATGTCGGCAATTGTCCCTGTATTTTATCCCGGATTGTTCTTTGCTCTTATGTATCCGCTGATTTATATCGGCGGCAGAGGCGAGGTTATGTTGGCGCTTGGCATGGCGGTTATGATTCCGCTGATCAATGATCTCATGGCGTATGAAGTGGGTTCTTTGATCGGAAAACATAAGCTCGCACCGAAAGTAAGTCCCAAAAAGACTGTGGAGGGCAGTGTTGCTGGTTTTATCAGTGGTATTGTGATGGCATGCGCTCTTCCGTACCTTCTGCATCTGGTTTTCCCGGTGATTTTGCTGCAGCCATTCTGGGAATATCTTGTGCTTGGTGCTGTGGTAAGTGTTGCCTCTCAGCTTGGCGATCTTTCTGCATCCTATATCAAGCGTGCATGTAATATCAAGGACTACGGTTCGCTTCTGCCTGGACATGGAGGAATTATGGACCGGCTTGATGCAGTAATCTTTGGTGCTGCATTTTGCAGTGTATTCTATTTTATTTTGAGATAATTGAGTTATGAGAAAAATAGCAGTTCTTGGAGCTACCGGATCAATTGGCGTACAGACGCTGGATGTGGTGGCACGTCATCCTGATAAATTTCATGTAACTGCGCTGACGGCTCATTCCAATGCGAATGAGCTGTTTGCGTACGTACGACGTTTTCGCCCGCAGGCGGCAGGACTTGTAAAAGAAACTGAAATACCGGAAGACCTGCGCTTTTGTGAGTGGTTCTTTGGTGAGGATGTAAATTCGCGCGTACTTGAGGCTGTAAAGCCGGATGATGCGCTTTGTGCCGTGGTTGGCATTGCAGGACTTCCTGCTGTGATGACTGCACTGAAAGTGTGCAAGCGTATACTTTTGGCAAATAAGGAAGCATTGGTTACAGGCGGTCAGCTCGTAATGGAGGAAGCGCGAAAAAGGAATGTTCCGATTCTTCCGGTAGACAGTGAACATTCGGCGATTTTTCAGTGTCTGCAGGGAGGGGTCGAACCCAAAGGGTTGATTTTGACAGCTTCCGGTGGTGCATTGCGCACATGGGATAAGCAGGCGATAGAAAATGCCACGGTCGATCAGGTGCTTAGTCATCCTACTTGGCGCATGGGTAAAAAAATTACCGTTGACTGTGCTACAATGATGAACAAGGGCCTGGAAGTGATAGAGGCGCACTATCTTTTCGGCATGCCTGAAGAGAGGATTTCTGTTGTAGTGCACCCGCAGAGCATCATTCATTCGCTTGTGGAATTTGTGGACGGATCTATGCTGGCACAGATGGGATGCACAGATATGCGCGTACCGATTTCGTATGCGCTCGGTTATCCGGAGCGAATTGAATCCGGCGCAAAGGAGCTTGATCTCCTGTCAATGGGGGCGCTGAATTTCGAAAAGCCTGATATGGATCGTTTTCCTTGTCTGGCACTTGCGCGTGGCGCGCTGCGAGAAGGTGCGCATGCAATGATTACGCTTAATGGCGCAAATGAAGAGGCAGTCGGTGCATTCATTGCGGGCAGGATTCCGTTTGGTGCGATTGCCAAAATTGTGGAACGAATTTTGAACATGACCTCTTTCAGCCGGGTTTCAGACGTGGAAGCGGTGTATACTATTGATAGGGATGCACGTGCGCGGGCAATGCGCGAAATCGGGAGGTTTGAATGATCAGTTTTTTGTATCTGCTTTTTGCGGTGATTCTTCTGGGATTCATTGTTATGGTGCATGAGTTCGGGCATTATATTTTTGCTCGGATCACCGGCGTAAAGGTAGAGGAATTTGCTGTAGGCATGGGCCCGAAAATCTGGGGAACGCGAAAAGGCGAGATAGATTATTCGCTGCGAGCCATTCCTGTGGGCGGTTTCTGTCGGTTTGTGGGAGAAGATGAAGAAAGCGATTCGCCGGATGCGTTTGCCAATCAGAAACGATGGAAGCGTTTTTTGATTCTGTTTTTCGGCGCAGGAATGAATTTCGTACTGGCGTATGTGGCAATTGTGCTGTTTTTAGGCTTCTTTGGTCAGATTGTTGAGCCGCTTCCGGTGATCTCGGGAGTGGTTGACGGCGGAACCGCACAGATAGCGGGCATAATGCCGGG
Organism: Clostridiales bacterium; assembly: GCA_015056055.1. Taxonomy (GTDB): domain Bacteria; phylum Bacillota; class Clostridia; order Christensenellales; family Aristaeellaceae; genus Alectryocaccomicrobium. Next base: position 10,229 of record SVHC01000053.1, on the reverse strand, counting down.
CGATGTGATTACGCAGGTAAACGACACAGAAATCACCTATGACGAAGCAGGTCTGAATAAAATGATCGACCTGATTTCCGGTGCAGATTCGAACGTAACCCTTCAGATTGAACGTGATGGAAATATGATGAGTCTTGAGGTGCCCGTATACAAAGAGACGGATGTGGCATCTTCCAATTCGCGCAGCATGATCGGTGTAACGCTGGGCAAAGAAACAAAGGCAGGATTCTGGGAAGCGTTCAAGGCATCCGGAAACTACTTTATATACTATGCGACAGCTATGATCGATGGGCTGCGTCAGATGGTATTCGGCGAAGTTGGCCTTGACCAGACGATGGGACCGGTTGGTCTGATCAGCAGCATTGGGGAGCAGACGCGAGAATCCGGTTGGCAGGCTATATTCTCGATGACTGCGTTGATTTCGCTGAATCTGGGAATTGTTAACCTTTTGCCTCTTCCTGCCCTTGACGGCGGTCGTTTGGTATTTCTTCTGGTGGAAATGGTGCGCAGAAAGCCCATCCCGCCGGAGAAAGAAGGCATGGTGCATGCCATTGGTCTGATTCTGCTGTTTGGATTAATTATTGTAATAACCTACAAGGATATAGCTCGATTGATAATGGGGTGACGAAAGATGAGAAGCGTAATGGTTGGCGGTGTAAAAATCGGCGACGGTGCACAGGTATCTGTGCAGTCGATGACCAATACGGATACAAGGAATGTAGAGGCAACTCTGGCACAGATTCATGCACTGGCAAATGCTGGGGCAGACATTGTTCGTGTGTCGGTATATGATGAAGCATGCGCCGAGGCAGTACGTGCTCTTGTTGACGGAAGCCCGGTGCCGCTGGTGGCGGATATTCATTTCGACCATAAACTGGCCATGCGTGCCGTGGAAAACGGTATTGCAAAGGTGCGAATCAATCCCGGCAACATTGGCGGCGAGGCGCGTGTGCGTGAGCTGGCCGACTGCCTTAAGATGCACAAGGTTCCTGTGCGAATCGGCGTAAACTCCGGTTCTCTGGAAAAGCATATTCAGGAACAGTACGGTCCCAGCGCAAAAGGTATGGTAGAAAGTGCACTTTCCCATGCGCGTATGTTGGAAAACTGTGGATTCTATGACATTGTGCTTTCTGTGAAGGCAACAAATGTTCGCGAAACGGTGGAGGCAAACCGCCTCTTGAGAAAAGCTTGCGACTATCCGCTGCACATTGGTGTAACCGAAGCCGGCGAACCGGGCGCAGGCAATATCAAATCTGCAATCGGTATCGGAAGTCTGCTTCTGGACGGTATTGGCGATACGATTCGAGTTTCTCTTACGGGTGACCCTGTGCCTGAGATTGAAGCCGGTCTTTCCATACTGCGCTCTATCGGCGTGCGAAAAGATGCAATCGATATTATTTCCTGCCCGACCTGTGGTCGTACCGGAATTGACGTTGCCGGTATCGTTGCGCGCGTGCGCAGGGAAACAGCAGATATCCGCAAACCGCTCAAGGTAGCGGTTATGGGATGTGTTGTAAACGGTCCGGGCGAAGCAAGGGAAGCAGATATTGGAATCGCGGGCGGAAAAAGCGGTGGCGCGCTGTTTATGCATGGCGAGCTTCTGCGCACCGTGCGCGGCGATTTGGCAGACGAACTGATTGCGGAAATACGGAGGCTTGCAGACAATGGCTGAACACTGGGAGAAAACGCTTGCCAATCCGGCTCTCGCATCCCAGTTGACGCTTAAACGTGTACGTGTAAACCGTGAAACGGGCGCGATTCGCATCTTTTTTGATGCGGCGCGCCTTTTGACGCAAAGAGAGCGTCAGAAGGTAAAAGAGAGCTTTGAGAAAGAATTTCCAACCATAAGAGTAGAAGTCAGTTTCAGTTATTCCTGCTCGTTCCGTTTTGATGATGCGGGAATGGCGTATGTGTTGGAGAGACTGTTTGAAACCGATCCGGGAGCACAGGCGTTTTTGCGAAAGGATAACTGGACATACGCAGACTCTGTTCTGTGCTTTTCTGTAAGCGCAGGAACGGGCCGTGCCTTTTTGCTGCGCTCCGGCGCGGATGTGAAGCTGGCATCTATACTGAAGGATGAATTTTCGGTAGAAGCGCAGATAAAATTTGAAGAGCCGAACAACATGCAGGAAATTCTGGAACGCATACAGGAGGATCGACGCCGCGAGGAAAGCCGGATTGCTTCCATGCAGCGCGAACAGGTTCAGCATGAGGAAAAGCGTGCAAAAGCACGGGCAGACGGCGCAGCATTCGGAAAGACGATCAACGACAATCCCATACCGATGGATGAGCTTACGGATGCAACTGGAAAGTGTACTCTGACGGGCGAAGTGCTTTCCATTAATATTGTAGAGTCGAAAAAAAGCGATACCAAGATTGTCACATTTGCATTCTCGGATTATACGGATTCTGTATCCTGCAAACTGTTCCTGAATGACAGGGGCGAGGGAACACCGCAGGAGAAGCTTGAAAAACTGCAGGAGGTTCTCAAGGAAGGAAAATGGATCATGGCGCGCGGCGAATACCGCTATGACGAATTCAGCCATTCCATGATGCTGATGGTGTCGGATGTGATGGGAATCGGTGCGCCGGAACGCCTGGATGAGGCGGAAGAAAAGCGTGTGGAACTGCATTTGCATACGCAGATGAGTTCCATGGACGCATGCATTGCGCCTGGAGATGCGGTTAAACAGGCGGCTAAATGGGGTCACAAAGCGATTGCTATCACGGATCACGGAGTATTGCAGTCGTTCCCGGAAGCGTTCGGCGCGGCAAAAAAGAACGATATCAAGTTTATTCCCGGTTGCGAAGGCTATCTGATAGAGGATAGTGCTCAACTGGTTGTAAGAGCGGATGAAAGAAAACTCAGCGATACCGTTTTTGTTGTGGTTGACGTTGAAACTACAGGACTTTCGCCTGCAAAGGATGCCATTATTGAAATTGGTGCGGTGAAGGTTGTAAACGGAGAGATCGTTGCCGAGTATTCGCAGCTTATCAATCCGAATCGCCCTCTGCCGGAAAGAATTACCGAGATTACCGGAATTTCAAGCGCGATGCTTGCCGATAAACCGGCTTTGACAGATATTATGGAAGAATTCTGTCAATTTATTGAAGGCAGTGTACTGGTAGCTCACAACGCGTCTTTTGATGGAGCATTTTTCCAGAATGCTTTTATTCGTGAAGGGCGTATGTTTGATTATCCTCTGCTGGACACGCTTGCTATGATGCGCAGCATTTATCCGGGCTGGAAGAATCATAAGCTGGAAACTGTATGCAAGATGCTCGGGATTATCAATAAGAATGCGCACCGCGCGGTGGATGATGCTCGTGCGACAGCGCAGGCATTGCTGATTGCTCTGGAGGAAATGAAAAAAGAGCACGACATTGCGACGCTGGGGGATATGAACCGTTCTTACGGATCGGATTCTTCCGATACGAGTTATCACATTATTTTGCTTGCAGCTTCCCAGACGGGTATGACCAATTTGAATAGGTTGGTCAGCGAAGCTCATCTGCATCACTATCGCCGCCGTCCGCGAATTCCGCGCGGACTTATACAAAAGCATCGCGAGGGACTGATCATCGGTAGCGCCTGTGAGGCGGGTGAACTTTTCCGTGCGATTGTGCGGGGAGCAGGCGATGCAGAGCTTCTCAGGATTGCACGTTTTTACGATTATCTGGAAATCCAGCCCATCGGAAACAACCGCTTTATGCTGGAAGACGGAACCGTGCAGAATGAAGAAGAACTGCGTGATTTCAACAGAAAGATTGTCTGGCTGGGCGAACAGCTCAATAAGCCTGTCGTAGCAACGGGTGACGTTCACTTTATGGAGCCGCGCGACGCAACCTATCGCGCGATCATGATGGCAACCAAGGGATTTGAGGATGCTGATAATCAGGCGCCTCTGTATTTCCGAACGACAAATGAAATGCTGGAGGAATTCCGCTACCTGGGTGAAAAGAAAGCATATGAAGTCGTTATCAAAAATCCCAATGAGATTGCGGACAGGGTCGGGAAAGTCAGGTTGTTTATTGAACATCCGGAAGGAAAGGAAACGTTCCAGCCGCTGTGGCCGGAGGCTGCGGATGAACTCAGAAGGATCACTGTAGAACGTGCAATGGAAATCTATGGCGATCCTCTCCCGGAAATTGTGCATGCACGTATAGAGAAGGAGCTTGGCGCAATTATCGGCTACGGTTTTGCCACGCTGTATATGATCGCGGTGAAGCTGGTACGCAAATCCATGTCCGATGGATATATCGTGGGTTCGCGTGGTTCGGTTGGCTCGTCGGCTGTAGCTTATTTTTCGGGAATTACTGAGGTTGATTCACTTCCGCCGCATTATGTGTGCCCGAATTGCAAACATTGTGAATTTGATGTTCCCGAGGAGTATACCTGCGGATATGATCTGCCCCGTAAAGCTTGCCCGGAATGTGGTACGAATATGGACCATGATGGATTCAATATTCCGTTTGAAGTATTCCTTGGGTTCAAGGGCGACAAGGTTCCTGATATCGATCTGAATTTCTCGGGTGTATATCAGCCGGTGGCGCACAACTATGTAAAAGAGCTTTTCGGTGTGGAAAATGTATACCGTGCAGGAACCATTGGCACTGTTGCGGATAAGACGGCTTACGGGTATGTGCTCAAATATCTGGAAGAACGCGAAATGACCAAAAATCAGGCCGAAAAAGAACGCCTTGCGAAGGGAATCATTGGGGCAAAACGAACCACCGGTCAGCATCCCGCAGGCATGGTTGTTGTGCCGCAGGACTATGAGATTTACCAGTTTACGGCGATTCAGCATCCGGCGGATGATATGACAAGCGAAACGGTTACCACGCACTTTGACTTCAACTCTATGCATGACGTGTTGGTAAAGCTTGATATTCTGGGACATGATGATCCTACCATGCTGCGCGATTTGCAGGATATTACCGGAATTGCTCCTACGCAGGTGCCTCTTAAAGATCAGGATATATTCAAGCAGATTCTGTCCCTGTTCTCAGGTACAAGTGCGCTGGGAGTTACGCCTGAGGACATTGGCGTTGGAACGGGTACGTTGGGTATTCCGGAATTCGGAACATCATTCGTACGCGGCATGCTGGCGGAAACAATGCCGAGCACAATGGAGGAACTGATTCGTATATCCGGCCTTTCGCATGGTACGGGCGTATGGCTTGGCAATACACAGGATATTGTAAAGCAGGGTATTGCGCCGTTGAAAGGCTGTGTATGCACGCGCGACGATATTATGAACCAGCTGATGGCAAAGGGTGTAGAAGCAAAAGTAGCGTTTGACACTATGGAATCCGTCCGAAAGGGCAAGGGATTGAAGCCTTTTATGGAGGAAGCCATGCGCGCCGTGGATACGCCTGAATGGTTTATGGAGTGTTTGCGCCGCATTGGATACATGTTCCCCAAAGCGCATGCAGCTGCATACGTTATGATGGCGCTGCGCATTGCATATTTCAAAATATACTATCCTGAGGCATATTACGCATGCTACTTCAAGCGCAACAGAGAATCCTTTGATTCTTCGACGATGATTGGCGGCATTGAACATCTGCGCGCAGCAAAGAAAGAAATTCTGGCGATGCCTAAGGAAGAACGCACCGATAAACATGAGGATGCAATGGGAATGCTGGATATCCTCATTGAGATGACGGCGCGCGGCATTCAGACTGTACTTCCTGACGTATATGAATCCGATGCCGAACGATTCCTTGTTATAGGGGACAAAAAAATCCTTCCTCCGCTTTCGACTCTGCCCGGAGTTTCGATTGCACAGGCACAGATTGTGATGGATGTGCGCAAAGAGGGAAAGTTCCTCTCACAGGAGGATATGATTCGCAGAAAGATTCCTAAGAGTGTTGTGGAATCCATGCGCCAGGCAGGACTCCTGTCGGAAATTCCCGAAAGCAGTCAGATCAGCCTTTTTGAATTGTAGAAGGATAAATGAACCAAAGCGAAAGAGTATGCGTCAAAATACAGGAGATTTTGGAGGTAGAATATGACGGGAAAAATCTGCTGTTTGACGCTGCTTTTTTTGCTGTTTTTTTCGTCCGTTTTTGCAGAAGAAATTGTGCTGAATATGGATGGATACGATGCGCTTGTTACAAGGGACGGAGAAATAATTGTTGCTCCGGACAGATACCATGCGATTTATGAATTGGGCGGTGGATATCTGGCATTCGGTATGGAGCAAGAGTCGGAAAACGGCTTTCAGAAGCTATACTTCGCTCTTGGAAATTCGGACGGAAATATACTGACGGAAACGGAATACACACATTTGGAATATGCCGACGGCATAATTCTTTTTGAAAAAGATGGGCTGTATGGTGCAATGAACGAGAAGGCGGAAGTTATTGTTCCTTGCGAATACACATGGCTTCAAAAATGTGAAGAAGGATTCCTTGCCCTGAAGAGTGATACTTGGGATACTGCGCCGGATAATGTGTATATACTGGATGCTGAAGGAAACGAATCAAAAAGCAGCATATCGGTTCTGGATATGGGAAAGACGTCTTCCGAAGGCATGATTGCCGCGCTTTCTGCTGATAGTTATACTTATGGCTATTTAAATGCAAAAGGCGAATGGCAGATTGAGCCGAGTTTTACCTACGCCGGAGAATTTTCGGACGGAATAGCACGAGTAAGTCTCGGCAGTGGACTTGGTGTGATAAATACCAAGGGCGAATGGGCGATTAAGCCGGAGTATGACGCACTTGAGAACACGGGAGAAATTTTGATTGGAACGAAATATTCAAAAGGCGTGACTTTGATCGCAAGGGATACCTTACAGGTTATAGCGGAGTTTTCAGGAAAAGAAGTATATGCACATGGGCTGGGCGAGTACATTGCTGTTTATATGTCGGACAGTACGCTGGTTGTTAGCGATAAGGGAGAAAATATATTCGCTGCGCCGGGAAATGCCAAAATTACATATGCAGGTGCAGGGGTTATCGTGGAAACGGAAGGTGAAAGTGCACTTTTCTCGTTTAATGGCGTGCAGCTTTCTGTGCTTTATGATCAGATTATTCCTGCCGGCGTGCATTCAGGAAGAGAGCTTTTCATTATTGCTGATTTGGAATATGGCGGCGAATTAACAGCGCAATACGGCCTGATGGATGGGGAGGGAACGCTTATTTGTCCCTGTGAATACAGGCTGCTCTACCCATTGGGGGAAGAACGCTTTTTTGCGCAAAGAGGCGGTTATACCGGCATTATTGACGCTTCGGGTATGTGGATTGCGCGCTTCGGAGGAGATTCTTAATCGGAATTTTGCCATAATCCTTCTGTGAAATACCAAAATGCGGTTGTAATTCCGGGCAGAAGGTGGTATAATCTTAGTGTTCACTTATATCGGTGAACAAAAGCCAGACGTGCCGCAGGCACGTTTTTTGGAATATGGTCGAACGCATTGTCCGACCTGTTGGAGGGGATTTGTTGAAACAATCGCCGCTTTCCAGGGCGGAAAATATTGCACGCCGCGAGGCGGAGCGAATGGGATTTGAACTCGTAGATTTGGAAATCGCCAAAGAACCTGCGGGTCGTTTTTTGCGCTTGTACGTTGAGAAAGCAAGCGGTATTGACCTGAACGATCTGGAGGTTTACCATAAAAAAGTTCAACCGCTCTTTGAAGATGTGGATTATGATTATATGGAGGTTGCCTCGCCCGGTATGGATCGCCCGCTGAAAAAGCCGCGCGATTATGAACGTGCCGAGGGCAGCCTTATTGAACTTAAGTTTTATCGCCCGATCGAAGGTGAAAAACTTGTAACCGGCACACTGATTGGTCTTTTTGATGATGTCGTGCGCATAGAAACCGCTGACGGGGAAAAAGAGTACCGTCTGAAGGATATTGCGCTGGCCAAGCCGGTTGTTGAATTCGATGAGTCGGAGATCAATGATGTTGATCTTGCGATGGATGATGACTTTGCTGATGTGCCCGATGAAGTAGAGGAGTAGTGAGAATGGCAACGAAAAACGTGAAGAACGAAATTGAAGATCTGTCCAGTGCGATTGATTCGATATTGCGTGACAGGCGTCTGGACAAAAACATGCTCCTCAATGCAATTGAGGCGGCACTGATTAGCGCATATAAAAAGAACTTCGGCAGAAATGCAGAGGTGCGCGTTACGTTTGATGGTCGCGATGTAGAAATCACCGCACAGAAAAACGTAGTGGAAGAAGTTGTAGACCCGCAGACGGAAATTTCGCTTGAAGAAGCACGCGAAATCGATGCACGCTATGGCCTTGGCGATCTTCTTCCAGTTGTAGTAAATCCGCGCAACTTTGGACGCATTGCAGCGCAGACGGCCAAACAGGTTATCGTGCAGCATTTGCGTGAAGCAGAACGCGGCGGCATTTATGAGGAATATATCGAGAAGGAGAACGAAGTTCTTACCGCAATTATTCACAGCGTGGAAAATGATGGCAACATTTTTGTTGAAATCGGCCGCACGGACGGTGTTCTGGAAGCTGCGCAGCGTATGCCCGGTGAAGAACTCAAGCCCAACGATCGTGTAAAGGTATACGTGCTGAACGTATCCCGCAGCAACCGCGGTCCGCAGATCACCGTATCGCGTACGCATCCGGGTCTGGTAAAGCGTCTGTTTGAACTGGAAGTTCCGGAAATTCGCAGCGGTTCTGTTCAGATTCGCGCAATTGCCCGCGAAGCTGGCTATCGTACCAAGATGGCAGTTCATTCGAACGATCCCATGATCGATGCAGTGGGTTCCTGCGTAGGTCCGCGCGGTCTGCGTGTTGAAAACGTTGTAAATGAGTTGAAAACCGAAAAGATCGACATTATCAAGTGGTCGAACGATCCGGCAGAATACATTTCCAATGCACTGAATCCTGCACGCGTTTTGAATGTGTTTGTCGCTGAACATGAAAAATCTGCTCGCGTTATCGTACCGGATAACCAGCTTTCTCTTGCTATCGGTAAGGAAGGTCAAAATGCACGTTTGGCTGCCAAGCTTACCGGTTGGAAGATTGATATTAAGAGCCAGAGTCAGGCAGAGGCCGCCAAAGCAGCCGAAATGGAAGAAAAACCGGCAGTGGCGGATGAAGAAGACGCAGAACTGGAGATTTAATGGTTACCAAAACAAAAAAAGTACCGATGCGCATGTGTACGGGCTGCAGAGAAATGCGCCCGAAGGCAGAATTGCGCAGAATTGTAAAATCGCCCGAAGGGGTTATCTCTGTCGATCTGAAAGGCAAGGCGCCCGGACGCGGGGCATATATATGTCTTTCGGCGGAATGCCTGAAAAAGGCTCAGAAGACACGTGCTCTGGAGCGCGCTCTGGAGACCGGCATCGACGCAGAAGTTTTTGCGCGATTGGAGGCTGAGATTCATGGGCAGACCGGAGAAGAATAATTTTTCCATTCTCGGGTTGTGCATGCGTGCGGGCAAGCTCGTAACGGGTGCGCAGGCTGTTGAAAAATCCATCAAGCACGGCGAAGGCGTATTGGCGCTGATAGATGCCGCTGCCTCTGATGGAACCAAAAAAGCCATTCACGATGCATGCGAATACATGCAGATTGAATATGCAGTTTTGCCGGAGGGAGCACTATCGCGGGAAACCGGAAAGGCCAACCGCATGGCTGCGGCGGTAACGGATGCTTCCTTTGCAAAGGCGATCAAAAAATGTCTTGAGCAGACGAAGCAAAGCGATACGATTGAGGGGTGCATTTAGGGAATGACCAAAGTCAAGGTGCAGGATGCCACCAGACAACTGAGCACGAACGCAGGTGAGCTGTTCGAATCCGTATCCCGTGCAAGAAAGCAGGCACAGGATGCATTTGGTGCGCTCAAAAAGATTTCCGACGATTTGAATCGTGCGGAAAAACAGCGCTTGGACATGGAAGCAAAAGAGGCGCTCCGCAAGCAATACGAAGCTGCCGCAACGTATATGACGGGCTATTCCACCGAGCAGGTTTCTGAAATTCAGGAAGCAGCAAGCCGCGTTGAAAAAGAACGCGCACGTGCTGCGGAAGAAGCAGCCAAGGCTGCAGAAGCGGCGGCCAGAGCGGCAGAAGCTGCAAAAGCAGCAGAGGCAGAAGCTCGTCCGCAGGGTCAGTTCAATCGTCCCCAGGGCGACCGTCCGCAGGGCCAGTATAATCGTCCCCAGGGCGACCGTCCGCAGGGCCAGTACAATCGTCCCCAGGGTGACCGTCCGCAGGGTCAGTTCAATCGTCCCCAGGGCGACCGTCCGCAGGG
>SVHC01000010.1 GCA_015056055.1 Clostridiales bacterium | reverse complement strand
GACGTAGTGCCGAGCCACTAAGAACGCTAGTTTGGATACAAGCTAGCGTTCTTACTTTTTTACCCTTCCCTTCAAAATAGGCCTCTAAAGCGCCCTGTAAGCCCTTGTTCTTGCAGTCTGAGCATGCACCCGCTTTTACAAAACGCCACGTTAAGCCATTATCGGCCGAACGTGGCGTTTTCTCTAACAACTGGAAGAACCGAAGACGAATCTTCGGTTCTTCCGAGAGGGATGCATTTCTTCTATTTATCTTATTGTCAGAAAAACTTGTGTATCCTGTTGTTTAACAGGAAGGCTCGGTTTTAAGCCTTGCACTTCTTGTCAGAAACGTACAGGATCCACAGACCGCATGCAGACATCATGATCAGTGCAAACCACAGAATGGAGATATCACCAGTCGGAGGAACTTCTGCCAGAGGGACTTCCTCATCAATAATGGTTTCCAACTGACCTACACGGCTGGACATACGGTAGCGTGCGGGAGGCGTCGGGGGCTCTTCCTCTTCACCAGGAGGAGTAACGGTAGTGTTGGTCGTGCTGGTTTCAGGATCATTTTCCTCACGCCACTCGCGATATACAACAACCTGATTTTCCTCATTCACATTAAAGCTGATGCTCATGGAAGCGGAAACATCAACGTTGCGATCACCTTCGGCGATACCGACGAAAGTCTGAGATACTTCTCGACCGCCAACAGGTGCATATACGTATACGCCCTGTTCCAGGTACTGTGTACCTTCCAGACGGAGATCGAAGTCGAACTCCTTATTTTCGCTCAGTTTAAGACCCTTAAGCAGATAACTGCCATCTTCCTCAGGAAGGATATATTCATAATCCTGTCCTTCGCTGTTTTCGCCAGCCAGACGACGGGTAACATTTACGAGCTTGCCATCCAGGTCCGTATAGGTGATCTGTACCAACAGATCGTCATTTTCACCGGGAATGAATGCCAAGCGGAAATTCAGATCGGTATTGTAAACATCATTAGTGTCATCATCATCGTAGTTTTCAGCAATGGTTTCATCCTCAACCTTTTCATGAATCGTCAATGCGACTTCATCCACGAAATTGTTTTCATTAATGATGACCGTAGACTCCTCTTCTGTTTCAAGACCAATCAGCCATCTGTACAGGAAGTCAACACGCGCGCTACCATAGTCGTTCAAAGGTTCATTTACATCAACCTTGCTGGAAGACTGGTTATTCCACTGATAACCATCAGGATCAACGACGATCACGCCATCCTTGCCGGACTGAACATTGATGCTGCCGTTGGAGTAACTCCAGATGGCAGACTGAGTGGCCAGCAAAGCTTCACCCTCGGTCATATCATCAATCAGTTCCAGCATAGTCTTGCTTTCCATAACCGGATTACCGTGCTCGTCTACAACAGGATTGCCTTCTGCATCTACAACAGGCATCTGGATAACTTCATTATCCATTTTTCCGCTGTTGATGGCATCGCGCAAATTCTGCTTGATTCCTTCAAGGCTACCGGTCTCATATGAACCGTCCTCTTTTTGAATATCGCTGGTACCCCAATAGCCATTCATAACGATAGATCGGATATGTTCTTCAGATTCTTCGGAAGCATAGTATTCGCTGTCCTCAAGGTTGGATACGCTGTAATACGCGCCTTCCGAAGTACCAGTATCCATATCGGCACAATAAGCATAAACCCTGTTTCCTTCCTTATCCATGAGCATGAAGGTTTTGGGGCGGCCGCCATTGTAATCATCATAAATGGGTTCCAGAGTTACACCGTCCGGCAATTCAGTTGCGGGTTTGCCATCAATGGTGATAGGCGTTCCGTTTTTCTTCTGAATAGCCTTGATGATCGGCCTTCCGTTTTCGTCGTATTTGGTATTACCATCGTCATCCTTTTCATAGATAACGGTTACACGCGCATTCCAGTAATTGCCGTGCTCACCAGTACCAACAAAACGGAAATCAGCTTCCTCGGGAATATCGAGAATCAAATCGCCATCTGCATTGTACCAGGTTTCAATATTGTTGATGGCAACGTTGTTTTTCCCAACGTTCATGCCTGCGGGCAGTTTGCTTTGCTTCGGATCGGTTCCATCAAACCAACTGCTAACGTTAGAACCTACGCTGTAAGCAAAGTCCTCCGGAAGCTCAGATCCTTCAGGCACGTAAATGTCAGTGATAATCTTGGATGAATCATTGAGCCAGATGATAATGTCACCCATAGTCACATAATCCATCGTTTCACTGGACAGATAATTGCGATCATACAAGCCGAGCTTTCCGGCTGCATCATCCGGCTGGCCGGGATACGAATCTCCCCCGTCCTTCCAATTATCCGTCTCATCGTACACAGGATCCAGGCCCTTCAGGACTACTTCCTGTTCACCAACCAAACCAGTCGCTACATCTTCCAGCTTTACGCCGTTGTCCGTAATTTCCAGTTCAACTTCGCGCTCAGTAGTTTCGGTGCTGATCGTGTAATCGTATTCGGCGTCATCTTCGCCTTCCTTAACGTCACCAACGATTTCTGTGGTATCTTCGGTCACATTAACGGTAACCTTAACCGATTCACTCGTTTCACCATTTTCCGTTTCCTCGGTGGTTTTTTCAATGGTGGTCGTGGTGGTGGTTTCGGTCATCACATCACCGTCTTCCAGCTGTTCCTTTTCAGGGGACTTCACGGTTTCGGTGGTGGTGATGGTTTCGACATTGGTAACGGAACCGGTGGTTTCATCTTTCTTCTCAGTAACAGTCTGGGTGGTCTGAGAAGTGGTGATGCTGCCATCTTCGTTTTCCGTTTTAACAACTTCGCCTTCTACGTTTTCCTCAACTTTGATGTCATCGCTGCCAGGAACAGGAACAGTCACAGAAGGAACCTCTTCGCCGGGAGCAACTGTTTCAACAGAACCGGTAATAGTTTCTTCGCCTTCCACCACAGTCTTAACTGTGACAGATTCCTTTACCGTTTCGCTGCTGATTTCCGCAAAAGTATCCTTAGTGGTAGTGGTGGTTTCGATTACAGTTTCCGTACCTTCTACCATAGGACCTTCTTCGTTGGCATTCTTCGTTTCAACGGTTACACTTTCGGTAACAGTTTCGATAGTGGTCTTATCGGGCATTACTGCACCGTCAACCATCTCACCTGCGTCGGAGCTGTCATCAATCACCACTTCGGAGTTCTCGGTGGTAACAGTAATGTCAGTTACTTCAACATCAACTGTTTCGTCAAGGGTAAGATTGGATTCCCACTCAACACTGCCTTCAGTATTTTCAGTGGGTGCGAATTCGACTACAATCTGGTTGCCTTCAACAGTCAGGTTAACGTTTACATTCTCCACTGCTTGTGCAGCAGAATCGCCATTATTCTCGTCAGCCAGAGCCTGAACGGGAATCATGCTGACCAGCATGTACATTACCATTGCCAATGCAATGGGCTTTCTCAATTTCTTTGCCATTATTTCGTTCTCCTTTCATTGCTGGAAAATCGAAATATTGGCGGCTGGGCTACCATAGCGCATGGCGCCTTAGGCCCCATAGCTTTGCGTCCCATCCTTTCGGATGGTTTGCCCTTTTCAGATATTTCAGTTTCTCGTTTTGTTCGGGAAAGTTAGTTCGTGTTTGATTCTTCCGGTGCGGGTGCTCTGGCCCTACGCAGACAGATGAATCACAAGTGCCTCCTTTCTGACAAACGATATTTGAAGAAACATGACCTCACCGGTATTATATTACAAAACAAAAAAAATGGAAGCACTTTCGTAATGTTTCAATTTTAATTTAACTTACTTACAACCCAACAAATATTCCTTCCAAACATAACGTATCAATTCTTATCAAATGCCAAATTAGTCAATGAAAGTCCTTAAGTCCAAAATTAGTCCAAAAATGCTCTTCACTCATGCTATAGAAATATATCATTCATCTCCAAACGTCCATGTATACATTTTCCAAATTTTATGATATACTTAGAATATATATACCATACAGGAAGTATGCTGACGGAGTATGGCAGCAATTTCTCTTTATTCAACTTTCTATCGTTTGTTTCAAAACGCTTGGCGCAAGTAAGCTTTTTGAACTGCACACCTGTTTTTTGAGCGCAGAAATATACATTATTGCAAAGGATTGCCTATATGGCAGGAAGAACATGAGAAAAATCAAAGGTTGCTTTACACTCATTCTTATTCTGGTAATTCTGATTGCGGCAGGCAGGTATTTTCTTCCACAAATAGGACATTTCATCTCATTTCAACCCACCTCCGTATCATCTAATAACACCGGCATCCTATTGGTTAATGCGTGGAATCCCTTGCCGGATGATTTCGCGCCAAAGGAACTCGTCAATCTGTACGAACAAAAGCGCCATTTTCTTCTTGCAACAAGCGATATCTATCTGGAACGCGAAGCGTTCGAGGCCGCAAACCGCATGTTTAAGCAAGCTGAGCAGGAAAACATGAACGGTTTCATTCTCACCAGCGGCTACCGCACTTCGGAAAAGCAAGCCGAGCTTTACGCGCAGCAGCAGGACGGAACTGCGCAGCTTCCCGGTCATAGTGAGCACGAAACAGGTCTTGCATTCGATGTCACCACACGCCGCGATTCCGGCGGTTTTGAAACCACCGACCAGTTCAGGTGGCTGATTGACAATTGCTGGGACTTTGGATTTATTCTGCGTTATCCTGAAGGCGCGGAAGATATCACCGGTATTCTCTATGAACCGTGGCATTATAGATACGTAGGCGTAGAAGCAGCCCTTCTCATCCGCGATAACGGCTGGACGCTTGAAGAGTATATCGCAAACAACTAACTTGAATCTCGCCCGTATAAATTGATAGACTAAATAATCCGTCGCCCATAAGAGGTGTCTTCCCTCGGGCGACGGATTTTATTTATCCGGCAATAGCCTTCCTCCTATTCCATTCGGATATATTTTTTGATACAATATATTCAAAAGCTGCCGAAAGGTGTGATTCTATGGAAATCAAAATCCATGCATGGCAGTTGGGCTCAAAGAAAGATACAATCACTCCCCAGCCTTTTTATATCCATTGTCCGCCGGCAACGCTTCGGGAATTGATTCGCGAATGCGTCTATTGCTGTGTTCAAACGTATAACAGCCGCCTTGATGAAAACGACACTCCAAATCCGCTTTCCAAAGTTGAAATTGAAAATATGTCCAATATCGGAAAAATTGCCTTTGGCTTTAATTACAACGGTAAGCGCGCGATTCCTCATGAAGCCTATGAGAATGCCATTTCCTGCTATGAGGACGGTCTATACCGAGTATTTCTGGACGATGAAGAACTTGCGGATCTTGATTCGCCCATCATTTTAAGCGAAGGCTCCACAATCACATTTATTCGCCTGACTATGCTTGCAGGCCGAAGCTTTTTCGGAGGTATCCTATGAATCATTTTATGGATATAAATTCTTCAAAACCTGCATCCGCTATCGCAGTTGCATATGCGCAGAAGCTCGCAGACGAGCGAAACCGACTGCTTGCCAATATATCTGATGATGAAAAAAGCTTTTTTGCCGATTTGGTGAACGACCAAAGCGAGTATGAATATTCTGTACAGTTCGTAAACGGCGCACAGTGTGCAGAGGTGCAGCGCAAAAAAACAATTAAAAATGTCAACAGATCTGCACTCGTTAAATGGGTCGACAATAAATGCGGAAGTCCCTCAGAATTCTTTTTGCAGAAAATGCCCTGGATCTTCGGACCTATTATCCTGCCCAGATTCAAAGATGCGTTTCTCTGGGCAGTGGATCATTGCAATCAGTGGCCATATCAGCGCGGTTGGTACCGCCGTTCCTGCCGCACGGAAAACTATGCTTACTATTCCGATATTATGCAGGAAATTGCATCCGCATTTGAAATGCAGATGCCTGTCGATGCGGATATCTGCGATATTCTGGAGGGAAATCTTCCGCAGGATGCCCTTGAATTTACGCAGAGCATTCAGCCCGGATATTGCTCCTATGCCATCGCCTATGAACTTGAACACGGAAATGAGCGTCTGGAAACGATACTGACCGAAGCCATGACTGGCAATAATCATAAAGTCCTTCTGAATCATGCAATGATACGCGGCATTCTCCGCAGCGGAAATTGTAAGATGAACAAGGAACTCTGCCGCCTGCTTTTGGCATCCGGTGCACAGGAAGGATTGCGTCAATCCATCTGTGAATGCGCGGATGAAGGCACGACAGAAGCTTTCCGAATGATCTTTAATACCATCGTGGACAACAACCTGATTCGGTTCTCGTCAGTAAAGCGCGCAGTCGGAGCCTGGATGGGACTCTTCACGGCATCTGAATCCTCAAAAACAGATCGCATCAGCAACAAATCCATCCTTCTGGCAAAAGAGTGTCTGGAGGATCCCGCAGCATGCGCACGTTTCCTTGAGTCGGAAGACAGCATGCAAATCCATATCTCCCTGTGGAGTATCGCAGCCCGCAATATCGAAAATGCGGTACAAAGCGCATACCAGCTTTGCAAACGCGGTACAAACCATCAGATCCTTACGGCTTGCTATTTTATCGATCAGCTTTCCAACAGCCGCCTTGCACACCTCTTTGCCAAATTCTGCATCGAAAAATATCCGGATCGTATGGATGTTCTCGCCATGTGTATGCAGAATTTTATTCCCGATGCACCCAGAACATCATTCTCTATAAGCTATAACAAGAGTTGGGACGATTTCTCCCAATACTTTGCCGACCGGCAGGAAACAGAAAAATTTTATACCCTGATGCTTCGCCTTTTGAGCGAGGTACCAAAGAAAGCCCTTGAATTCTCCCCCTGTGTTTTCCCGTGGCACTCTGCACACTTAAGCCGTTCCCAATTTGTGGACGCAGTATGCATTCTTGCCGTTATGCTGGGAGACGTGGAAAAAATCGATACTGCCTGCACGCTCCTGCCGAATTGCACCGCTGCATGCCGAAGCGCCTATTTTGCCGCGCTGATGCGGGAAGTCAAAAGCCCCATTCAGCGCCAAATACTTACCGCCGCACTGGCCGATAAGGAATTTTCGACGCAGCTGACCGCATTCAAAATTGCTGATACGCTTCCCATCGATACCTTTGACATAACCCATCTGGAGGAAATGCTGCGTTTCAAATCTGCAACGGCACGAACCAATATCATTAAGCTCCTTCTGAAGCAGCAGCCTGAAAACATTCTTCAAAGCATTGAACGCCTTGTTAAAGATAAGCTGGAAGAAAGACGCTGCGCCGCATACGATCTGATGATATCTGTTCTGAAAGACGAACAGTACGCCACTATCTATCCGGCATGCAAGGCGCTGATAAACTCCAGAACCGCAGAAGCATCGAAAGAGCGCATTCTTCTGGAATCCGTGCAGAGTATGCTCGCGGATAAGCCCTCAGATCGGGCCGAATTACCCTTTACGGAGGAAGACGCCTATATACCCGACATCAGCTTTGTAACAGCTGATACGGCCTATATGGAAACTTACACCAGGTATTTCCCCGACAGTCACATCTCCAAGATATTAAAAGGCACGATTCCGGATCTTTCCAGCGTACCCCTATGCCCTTCGTGCATACAGGCGCAGCAGGATCTTGATTCCCTGCACGAAATCATTGCCGCACACAGCGAAGAGCTTTACGTAGCCATTGATGATATGCCTCCCTCACCGGTATTTCCGCTGAGACACCTGCGTTTCAATCTGGAAGGCACAGATGGACGCGTCCCTCGCCCGGAATTGTGGAAAGAATGGTATGTTCTTCAGAATCTTACGCCCGAACGCATCCTGCGCGCATTGATTCGCATTGAAGCCTTAACTCCGGAAGAAAGCATCAGATGGAAATCAAACGCAATTATCAACGCATTTTATGGATGTGGATTTGCCGCGGAAAATAATTATCTCCACAGTGATATGATTTTTGCCATTCTGGAATCTCTCTGCGCGCAATATGTTCCGGCTTCGGATATGCGAATGTTGGCATCCATGATCGGCTATTGTTACGCAAAACATATTCCCGAATCAAATATTCTGATACAGGCAAGTCGCGTTGGCCCTGCAACAGATACAATTGCGTCCCAAGCGCAGCTATGTATTCTTCTGCGCGCGATCCATTGTGCAGATGACGAATCCCTCGCACAGAATTTCGCACTGGGAGAGGCTATTTTCACGCGTTATCTCACGTCACTCAAAAGATACCTTGTTATCAACGGTACGCCTTCTGATGAAGTTGAACGATACCTGACCACCAAAATTGAGTGTCGCCAAGGACACTGGTGGATTCCCACAGTCCCCATGGTCCTGTATGAACCGGCAATCTGCGATTGCCTGATTGCATACCGCCGCGGTATTCTGACACAGAAAACCCTTCTTCACTTTGCAATGGCGCCGCATCGGCTGAGTGATACACTGAACACACTGTCCTTAATTTCCGCCTGCTATCATTCAGAAAGCGGCATTCCCGACCTTCGCGGTGATTCGTATGGAACTCATGGTAAAGATGCTCTTGCAATGCTGAAGAAAAACTTTTGCATTACCGATATATATAGCGAAGAGGCCCAAAGCATCCTTTCCATAGCCGAGAAAACCTATCAAACTATTCTCAGCATCGTTCTGGATGTTGAGCTTATGCGCGGAGACAGTGTCACCGCCTATACCTATGCAGTTTCAAAAATCAGAAAGCTCTATGGCTGCGATTATCTGGGCCGCATTCTTGCCGCACTTGGAAACGATACTGTAGTTCGCGGTATATCGTGGTACGGTTCTGCCCGCGGGAAGAATGCTACTCTGTGCCGCCTTCTGTACGTAAGCGCACCATCTGCTGAGGATACAGTTTGCGATATTGCACGCATTGTCAGCGAGTACGACATCTCCGAAAAACGCCTGATCGAAACGGCAATGTATGCTCCCGAGTGGGTTGACCTGATTGAAGAATATCTGCAAATTCCGGGGCTTAAATCTGCAGTTTATTATTTCATGGCGCATATGGACGAGCATTTTGAAGCGCAAAGGGCGGCAGTCATTGCCAAGTTTACGCCTCTTACGGCAGATGAACTCAACGACGGCGCGTTCGATCTTGATTGGTTCCATTCCGCCTATAGCACGCTGGGCGAAAAGGAATTCCAGCTGCTTTATGATGCCGCCAAGTACATCTCGGACGGAGCAAAGCACACCCGCGCACGCAAATATGCCGATGCAGCGCTGGGACTTATGGACGTTTTCGAAACCGAATTGCAAGTCGCGGACAAGCGCAATAAAGATCTTCTTATGGCCTATGCTCTGATTCCTTTTGCCAATGAAGATGACCTTATTCACCGTTACCTTTTCATTCAGGAATTTGCGCGCCAGAGCAAACAGCACGGTGCACAGCGCATGACAAACGAACGCAAGGCTGCTGAGGTCGCTCTTTCCAATCTGGCCAGAAATGCCGGATACAAGGATGTTACCCGTCTGACGCTGCGCATGGAAGCAAAGCTTGCCGAGGACAATCGTGCCCTTTTCCTCCCATATACGATTGAGGACATAACCGTACAGCTCCATGTAAGCACATCCGGCGGCGTTGAGCTTCTGGCAACGAAATACGGTAAAACGCTGAAAGCACTCCCCTCCCATTTCAAGAAGGATGCATATATTCTTCACCTGAATGATGCGAAAAAGGCTTTTACCGAGCAATATCGCAGAACGAAAGCACTCTTCGAAGAGGCAATGGAAGAAGGCATATCATTTACCGCCGAAGAAATCCGGATTTTCGCAGCCACCCCCGTGGTATGCCCGATTCTGGAGTCGCTGGTGTTCATGTGCGGTGATCGCTTCGGATTTATGCGTAACATGACTCTGACGGATGCATGCGGCAAAACCTGTGAACTTTCTGCTTCGGACGAATTGATCGTGGCTCATCCCTTCCATATGTATAAGGCCCGGGTCTGGGCAGATTACCAACGCAATCTTTTCGACCGCCGCCTGATACAGCCCTTCCGGCAGGTATTCCGCGAACTTTACGTCAAAACACAGGATGAGCTCGGGCAAAGCCGCTCCCTTCGCTATGCAGGCCATCAGATTCTGCCGAAGAAAACCGCTTCCGTCCTGCGAGGCAGACGCTGGATTGCAGATTATGCAAGCGGACTGCAGAAGGTCTATTATAAGGAAAACATCATTGCAACCATCTTTGCCATGACAGACTGGTTCACGCCTGCGGATATCGAAGTGCCGACCCTCGAACATGTGGCCTTCTATGACCGCAAAACCGGCCGCGAAGTCAAAATTGACGATATTCCTGATGTTATCTTCTCTGAAATCATGCGCGATGTTGACCTTGCCGTCAGCGTTGCCCATGCAGGCGGCTATAATCCCGAAACCAGCCATTCCTCCATTGAAATGCGTGCAGCACTTCTGGAATTCACACTTCCGCTGTTCAAGCTCAATAATGTACGCATTTCGGGTAAAAAGGCAATCATCAATGGTTCCATGGCAAGCTATTCTGTCCATCTGGGCAGCGGCATCATCCATCAGCTTGATGGCGCAATGATCGATGTTATTCCCGTCCATTCGCAGCACAGGGGCCGCATCTTCCTGCCCTTTGCCGATGAAGATCCCAAGACAAGCGAAATTCTTTCCAAAGTGCTTCTTTTTGCAGAGGATAAGAAGATAAAAGATCCCAGTATTCTCAGCCAAATCCAGCGCTGAAATATGATGAAGAAGGTGTTCCTATGGAATTTATCAAAAACGCATCCGCGCTGATTCAGGGAATTATTGATGACGCGGTACTCCGCGGCGTGAACGCAGCAACAGTCAGCGGCAATTATGAGATTGATTCGACAATTCTTTTACCGTCAGATTTTTCGCTTACGCTGGATAACTGCCACCTCCGCATGGCAGATGGCACCTTCTGCAATATGTTCACCAACGCCTCCTGCCGAACCGAAAAGGGGCGAACAGAGGATGGCGTAGATTACAATATTACCATCCGGGGCGTAGGACGCGCAATCCTTGACGGCGGCAAATACAATGGTCTGTCCGAGCTCACCTCGCTCAAGGACGGATATCCCCACATCAGCGTGAACAATGTAATCCTTTTCACCAATGTGAATGGATTCAAAATTCAGAATCTGCATGTGCGCAATCAGCGCTGGTGGGCGCTCAATTTCATCCATTGCTGCAACGGCTATATCGGCGGGATTGACTTCCTGGCCGACTGTACCAGAATCGATGAAAACGGTGTAAGTCACAAAGGTTTGTCGCATACAATTCCCGGCGGCTATCAACAAATTCTCGTCAAGAATGCTGACGGCATTGATTTACGCGCCGGCTGCCATGATATCATCATCGAAAATATCACTGGTTTCACCGAAGATGACACCGTTGCTCTGACCGGCCTGAACGGCGAACTGGAGAAAATGTACACCGTAGAAGGCCGCGAAACGGATATTTATAATGTAATTATCCGAAACGTAGTTTCTTCAGCCTTCTGCACCAATGTGCGCCTTTTGAATCAAAGCGGTGTAAAACTGTATAACATTCTGGTCGATGGCGTCTTCGACTCTTCCAAAAACAGTCCCTATATGGATCATGGACTCAACGGCGTGCGCATAGGTGATATGAGCATGTACGGAACCCGCCATGCAACCGAGGATGAAACTTACAACATCACCGTCCGCAATGTCTGTTCGCGCGCAGAGTATGCCCTGCGCATTGCTGGAGCAATGAAGGATTGCCTGTTCGAAAATATTCGTACGTTTGATGGCGCCGCTATGCTGGCAAACAACGCCACCGTAGACATCACCGGATACATCAAAAACTGAGCATATCAAGTCATGTACCACCAGCTAAGCTGGTGGCTTGATTAAGCCCTATAAGGGCATGGTACTGGCGGCACTACCCGCGCTCTGAAAACCTGCCAGTCGCAAACCATTTCAGGCGGCCACCCTCATCGGGTGGCTGTCTTTACTTGCCCTCTTCTACCGGCGCACCCGTAAACGGGTCTATGTACTCCTTCATACTGATTTGTTCTGCAATATGATCTTCTTCTAACTGTTTTTGTATGTACTTCGCTATTGCAGTTTTGTTCCTTCCTACCGTATCTACATAGTATCCGCGACACCAGAAATGTCGGTTCCCATACTTGTCCTTCAAGTTCGCAAACCGATCAAATATCATCAGACTCGTTTTTCCTTTCAATATCCCCATGAACTTTGACACTGCCATCTTGGGCGGTATGCTCACCAACAGATGGATGTGATCCGGACACGCACTTGCTTCCAGTATCTCTACTCCATTGCGTTCGCATACCGTCCGTATCATCTTTCCGATTTCTTGCTTCTACTTCCCGTATATCACTCGTCTTCTGTACTTTGGCGCAAATACTATGTGGTATTGACACCGCCATTTCGTGTGTGCTAAACTGTTCTGGTCATTGTTCTTACCCAATGACTCCACCTCCTTGTTTTTCTGGTTGCGACTGGCCGGTCGTCTCCATTCTAGCATAGGAGGCTCTTTTTTGTGCATAGCTTAAGCTTTTTATCCACCGGCATTGCCGGTGGTTTTCTTTGACAAAAATGACCACACGCAAAACCAAGGTTTTGCGTGTGGTTTTTTGTTGACACAGGAATGGTAAGCGGCCTGCGGCCACCTTTTTTCCGGTATTATATATCCAGCTTCCTGATTCTATCGCACTGATCAATGATATAGCCCGTATCATCATGCAAGCCGTTGGTAGACATGTTGGTATAGACCGAAATCAGGCTTGTACGGGTGGCGATGAAGGACACGTAGACATTCTGAAGCATTTCGGAAGACTGATCGCCGTCCTGAACGGCATATACTGCCTGCCTGAATGCTTCTCTGTTCTGCAATACCAGATTACACTGGGTCACAAAGGCGAGATAGTTGTCCGAGAAATCATCCAAACCGCTCCAATCGTAGAACAGCTTTACAGCGAACTGCGCGCATGCAAGAGTGAATCCGCCGCTGCTGCTGAATCCTGTCAGGACATGAACGAAAGACTCTGAAGCCAGATCAATACCCTTTTCTACAACTGCTTCGCCAATCTTCTGGAAGGTTTCGGTGACGATAACAGATACCGCAGACTGGTATTCAGCTTTGATGAGGTCTACCGCATAGCTGAATTCCGTGGGAAGTTTGCCTACATAGGCCTTTTTAAGGCTGTCAAGAATGGCTAGTTTGTTCTGGTAATCATTCATGGACATGGCAAGTATTTCAAGGGCATCAAGGGTGAGTTCGCCGCCCTTAGCAACCTTACTGAGCGTATCAAAGCCATCTTCCAGATCCTTAATATATTCCGACATATACATCAGGTCGTCAGCAACCATCTTGTCGATTTCCGCTTCGCTTACGCCTTCCAGTAGTTCCCGATATTCCTTTTTAATGGCAGATTTGTAGAGCGCCTTTGCATCTTTGAAGTTTTCCTTAAGAGAGGAGATATGGTAATTTCCGGAAAGTTTGAAGGCACTGATGAGATGCTTGGCGATGGATATATCCGAATCTGCGCTGATCAGCACCGTATCCTCATCCATGCCCTTCAGCATGTTCAGTATCTCGGTCTTATACAGGTTGACGATGAATGCGTCGCCTTCAACACCGGTGAACGAGCCGACGATATTGCTTACGAGCCAATCGTTGCCTGCGGGCATCGCCATCAGGCATGCATCCAGATCGGAAATTTCGCTCAGCACGGTCTGGAAATCCTGGAATTGATCGAATACGCCAGATGGATTGTTGCCGACTTTGCAGAAGTCAAGAATCCTCTTTGCCATCTCTGCATCGATGATGCCGTCATATTCCGTGACCAGGATATTCTGCGAATAAACCAGCCGGTTGGTTTCTCCGAAGCCTGCGCTGATTTTATAGACATATTCTCCCTCGATAAGATCGGTAAAATCAAACTGCGAATGCAGCTCTGCCATAGAGAAGGTTTTGGTTCCCGGCGTATAACGGGGACTGTAACGGATTTTACCGGTTTCGGTATTGGTCATGCTGACCTGTATCCACTCAATGTAATTGTTTGAAATCAGGTTGCCTTCGGGCTGGTAGGGGAAGCCCAGTCCGTGAACAACCTCCGGAGGCACAAATTCTTCGCTCAGACGCACCCTCAGCGGTGGCGGAATGATGGAAAATGCGCTGTCCATCAGCAACCGGTATTCTTCCACACCGCTGTTGTCCGCCCAGCCGTGTACCTCGTAGCGGTAATTGCCCAGCTTCAGATAAGCGAGGTTTACACTGAGCGTCGCAACGTTGGTTTCACCGTCGGCGGAAATATCACTGTATACAAGGTTTCCGCTGCTGTCCCAAACCTGCGTTTCTACCTTGGTGATCGGGTCGGAGGAATAAACGCGGCCCAGATAGGTTGAGGGATCGGTTTCATAATAGGTCTTGTAATTCAGTCCCTGATCCACCAGTGTCAGATAGAAGTAAGGAACTTTGTTTTCTTTCAGGTAAGGCAGCATTGCGGCCTCGTATTCGGTATAAATCTCCAGTTTGGGGCTGTCTGCAAAAAATGCAACCTGAGAGAATCCATCTCCGGAATAATAGCCGTAGCTGGTGTTTTTGGGAATATATACCCTCCTGAGATTGGTGCATTCCGCAAAAGTGCTCACATAGATGTAACGCACGCCTTCAGGTACGATGACTTCCTCCAGCATATCGCAGTTGCGGAAGGTGCTGGGTGCGATGAAATTGAGCCCTCTGGGCAGATCAATGGTAGTCAGGGAATCGCAATTGTAGAATACGCCGTGGTCGTTGTGGAAATCCTCACCAAGCTTCACAAGTCCGCCGGGTAGGGTGATGCTCTGCAGCGAAGCGCAGTCCTGAAAAGCGTCGGCATGGATTTCCGTTACTTTTTCAGGAATGACAATGCTCTTCAGCGCGCTGCAGAAAGCAAATGTGTGATCTTCCACAATCGTCAGATCCTTCGGCAGAACGATCGATTTGAGGGATGTGCAGTGGGAGAAGCAGTTGTCGCCGATGATGGTCACGCTGTCGGGAATCGTGATCTTTTCCAGTTTGGAGCACTGAGAGAATGCGCCATAGGGAATGTAGGTGGCGCCTTCGGGAATAACGATCTCCACAATGGCGGTCTGTGCGAACAGATTCCAGCCGCCTTCGGTCAGATTTTTGGGATAAGTGACCTCGCGTAGGGAAGTGCAGCTGAAGAATACGTTGGTGCCCATCGTGGTGATGCTGTTGGGAAGTTGTATCGCCTTCAGGCTGTCGCAGCCGTTAAAGGCCAGATTTCCGATCTTGGCAAGGCCTTCCGGGAAGTTGATTTCACGCAGGTTATCGCAGCTGTGGAATCCGCTGTTTTCGATGCTGGTGATGGTATTCGGCAGACGAATGCCGATGATGTCGCTTGAGGAGAAAGCATATTCGCCGATGGTCGTCACCTTGTGGCCATCGATTTCTGCCGGAATGATTACGCCCCAGCTATTGCCGTTATAGCCAGTAATGGTGGCGGTGCCGTCTTCGCTGAGTGTGTAGCGCAGGTCTTCCGGTGTAGCTTCTTCATAGCTGAAAAACTGCATCTGATACCAGAATTCCGCATAACTGCCGCTCACATACTGGAATTCGCAGTCTGTGCCCTCAAATGCGTCGCTGGCAATGTGGGCGAGGGAATAGGGCAGATCGACCTGTTTCAGGCCGCAGTTTGCAAATGCAAGACTGCCGATGGTGCGCAGGTTTTCATGCAGCGTAATGTCCTGCAATGCGGTACAGCCTTCAAAACATCTGTCGCCGATGTCAGTCAGGGTTTCGGGCAGGTTCACTCTGCTCAGGGATGCGCAGCTGTAAAATGCGCGCTCCGGAAGATTAGTGACGTTCATGGGAATGCTTACGCTGGTGATGCCGGACTCGCTGAAAGCGCCTGCGCCGATAGAAGACAGGTCGTCTGAAAAACGAAGGGATGTAAGTTTTTCGCAGCCAGAGAAGGCATAATCGCCGATGCTTTCGATCATGCTCGGCAGATAGATGTAATCCAGATTTGCGCAGTTTCGGAATGCGTCCCGTCCGATGATGCGCACGCTTTCGGGAAGATAGACGGTTTCGGCGTCGTTGCCCTGCATAAATCCGTCGCCGATGGCGCTCACGGTTTTGCCGTCAATGCTGCCCGGCACAGAAACGACACTGCTCGTGCCTGTGAAAGAGGTCAGCGTGGCGGTGCCGTCATCGTTGACGGTATAGCTAAACTGACCTTCCGATACATCGTCATCGCTGCCATAGTTTTCCTCAAACCATTCCTCAGCGTAGCTTCCTTCCGGAAAATCAAATATGGGATCCGTTCCCTCGAATGCGTCGGGGGCGATGTATTCCAGGGAATAGGGCAGGAAGATGTAATGCAGGCTGCTATCTGCAAATGCGCGGTTGCCTATAATCGTAACACCTTCGCGGAGATACACATAATCCAGTGATGTGGCGCCCTCAAAGGCTTCGTCTTGAATGACTTCCAACGACTGCGGCAGAACGAGATTGTCTGCTGCCGCATATGCGGGGATTGCTGCGATTGTGGAAATTACAATTGCCAGCAGAATGATCAGTGCCATGAAAAATCTCTTCATATCGGCCTCCTGTGAAAGCATGCTGTCGTGCGTGAAAATCCCTATATCCATTATATATTATGGTAATAAATTCATAAAGCGCAAATTAAAAAAGTGAGCAAAGATGAATCTCAGAAAGTTTGATGATGGATCCAGGGGTGTGTATTATCTATGAATTTTTTTCTGTGAATCATCGGCATAGCAATAAACAGGCCGATATCAACGGAATTTGTTACGCGTGTTGTGGCCGGAAGGGGGAATGAAAATTTTCTTGTGCAAGCCGGTCATCATCAGAAGGATTAAATAATGATGCTGATTGACACTCCTAAGGTAGAAGCGGTCAAAACCTTCTAATGCTGCACTCACTCCCGGGAACTCAAATTCCGGAATGAAAGTCGACTCGATTGCTTGCGCGCGTCCATTCACATCAGCTTTCCAAGTAGCAGCGCATCCACGACCTCTTCCCAAAATCGGCCTTTGAGCGAAATAGAACTCGTCGGCGGCAAGCACTTCTCGGCAAATATGTTCAGCAACAAAGATGCTACTGCCTTCTAATTATTTGATTGTCAGGATATCGCCCTTATGCAAAGCAACTTTTTCCGCAAATGCAATTTCTTCCGCCTGCATAGAGAAATCAATGGGCTGCCCGTTAAGCAGGACAAGATTTGCCTGCCGCCCGTCTGCCTTCAGGCTGCTGAGTTCCGTGGTGCCATAAAGCACCGTAAGCGTTGCTTCATTCTCGCACTGTGCATAGTTTCCCCATGCGCCATCAACGGCCCAGAATGCCCGGAAATCGCTTTCATTGATCTTCGGCGCAAAACCGATGTAGCCGCGCGTCATATCAAATTCAAATCCGGAAAGCGCAAGCAGAATGGAATACGATGCCATGGAACGCGCATAATTGTTTCCGCATTCCATCTCGTTCCAGGGATTGCGATTTTCTCCATCGTGGCGGGCGCGTATGGATCGAATCATATCCAATCCTTCATCCATCAGCCCATACTGCAGCATCGTTACAGCCGCCGTATATTCAAAGCCATACATGGTTTCCTCGGCATATACCACAGGAAGTACCGGCTTCTCCACTCCGTCCGGATACGCACACATAATTGCGCCCCTCTCGTCATTGAGCGAGAAAATGCGGCACGGATTAAAGAAGTCACGCATGGTCTTATTATTGTACTTATAAACGGAAGCAAGTGCACTGCGCACACGTTCCGGTTCAAAAATATCGCCAAGCCCCAACAGGCGTGCATGCCACTGAGGCGTCATCTGATCAATGGAACAGCCGTTAACGATCTGGTATTTGATCTCCTTTGCCTCATGATTCCAGTATACGTCATACGCCGTACCCTGACCGTAGGCATCGCCGAAGGGCAGAAGTACATTGGGATCCTTGATATCCACTTTCTGTTCGTAATATTCGCCGTTGAACAGATTTTCTTCGATCCATTTGCGGCCGTTTTCGAACACTTCCAGATATTTCTGTGCGGTATCCTGTTCCCCCATCGCCTTCGCCATTTCTGCACCGGCTTTCAGACCGGCAAGATAGAATCCGTTCAGCCACGGGCTGGGACCGAAAAGCTCCATATCAAGCGTGTGATGCTGACGTCCTTCCAGAACGCCGTCGCAGTTCGCATCCCACTTATCCGGATTGTCCTCGCTCCATGCAAATTCGATTGATTTTTTCACTGCGGGCCAGAGCTTCTTCAGCCACTGCGTATCGCCGCAGAGCTTCCATTCGCGATAGACTTTCATCACGTCGCCGTACTGACCATCCACACAGGGGCGATGACCGGAATATGCCCTGCCCAGCGGAACCTGTGTGCGGAAACGCAGACCGCCCGCATCATCCAGATCGTATTTATAATGCGATGTTCTCATGCTGCGTTCCAGTTCCGGGAAAAGGAACGGCTGAGCATAAGCATAATTCCATACATGCGTACAGCTGCCCTCGCACGATCCCACCGTGATATGCACGCCTTCCCATCCCCAGAAGGTGCCATCCTCAAGGCGCAGACAGGTAGGCGTTTTTAAGACGGACATGGTGGATGCGATCGCTTCCACGGCATAATCCGGAAGCGTCGAGCCATGAAGCGCATCATGGAAAAGGCGCGTTTCGCTGTCCAGACGGTCCCATTCACGCAATGCATACAGTGCAGCAGACTGCGAAGTCGGGAACTGCTTTGCATAATAATTCTTCCAGACATTTTTGAGGGTTTCGGTTTCGTCCTCCGTCTTCATGGGATTCCAGTAGTTTTCAAAATTCGGGAAATTCCATGCCAGTACAAAACGAATTTCTTTCGTTTCTCCTGCCTTCGCGTGCACGCGCGCAGTGATAACGCCCACATCGCCGCATGCATTGTTCTCCGAATAAGTGCGTTCGCGAATCAGGCCGCTTTCGCAAAAATTCTGCCAGAACACACTAAGCATATCAAACCAGCGGCCGCGATACCAGTATTCCTGCAGCGAGCAGTCCGTATTGTCAGTTGCGATGGAAAGATTTCCGTAAGCAGGACTTTCCGTGGAAATATCATCGCACGGCAAAAGGGTAATCATGGAAATGTTGCCGTCCTTGGATGCACGATTCCAGCCAAAGGCAAACATAGTCTGCAGGCAGAATGCTACCGTATAGTCCAAATCCTTATCGGTATCGTTCTGAACTTCCACTGTAAAGAACGCCGCCGGAATGCCGGAATCATCCGCATTGGAAGGAATAAACGGATTGAATGCCTTCAGAATCGGTTTTCCCGGGAACTTCTCATCCGAAAAATGTACATGTGCATAGGGATAGGTACCCTCAAATACGCATCCGCGGAAATTCGGCACACCCGCCAGGGTAGCTCTATCCGGACCGGTGCCAAATCCGCGCACGCTGTTCACATGGATATGACCATGATAAGGAGGCAAATAATCGCCCTGCAGCACACGTGCATCTACGAGTTTTCCGTCTTCCTCAGCCTTAATGGCGAAGAAAGAAAAGCCATTATCGGAATTCTTGTTCGGTCTGTTGCGAATCTCCCAATCCAGCAAGCGACCGTTTCCCGAAAGTCCTATGCTGCCCGTACCGATTCCGCCAAGCGGAAAAGAGATTGTCTGCGTTTTTCTGCCTTCATATCGCATAGCAATCGCCTCCAATACAAATTGAAAAGAACCCGCCCGTCAGCACAGTAAATCTGCTAACAGGCGGGATCATCAAAAGGCCCAAATTAGATGCGCTTGAACTGAACGTTCTTCTCGTAATCCTGAACCTGCTTGAACCATTCGGTCTCAATGGGAGCATTCTGGCGCTGGCAGTATTCATCCCAGATTGCAGAGAACGGAGCAACCTTGTATGCTTCCTGCATAGCAAGGCGTGCGGTATAATCGCCTGCGTATTCTGCTTCACGGATGTTGGCCGGACGCAGGAAGGCGCGCAGCAGTGCCTTCTGAGCATTGCGCATACCAATACCCCATGCAGCAACGCGGTTGAGGGATGCATCGAAGTAGTCCAGAGCGATACATACGCGATCCTGATAGTTGTTGGTTGCGACTTCATTCATGATGGCCTGCAGTTCGTCATCCAGAGCAACTACATGGTCGCTATCCCAGCGGATACCACGGGAAACGTGCAGCAGTACGCGCGGCATGAACTGAAGGATTGCGCCGATCTTGTCGGAGATCTTCTCAGTCGGATGGAAGTGGCCTGCATCCAGGGTGTACATCTTATTGCGGGAGAGAGCATAGCCCATCATCAGTTCATGGGAACCAACGGTGTAGCTTTCAACGCCGATGCCGAATACCTTGGACTCAACGCCGTCCAGCAGGTACTCTTCGCTGATTTCCTTAGCGTTGAAGATTTCGTCCAGAGCAGCAACCATACGTGCACGCGGGCCTACGGTGTCTTCCGGAACATCCTTGTAACCGTCGGGCATCCAGTGGTTGATAACGCAGGTCTTGCCCAGACGCTTACCGAACTCTTCACCGATCTCGCGGCAGCGCTTGCCGTGCTCGATCCAGAACTTGCGAACCTTTTCATCCGGGCTGGAAAGGGTGAAGCCGCTTGCAGCCATGGGATGAGAGAAGTTGGTGGTGTTGAAGTCCAGACCAACATTGTTTGCCTTTGCCCAGTCTACCCAACCGGTGAACTCGTCAATGGTATATGCATCACGGTCGATCTTTTTGCCGTTGAGTTCGGCATAGTTTGCATGCAGATTAACCTTCT
This sequence comes from Clostridiales bacterium, assembly GCA_015056055.1. GTDB lineage: Bacteria > Bacillota > Clostridia > Christensenellales > Aristaeellaceae > Alectryocaccomicrobium. The sequence goes on along the minus strand of SVHC01000010.1, from coordinate 58,375 downwards.
TGGTGCCGGGGATCAGGCTCAGAGCCTTCTCAATATCGGCGCGGAGCTCTGCTGCATTGCGGGCACGGCCCGGATAGTTACCGGTGGTCAGAATGCCGCCGGATGCACCCATGCTGTCACCTTCAAAGCCCATAACGTCATCGCCCTGCCAGCAATGCATGGAAACCGGAATCTTAGCCACTGCATCCATAGCGGCGCATACATCTACGCCCTGTGCCTTATACCACTCTTTTGCAAATTCGAAAGCGCTCATAGTCAATTGCCTCCTTATTTATATCATGCGTTCATGTAAGAATCGCAGGATCCCTTTTGTTCTTGCAGAAATGGTCAGCTCCTGTGCTCGCAGCAATGAAGCCTGTCCCATTCTGCGGCAACGCTCCGGATCGCCTTTCAAAAGCGATATGGCGCGCGCCATTGCATCAATATCATCCGGGTCGATGAGAATCGCATTGTCCTCCCCGGCAATATCACAGTTAAAATCGCGGTCGGATGTAATCAGCGGTAGCCCGCAGGCCATCGCTTCGATAATAGCATTACAGCATCCTTCATTGCGCGTAGGCAGAATGAATGCATCCGCCGCCGAAAGAAATTCCGCCATGTTTTCAGGCTTTACAGGGCCGGTGAAAAGCACATGCTCCCCTTGCGGCATCTGCTCTCCCTTGCCGGCAAAAATGCCTTTTGCTCCGTCAACACGAGCAATCGCTTCATTGGCCCTCAGAACGCCCTTGCGCTCCGAAAATGCGCCTACAAAAGCCAGAACAAATGCATCCGGGGCAATGCCCATTTTTTTGCGGCTTTCCATTTTGTCCCTCGGCGAGAACTGCGCAGGGTCAACCGCATTGGGGAAAACTTTGATTTTGCATTCATCCGCAAGCCCCAGCGAGATGACCTCATTTTTCGCCGCAGTAGAAACCGCCACAACACCGCTGAGGTCCTTCATGGCGCGTCCTGCACGTTTGCGCCCGTATTTATGCAAAAGCTGCGGCGTACTTTCGCCATAGGCAAAAAACGCTGGAATCCCCATTTTTTCGCCAATTTTTGCAGCGCTCGTTCCGGGCGGAACAGCAAAATGCGCATACAGTGCATCGGGGCGAATTCCAAGCCGCTTGACTTCCCTTGCGGCAGCTCTTTCAAAACTCCACGCCGTCAAAGGATACCAGCCAAGACTTAAACGCGAAGGACAATGCACCTCGACGCGCCTGCCGCCCTCCGTCCATTCGGTAAAGGATTTTGGCGCACCAAGTGCTTTTCTTTTGTGCAGTGCGACAGGGTAAATTACATGCACATCCACACCCTCGTCTGCCATGCCATGAACAAGGCGCTGCACAAACACCTGATGCGCAGGCGATGACGGAAGCGGATAACCACGGGTAAAAAACGCTATTTTTGCAGGCTTTTCCTGCATCTGCATATTTTCAAGTGCAGCCTGTGCAAGAGTGCCCTGCGTCATGTTTTCAGCCGTTTTCCATGCATTGCGTGAAAGCCTCTGCACTTCGTTTTCCGGAAGTTCATCCAGCTTTTTGAACAGCGCACACAGTGCATCCGTATCGCCTGCCGGAAGCAGAAATCCGTTTTCTCCATCCAGAATCAGCCCATCCGCACCTTCGTTCACAGAAGCAATCGGAATAGCTCCGCGGGACATGGCTTCGACATAAACCATTCCAAAGGTCTCATTTTCACTGAGCATCACAAATGCATCGGCCTTTTCCAGTTCGCGGAAAACCTCCTCGCGCGGAAGCTGACCCAGTATATGAATCCGTTCTGCATTGGGCTGTCGTGCTGCTACTTCTTCTATCTTTGCGCGCTCCGGACCGTCTCCGATCAGAATCAGCTCTGCATCCGGACAATTCGCTTGACCAAACGCTTCAACAGTCCGGTCAAAATACTTGCGACCGATCAAGCGCCCAACTGCCACATAACGTTTTATCGTTCGGCGCTCATCACACTGCGAAACGCACATTTCTTCCGCTATACCGGAGGGCATCAAAAACGATCTGAATGGAATAAAATGTTCTTTTTCGAATTCCTTTTTCGCGCTCAGGGATCGGAATGCCACTGTATCAGCACAGCGTACCAATCCTTCCGCCCGTTTCCCCGTCCATTTTCGTGAAAGATATCCGGTACAGGTGTCATGCAGTATCAATGCAACGGGAGCTGCAATATCCTTTTTCATCTCCGCCGCAATCTGCATAGACGGGCATACAAAATCCGCAATTACCAGATCAGGAACAAACCCTTCACTGTTCAGATATTCGCGCACCCATCTTCCACGACCGGCAATTGTTCCGCTGCGAAAAAATGTTTTCGGAACCAGACGACCGAGATTCCGGCGAACCACAGGAATCTCATCCCGTTCAAACCTGCATTCTTCGTCGCATCCGTATCCACTGATAAATTCGCGCAGATGTTGTAAAGGGAAAAGCTTCGCCGCAAGCCGCGCACACCTTTCCATCCAAGCCGGATAGGCCATCTTATGATGAATGACCCGCACATCGTGTCCTGCTTTTTTCCACTGAACAGCGTATTCATGCAGGAACAGGGAGGTATTTGCCCGCTTATCTTTTTCCCCTTCGGGATACATCATTGCGTGTATGAGGATATTCAAATTATACCTCCTCCACTGTATTACTACTATAATAGCACGTTTTTCGCAATGCGTAAAGTAAAAAAGCGTGCATGTATCAAAAACACCCTGTTATTTTCATAAAACACCGCTCAGCTTTGCATTTTCTGATGTATGATACTTTTCTTTGTGTAATTTTCTTGCAAACAGTTGCACAACAAGGTAAAACGTGGTATAATAAGCAACACTGCAATATGGTTAGGGCATCTATGCCCATAGGGAGGAAACATTTACAATGAGCGCACTCATGATCGTCACCAGCATTCTTCTGATTCTTGTTGCTATCATTCTGATCGTAGCGGTTCTTCTTCAGGAAGGTCAGCGTCAGGGTCTGGGCGCTATCGCCGGCGGCGCAGAAACTTTCTTCGGCAAGGGCAAGACCAAGGGCATCGAGGGTAAGCTGGCTCTGATCACCAAGATCGGCGCTGCTGTCTTCGTTGTTCTCGCAATCGTTGCTACCATTCTCACCACCACCGCTCGCGTAGACGAAACTGTCGAAACCACCGATGGTAACGTTCAGGTTGAAGAATCTGTTGAAGGCGATACCACCGAAGATGCTGCTGAGGAATCTACTGAGTCCGCAGCTGAATAATCTTCTATAGTTTTTGTCACACTATCAGGGATGCCGCGCAAATCACGTTTCAGCAAATACATTTTTGTAGCTATTGCTGATTCATGTTGATCTGGCGGCATTCTTTTTATTCATTTTCAGGTATAAGGAGTTCCAAATGGCACATAAAAAAAGTAAAAAACATACCTTTTCCGAAAAACGCACCCCCATGTATTCCGGAAAACACGGCATAAAACATAAAAACAAACCATCCGAAAAACTTATCCGTGCACGCGCGATGGGTTCAATATCCGGTGTAACCTTCGCACGGCCTCTTGACGGTGGAAATGATTTCTATCTGGATATGCCGGACTGCGTTGCTATTGACGGCGATGAGATTCTTGTCCGTCGCACAAGCCAGCGCGGCGAACGTCCTCGCGCGGTACTGGAAAAAATTGAAAACCGCGCTCTGAATCAATTTGTGGCTTCCCTTGAATTCCGCCCTCATGGAAAAAGGCAGGAAAAAAGACCGTTTGCCCGCCCTCTCAATCCTCGTCTGCCCGCCACTATTTTTATAGACGGTGATCTTGGAGATGCCCGCAGCGGTGATGTGCTTGTACTATCCGTTGCAAAATGGCCGAAAAATGCCTCTCCCATGACTGCAAAGCTTGAATGTGTGCTTGGCAGCGAACGCGACCCTTCCACGCTCCTTCTTGCCGCTGCACACACCTATGACCTTGCAATGGAATTCCCAAATGAAGTGCTTGATTTCGCCGAACACGTATCCGCAAAGCTGAAACCCGTGATTACCACCGGCAGACGCGATTTGCGTGACCGGCGTGTTTTTACCATAGACGGAAGAAATGCGCAGGATTTTGACGATGCAATTTCCCTGCAAAAGAAAGGCGAGCAGTGGGAACTCGGCGTACACATTGCAGATGTTTCGCATTATGTTCCCGCAAATTCTCCCCTGGATAAGGAAGCCTTTGCACGCGGCACAAGCGTATATCTGCCCGGTCTTACCCTCCCCATGCTGCCGGAAGCGCTTTGCAACGGCATATGTTCTCTGAAACCGGATGAAGACCGCATGGCTATGACAGTCCTTCTGCGCATTGACGGCGACCGCGTTGTGTCCTATAAAATATTCCCCTCTCTGATTCGTTCGCGGGCAAGGCTTACCTATGAGGACGTAAATGCGCTGTTTGCCGAAAAGCCCAATACCGTTCCGAAAGCCCTTGTGAAAACACTTCTGCGTATGCGCGAACTCTCTTTCCGCCTTATCGAGGCGCGAAAGGCACGTGAATCCATTGAATTGGACACCGCTGAATCGCGCATTGTTCAGGATGAAACCCTGGAACCGGTTGATATTTATGCGCACAAATCCGGCGATGCCGAAAAGCTGATCGAATCCTTTATGCTGCTGGCAAACGAAGCTGTTGCTTCCTATGCGCGCGCAAAAAAGCTCCCTTTCCCCTACCGTGTCCATGAGCCCTCCACGCCGGACGACATCGCAAATCTGAATCTTCAGATGGATAGATTTGGTTATCCGCCGCGCGCAGACGCCTCTACCCACGCGCTGAACGGTCTGCTTGCGCTGGCAGAAGGAAAAAGCGAAGAGCCGCTGATCAAGTATGCCGTCATGCGCGCACTCAGCCGTGCACACTACTCCGAACAGCCCCTGGGACACTTTGCTCTTGCCCTCACGGATTACTGCCATTTTACCTCTCCCATTCGCCGATATCCGGATTTGCTGGCGCATCGTCTTTTGAAGCTTTCCCTTTTGGACGAATTAAAAGACAGCGTACGCGACCGTTATAAAAAATCCATGCCGGAATGGACTTTGGAAGCCTCCCGTCTTGAACAGACTGCTGCCGAAGCGGAGCGCCGCGCCGTATCCATGCTAAGCTCCCTGTATCTGTCCAGGCGTACCGGCGAACCGTTCGAAGGCATTGTTTCACGCGTTACAACGCACGGAGCACGCATCATTCTGGATAACACCATCGAGGGTTTCCTTCCTGTGGAACAGCTTGAAGGAAACTGGATTTTCCTTCCGGAGAAGATGCTTCTGGTCAGCGACTATATGAATCAAAAAATCCGCCCCGGTCAGCGGATTCGCGTAGTAGTTGCTGCAGCCCATCCCCTGAGCGGCGAAATTGAATTCAAATGCCCCCGTGGCTACATTCTGCGCTAATTGAAATGCGCACCTTTCCCAAGCTTTCAGAATACACTGAAAAAGAATGGGAGGTGCGCATTTTTATGTGGTTTGAAGCTTTGCTTTCCCTTTGGGACAGTGCATGGTTTTTTCTTTCTCACATCGCAGGGCGATCTTCATTTCCCACCCCTCTGAAGGCAGACGAAGAAAAGCATCTGATTGAAGCCATGCTTTCCGGAGATAATTCAGCCTCTGCACGCCTGATTGAGCACAATCTGCGTCTTGTTGCGCATATCGCCAAAAAATATACCCATAGCACCATAGACGCCGATGATTTAATTTCTGTTGGCTCTATCGGGCTGATAAAAGCCGTCCACACCTTCCGTCCGGAAGCCGGAAAGCTTACTACATACGCCTCGCGCTGCATTGAAAACGAAATCCTAATGTATCTTCGCACACGCAAAAAAGCACGGATTTCTCTTTCTCTTGATGACCCTATTGGCATTGACAAAAACGGAAACGAACTTTCACTGATGGATCTTATGGGAACCGATCCTGATGTCGTACCTCAGGAAACCGAACTTCGTATAGAATCCGATCAGGCCGTTCGATTGATAAGAAATGTCCTTGATGAACGCGAACAGCGCGTTATTGTCCTCAGATACGGTCTTTTCGGCAACGCTCCGCTTCCCCAGCGCGAAGTGGCCGATAAAATGGGAATATCGCGGTCTTATGTTAGCCGTATCGAAAAAACTGCTCTTGAAAAACTGAAAAAAGCGTTTGAACCGCTGCGCTGATGTCAGCGGTCAAACGCCCTTTTTTATCCTGCAAAAATGCCGTAATACCAATAGACCGTAAAGCCTATTGCCGCAATCTGGATAACCATAAACAGCGGAACCAGCAGTTTGAACTTCAGATGCTGTGTCTTATGTCGGAAGAATCTCATGCCAAGAAACGCTCCTACGCCGCCGAAGGCAGCCGCGATGGTAAGCAATGCTTTTTCCGAAATGCGCCATGCGCCACACCGTGCCTTTGCCTTATCAATGCCGTACATGGCAAATGCAACAAAGTTGATCACCACAATCAGTGCAGCAAGAAAAGCCATGATTTCACTCATGTGCTACACCTCGATATCTTCAACAATGTCATCCATCACGACTACGGCATACAAAGCACCTTTGCCCGCACGTTCCTCAATTCGGATCATTTCCGTATTGAATTTTGTGCGCATGCCGCTCTTCTGACGAATATTGAAGTCATACGGAACAGTCACGCACCTTGCCGCAGCAATATAGGTTCCGGTAGCTCCGTTTTTCTGGAAAGTTACCGCACGCAAGCCCTTGCCGCCGCGCGCCTGCAAATCAAAGTCAACCAGCAAGCTGCGCTTCGCATAACCTTTTTCCGTAAAGATCAGCAATTCGCCGGCGCTTTCATTCTGCAATGCGGCAATTACCCGGTCACCTTCTGCCAGCGTAATTCCCTTTACACCACCGGCAGTTCGACCCTGCTGCGGAATCTCATCCATCATAAAATGGATGGACATACCTTGCTGAGAAACAAGCAGCAGTTCCGGCAAATTGATTCGCCATACGCCGATAACTTCATCTTCGTCTTTCAAACCCGTTGCTGCAATCTTGCTCTTTTTGGCATCATATTCACTGAAAGCCGCTCGCTTGACAGTACCCTTTGCACTTACAAACAGCAAATCTCCGGCAAAATCACCTGCCACCATCATGGAAACGGGTTTTTCATCCTTTTCAAGACCTGCAAGCAGTCCGTTCGGAGGCAATCCTCTGTCCTTCGCCTTTGCACATTCCGGTGTCTGTGAAACAGGCAGATTAAACATGGAACCCTTATTGGTAAAGACCAGAATCCGTTTGTCTGTCTGCGTAAGGAGAACCGTTTCGGCTTCCAGTTCTGCAGGCTCGGTCTTGTCGTATACCTTGCGCGTCAGACGTTTAATAAAGCCCGCACGCGTGTAGATAACCGCAACTTCCTCTGCCGGTTCAGCCTCCTGCACAATTTCGATCTTTTCAAAGGCATTCACAAGCTCCGTGCGGCGGGCATCGGCATATTTTTCCTTCATCTCCGCCAGCTCATCCTTGATTACACGCAGAAGCTTCTTCTCGCTTTTCAAGATGCCTTCAAGACGCTCGATCAGCTTGCATACCTCTTCGTATTCCTTGCGCAGCGTCAGGATTTCCAGGTTGGTAAGGCGCTGCAAACGCATATCCAGAATGGCCTGTGCCTGCATTTCGCTCAAATCAAACCGGGCAATCAGCTTTTCACGCGCTTCCTTCGGATTTTTGCTGCCGCGAATCAATCTGATTACTTCATCCAGATTATCGACCGCAACAATCAAGCCCTCCAAAATATGCGCTCTCGCACGAGCTTGTTCCAGTTCATATTTGGTACGGCGGGTTACAACCTGTTTCCGATGCGTAATAAAGTGCATCAGCATGGTTTTGAGTCCCATCTGCACCGGTTTCCCGCCTGCAATGGCAACCATATTTGCACCAAAACTTACCTGCAAATCGGAATATTTGAACAAGGCTGTCAGAATCTTTTCAGCATCCGCATCGCGCTTGACCTCGATGACAGCGCGCATACCTGTTCTGTCGGATTCATCCCTTATATCGTGAATACCGGCAAACAACGCCTTTTTTTCTTCGCTGACCTTGAGAATCTTCTCCAGCATGTTCGCCTTGTTCACCTGATAGGGAATTTCCGTGATAACAATCAGTTGGCGTCCGGCATTCCCCTGCTCAATATGGGTGCGTGCCCGCAGCGTAAGCTTGCCGCGTCCGGTCTCATATGCACTGAGAAGCTCTCCATCGACCGCGAGAATTCCGCCCGTCGGAAAATCCGGCGCAGGAATATACTGCATAAGTTCCTGCGTGTTCATATCCGGCTTATCCATAAGCGCGATTGCGCCATCCACCACTTCACCAAAGTTGTGCGGAGGAATGTTGGTTGCCAGACCTACTGCAATACCGGAAGAGCCATTCACAAGCAGATTCGGGTATCTGCTGGGCAAAAGAACAGGTTCTTTCTGCGTGTCATCGAAGTTCAGCTGAAAATCAACCGTATCCTTTTCGATATCTCGCAGCATTTCGGTTGCAAGCGGAGTCATTCGCGCCTCAGTATATCGCATTGCAGCAGCGCTGTCACCGTCAATGGAACCGAAATTGCCGTGGCCATCCACAAGCGGCGCACGCATGGCAAACGGCTGCGCAAGGCGAACCAGCGCATCATATACCGAGGAGTCGCCATGCGGATGGTATTTACCCAGACAGTCACCAACGATACGTGCGCACTTGCGGTGCGGCTTATCGGGAGTAATGCCCAGTTCATGCATGGTGAAAAGAATTCGGCGCTGCACGGGCTTCAAGCCATCCTCTGCGCGCGGAAGTGCGCGTTCGAGAATGACATGCTCCGAATACGGCAGCATTGAATCGTGCATAACATCCTCCATGGACTTCTGCACGATTTCTTCCAGCCGGGTCTGAATGTCCTTAGGCTTCTTCGCCATTGTTCACCCCTCCTACCGGCATGAAATTGTCCTCTTTATTGAAATTGGCATGCTGCGTGATGTATTCCTTGCGCGGCTCTACCTTATCACCCATAAGCAGCGTTACCATGTGGTCTGCTTCTGCGAGATCCTCGATCGTAACCTGCATAAGCTTTCTGCCCTGCGGGTTCATGGTGGTTTCCCACAGCTGTTCAGGATTCATTTCGCCAAGACCTTTATAGCGCTGCAGTGTATATCCGCGCCCGACACGCCGGATGGCATCCGGAAGCGCAGCATCATCGTAGCAATATTCGATGTTCGTTCCCTTCTGAACCTTGTAAAGCGGCGGCATGCCGATAAAGACGTGTCCGCTGGTTACAAGTTCGCGCATATAGCGGAAGAAGAACGTAAGCAGTATGGCACGGATGTGTGCGCCATCCTGATCAGCATCCGAAAGGATGATGACCTTATGGTATTTCAGCGATTTCAGATCGAAATCCTCGCCGATACCCGTACCAAGCGCAGTAATAATGGATCGGAATTCCTCATTCAGAAGCACCTGATCCAAACGCTTTTTCTCAGCGTTGAGAGGCTTTCCACGCAGCGGTAGAATCGCCTGAAATCTTCTGTCACGGCCCTGTTTTGCACTTCCGCCTGCGGAGTCACCCTCTACGATAAACAGTTCATTATCAGCAGGAGTTCTTCCTGTGCAGCTGGAAAGCTTGCCTACCAGAGGAGCTGCCTCCAGCTGGTTCTTCTGACGTGCAACATCGCGCGCTTTTCGGGCAGCCTCGCGCACCTTTGCAGCCTTTACCGCCTTTTCAACGATCAACTGAGCCGTAGCCTGGTTTTTGAGATCCTCCAGATACAGCGTAAGCTGTTCAGTTACAATAGCTTCGACTGCAGGACGGACTTCGGTATTGCCAAGTCTTCCCTTAGTCTGCCCTTCAAACTGCGGTTTTTTGACATTCGCTGCAATGATGGCAGTCATGCCTTCGCGGAAGTCATCGCCCGAAAGATTATTGTCCTTATCTTTCAATGCACCGATTTTGCGCGCATAATCATTGAATACCTTTGTGAATGCAGCCTTGAACCCACTTTCATGCGTTCCGCCTTCACCCGTAGGAATATTATTCACAAACGAAAAGGTATTCTCTGTATAGGAGTCGGTGTACTGGATAGCAACGCGAAGACGTGTGCTGTCCTTTCTGCCTTCGAAAAGGATCGGCTCGGATTCCGGATTCTTCTCTGCATTCAGATACTTTACAAAATCCGACAAACCGCCCTCAAAGAGGAATTCGCTGTGCCGCTTTTCCGGGTCTTTCTGCCTTTCATCGTCGAATACAAACTTCACACCACCATTAAGGTAAGCAAGTTCGCGAATGCGTCGGCGTACAGTATCGCCGGAAAAATTGGTTTCCTCAAAAACGCGCGGATCGGGCTTGAATCGAACAGTGGTTCCACGCTTGCGCGTATTACCCACCTTTGCAAGTGGCGCTACAGGCTTACCGGACACAATCTTACCGGATTTATCCGCCACACTCTCATACCGCTGCTGATAGTGCGTATAGTCCTGATAGACATCGACCACCAGCCATTCCGAAAGAGCGTTAACGACGCTCGCGCCTACCCCGTGCAGACCGCCGGAGTAGGCGTAGTTTTCATTATCAAATTTTCCACCTGCGTGCAGCTGCGTATAGACAACCTCAACCGCAGAAATTCCAAGCTTGGGATGAATCCCCACCGGAATGCCGCGCCCATTGTCCGCAACTTCGCAGGAGCCGTCCTTCATCAGCGTAACCGAAATTTCGGTTGCATAGCCGTTGGCGGCTTCATCAATTGCATTGTCAACGATTTCCCATATCATATGGTGCAGGCCGCGTGCGCCCGTGGAACCGATATACATTCCCGGGCGCATGCGAACTGCGTCAAGACCTTCTAATATTTGGATATCGCTGGCCTCATAGCGTTTTGCCATTTTCTTAATAACCCAGGCCTGCGCCGTGGTCGAATACCGGCTTCAGAGCGCCGTACAGCTTATCGTATACGCTGTATGCATCCTCGTATGCGGCGAAGTTTGCCGGATTGGGCAGAGTTTCGGTTTCAACCTGCAGAATGCTTGCAGCTTCCTTCAGATCCTTCCATACGCCTGCGCCAACGCCTGCTACCAGAACTGCGCCGTATGCGCCGCCCTCGCCTGCAGCAGACATGGTGTATACCGGCAGCTGGAAAATATCCGCAGTCATCTGGCGCCACAGCTTGGAATAGCTTCCGCCGCCGGAGAGATAGATCTTCTCGGGAGCGGTCAGTGCAGCCATAACATCGCCAACCTGCTTCAGAGAGTAGGTAACGCCTTCCATTACGGAACGGGTGATGTCACCGCGGGTGGTGCCCAGAGACAGGCCGTAGAAGGTGCCGCGTGCATTCGGATCCGGATAGGGGCAGCGTTCGCCGGTCAGGTACGGCAGGAAAATAACGCCGTTGGAACCGGGACGGGAAGCCTCGGCCTGAGCGCCCATTACGTCATATGCACCAATGCCCATCTGCTTGGCAGCTGCGCAATCCATTTCGCACAGGGTATCACGGTACCAGCGATATGCACCGCCTGCAGTCAGCGTGCAGCCGAAAGCATGCCACAGATCAGGAGCATTGTTGCAGAACATCTGCAGCTTTCCGCCGGGGTTGTCTGCATAGCCGCCCAGACCCATTGCTACGTTACCGGAAGTACCGATGGCAACACCCAGAATACCGGGAGCGATCAGGCCTGCGCCGGTCGTCTGGATAACAGCGTCGCCGCCGCCGGCAAATACAGGAGTGCCTGCCGGGATACCGGTGAGAGCTGCAACTTCGGGAGTGATCTTGCCGGCCGGTGCGCTGGATTCAACAACGTCCGGGAAGATGGAGCGCGGCAGACCGGACAGAGCGATCAGATCTTCGCTCCACTTACGCTCGCGGGTATTGAAGAAACCGGTACCGGATGCTTCAGAAACATCGGTCATGATTTCGCCGGTCATCATGTAACGGATATAGTCCTTCGGGCAGACGAAATAGCGCATCTTGCCGAAGTTTTCCGGCTCTTCTTCCTTGAGCCAGATGAGCTTGCCGCCGGTGTAGCCGGTGAGCATAGCGTTGTTGGTGTAGGTCAGAAGACCGGACAGGCCGCCTGCCTTTTCGGTAATCCAGTCGCACTGCTTCTGGGTACGCTGATCGCACCAGAGAATTGCGGGACGAATAACTTCGTTGTTGGCATCCAGAGCAACAAGACCATGCATCTGGCCGGAGTAGCTTACACCTACGATCTCATCGGCAGGAACGCGGGATACGATTGCCTTCAGGCCTTCAACGGTAGCATTCCACCAGTCGATGGGATTCTGCTCTGCCCAGCCGGGACGAGGAGTGTACAGCGGATATTCCACCGTTTTGCTTGCGGCAACAGCACCGGTTTCATCTACTACGATGCACTTTACGCCGGAGGTACCATTGTCAATACCAATCAAATACTTGTGAGCCATTTGTGTTTCCCCCTATTCTTTTACTTCTTACGATTCTTGGAAATCGAATTGATTTTCTTAAAGTCCAGTTTGTTTTCCGTACCTTTGATCAGGCGGTCAATGTTTGCACGATGGCTATAAACCGCGAACGCAGTCAGAACCAGCGCAAAAGCAATGTACGTCCAGTTGCCCCAGCGGAAAATGATTGTAAGGATCGAATATGACACCGCTGCAGCAATGGATGCAATGGATACACATCGAGTCACCGCAATGGTTCCGATTTCAACCACCAGAATAGCAAGACCGAACCAAGGCTCGATTGCAAGGATCGCGCCCCATGAAGCGGCAATTCCCTTGCCGCCCTTAAAGCCCGCAAATACCGGCCAATTGTGACCTGCTACGGCACATACGCCGCCAATACGGGCGCCGATATCGCCTGCCAGAAGATAGCCGATCCATGCACCGAGCAATCCTTTGATCATATCACCCAACAGGGTCAGAATGCTCGGAAGCCACCCAAGCGTACGCAGTACATTCGTAGTGCCGGGATTTCCGCTGCCCACCTTGCGAATATCCAAATTGGAAAATACCTTTGCTACAAACACACCTGCCGTAAAGGTTCCCAAAAGGTATCCGATAATCGCACAAAACGCATATTTCAGAAAAATCATTAGTCCTTCACCTTCTCCCTAAGGATAAAGCGAATGGGCGTTCCGTCAAATCCAAAGGCCTTGCGGAATGCATTCTGCAGATATCGCTCATAAGAGAAGTGCATAAGCTTTTCGTCATTGACGAAAAGAACAAACGTGGGAGGCGCAACGGATGCCTGCGTTGCGTAATAGATACGCAGGCGGCGTCCGGACATGCTCGGCGGCTGCATTGCATTCTGTGCATCAGCCAGAACGTCGTTCAGAAGACCGGTGGTGATGCGGCGGGTAGTCTGAGCCTGCACCTCGCGCACCTTGTCGATCAGGCGGTTTACACGCTGACCGGTCAGAGCCGACAGGAAGATAACCGGCGCATAATCCATGAACTGCAGATCCTTGCGAATTTCCTTTGTGAAAGATTCCAGTGTTCCGGTTTCTTTGGCAACAGCGTCCCACTTGTTGATTACGATAACAGCTGCCTTGCCCTGTTCATCAATATAACCGGCAATCTTGGTATCCTGCTCGGTGACACCCTGCGTAGCATCGATTACCAGAAGCACGACATTTGCGCGGTCAATAGCAGCAAAAGAGCGAACCACGGAGAAGCGTTCCAGCGACTGATATGCAATCGCACGTTTGCGGCGGATACCTGCCGTGTCAATCAGAACGAACTCCTCGCCATTATCGGTAAAGTGCGTGTCAATTGCATCGCGCGTAGTTCCCGCAATATCGGACACCATGACGCGGTCCTCGCCAAGCAGACGGTTTACGAGAGAAGATTTGCCTACATTCGGCTTGCCTACAACGGCAATTTTTACGACCTCTTCCTCATCATCTTCTTCATCCGGCTCGGGGAAATGCTTGCAGATTTCCTCCAGCAGGTCGCCAAAGTTCAAAAGATTGATGGAAGATACGCCGATCGGGTCACCCATACCGAGCTGGTAAAAATCATAGATATTCGCCATCTGGCCCACGTTGTCCACCTTGTTGACAACCAGCAGCGTGGGCTTGCCGGAGCGGCGAATCAGGTCGGCAACGGTTTCGTCATCTGCGGTAACGCCTTCTTTTCCGTCCACAAAGAACAGGATAACGTCGCAGGTTTCGATTGCGATTTCCGCCTGCCTGCGCATCTGCTTGAGCAACGGATCATCGCTGTCAGGATCAATACCACCGGTATCGATCATGGTAAATTTGTAATTCTGCCATTCGCAGTCTGCGTATACGCGGTCACGCGTAACACCGGGCGTATTTTCGACAATCGAAATGCGGCTGCCGGCCATTTTATTGAAAAATGTGCTTTTACCGACATTCGGACGTCCAACGATTGCAACAAGCGGTCTTGCCATTTTATCCCTCCGAAATTTCAATCAAAGTGTCAAGAAGCGCATCGCCCGACCGTTCTACAGGAATGATCGGAATACCAAGCTGGCATGTCGCTTCATCAAGTGTCATATCATCAAGGAAGACGTCTTCCCCTGCCCTGAGCATGCAGCACGTGATCAGGATTGCATCTGCCTTAACACCCTTAAGCTGGTTTACAAGGTCACCGCCCGTAATCAAACCTGCGACCGTAACGGTTTCGCCAAAGAATGTATTGCGGATTGCCTTTACAGAAACCTTCACATTTCCAACCGGATGATCGCGCATGAGCTTTTCCAAGAACGGCTGAGCCGAAACGCCGGTTGCAATCACAACCTTTGCAGGCTTCTTTTTCTTCAGCCGCATATCCTCATAAGCAAAACTGAATTCCGTTTCCAGCATTCTAAGAAGACCGATGCCATTGTCAATCTGTGCATAATCCTCATACTCGGTATCAAACGGAACTTCCTCGCCTGCCAGGAGATAGAACTCATCCGACGGGAACACAAATCGCGTTCCATGTTCTTTCAGGCTCTTTCTGCGCCAGCGGGCCGCAATATCCAGAACCGCCTTTGCCTCTTCCTTATTAAAACCACGCAGCGGTGTAAGTTCATCGCGGAATTTCGTAAGTCCCACAGGCACCAGCGCCAGCGAAAGTGCTTCCGGCACAAGCGAATAAAGATCCTCAATCGTGCGTTCCAGCGCTTCGCCATCGTTGATTCCGGGGCAAAGTACCGCCTGCAAATGATAGGAAATACCGCCTTTTTGGAGTTTGCGGAGTACTTCCATAATATTCCCTGCATTCTCGCAGCCCAGAAGCTTCTTGCGCAATTCCGGCTCGGTAGCATGTACCGAAATATACAGCGGAGAAGCCCCCCTGCGAACGATGCGCTCCAATTCCTTTTCATGCACATTCGTCAGTGTGACAAAGTTTCCCATGATCAGCGACTGGCGCCAGTCATCATCCTTTACGCGCATCGTATCGCGTACATTGCACGGCAGTTGCTCCACAAAGCAGAACAGGCAGTTGTTGACACAGTTCCTAATCCCGTCTGCTTCCAGTTGAAGGCCAAGGGGCTCGTACTCATCCTTCTCGAATTCATACTCTTCCCTCGACGTTTTCATAACAATCTTCGATTCGTATATCAGTGCCTGATAGTCGATGGAATCCAGTACGGGTTCGCCATTGATTTCCTCAATAACATCACCCTCACGCAGACCAAGTTCCTCTGCGATTCCACCCGGTTCCACCGCCGCTATGCGCTTTGCCATAGCATCCTCCAGATATGAATTTGCACAACGATCACAGCGCGGATATGCATATCTGCAAACCGCAAAAACGCATTCACACACTATATGTATTTGTGCAGTATTATCTTATTCTATTATGAACCAAAATCCTCGCCTCGTCAAGATTATATGGATTATATTTCCTTTTTTGCAGAAGAATTTGTCTTCATTGGCCTTCCCCCATTTCTCTTTCTGCAAAAATCCCCATTTCCCGCCAGCATCCCTGCATTTCACCTACAAATTTCTTTCATTTCCCTATTGACAACACCTGCCGAATCGGTTATAATGGCAACTGTTCGAAAGAACATAGGGGCATGGTGTAATGGTAACACGTGGGTCTCCAAAACCTTTGTTGTGAGTTCGAGTCTTACTGCCCCTGCCATGAGAGCTTTTCCTGAAAAGGAAAGGCTCTTTTTCTATTTCTCTGACACAAGTGCAGCGTAAACACCTCTGCGTTAACTATGAAGGGTACCTAAAAAATATTATAAGGTTATATAGAACTCGCTAAGTAGCACCTGAAAAACGGCAAAGTCTGCTCGCGATCGTTTTCCCGTTGCCATTATGTACTCTTCCAAATGGATTCCCTGCAAGTTGTCAACATGGTGAAAACATGCTATTATAGATAAAACGAAGAAAAATGGAGGTTGTGCAGAATGATCGAACGCAGAGGTCTGGTGATTCATCCTCATGAGTTGGACGAGCGCTGGCTGGACGAATTTTCTGTACTGGGCCTGAATGTGCTGGGATTGCATCCTGTGGGCGGTAAGGAAGCGGATGCACATGTGCAGCGCATGCTGGAGCAACAGGAAAAAATGTATCCCCTGCTGGATAAAGCCCGTGCGATGGGTCTGACCATCGAATATGAGATGCATGCGCTTTCGTTCCTGATGCCCCGCTCGCTTTTTGCTGAACATCCGACATGGTTCCGCATGAATAAGGAAGGAGAGCGCACGGCGGACTTCAACATCTGCGCTAGCAGCGAAGAGGGGCTCGCCCGGCTGGGAGATCGTGCGGCAGAATTGGCATTGCAGCTGCCGGCTGAAAATCACCTGTATTATTTCTGGCTGGATGATGTAGCCAGCTATAGCTGCCATTGCGAGTATTGCCGACATTTATCTCCATCCGATCAGCAGCTGATGATTGTCAACGCAATGCAGCGCGGCATCCGCAAGGTGGATCCTCAGGCCTGTGTAGCTTATCTCGCTTACATGGATACGCTGCGCGTGCCCACGCAGGTCAAACCGGATGCGGGTGTGTTTCTGGAATACGCGCCATTCCACCGCAAACTAAATCGTCCCATTGATGATGCGTCTTGCCCGGAGAATGTGTCTGAGCGTACGGGGCTGGAAGACTTGCTGGCCTTTTTCGGGCCCGAGAACGCCAAGGTGCTCGACTACTGGACGGATAACTCCCTGTTGTCTGGCTGGGTCTACCCGCCCAAGCCCTTCACACTCCATGCAGATGTAATGCGTCAGGATGTGGCTTTCTACCGTTCCCTTGGCTTTAATTCAATCACAGCCTTCGGCTGCTACCTGGGTCAAGATTACATCGATCTTCACGGCAAGCCGGATCTATCCGCATATGGAAAAATTCTCCAAAATGCATAAATAGCGGTTTGGGTTAGGAGACAATATGAAAAATAGCCGTTTGATTCGCCTATCGTTGATTTTTGTCTTTGAAATATGCATACTCCTATGCTATGGATATTCTGTTCGTTATACAAATCAATTTGAGGCGATAACACTCGACATTCTTTCCAATTCATCTCCTTGGCAAAGACTCGTGACTGACGCAATATTGGAACAATCTGTTTCCGAAGAACATGCAGCAAAACTACTTTCAGAAAGCAACAGCTTTGTCCAAACGATTGAATATCTGCCCGAATACTCTGGTATTTATCTGGTAACAAAACAGTGCTTTCCCAGCAAAGAAGGGATTCTTATTTCCACGCTTGACATAGAACCAATTCCGCTTGATCGAAATATAGGCAAAGAAATAGAACTCCTTGACTCAGTTAACGGTCTGTATTTGTACAGGCTCCACTATTATTGGGATTGATCCACCTGCCAAAAGAGCTTTTTCCGAAAAGGAAAGGCTCTTTTCTTTTCAGCCATCGCCACAGCGGCGCTGGCTATGTTCGGCAAATCCAAAGATTTGCTCTCGCCAGCCTCCGTTGTAAATATCGCTGGCAGTTGCGTAATGAGACGGTGCGAAAGCACTTTGACAATCTCTCTTCCTATTGTAAAAGATAATGTGAGTCATTGACTTTCAATTTATCGTTGGTTATAATTACTGTGCCTGTATCGAGGTGCTATATTATAATAGGTAGTATAACAAACGGACACTTAAGGAGGATGTAGGAAAAATGAATATTTTCCTTGCACTTTTGGCTCTCATTGGCGGCTTCGTGCTGCTTATCAAGGGTGCTGACTGGTTTGTAGAAGGATCTTCGAGCGTAGCAAAGCTTCTCAAGGTTCCCGCAATCATTATCGGGCTCACCGTTGTTGCCTTTGGTACGAGCCTTCCCGAAGCATCGGTTTCCATTAGTTCTGCCATTGCGGGAAAAAATGCCCTTGCAGTAAGCAATGTAGTAGGATCAAACATTTTTAATACCCTTGTTGTCCTTGGTGCAAGTGCCCTTATTGCCCCCGTTTGCGTGCTGCCCACTTCGATAAAAAAAGAAATCCCCTTTTCTATTCTCTGTACCGTTGCCCTTCTCGTTGCGCTCTTGCTTGGCATGAACCCCGTAGTGCCCGCAGTAAGCGAAGGCAGTGCCGCAGTTGCCGGGGTCACCTACACGCTTGGCGCAGCCGGCGGAGCTGTTCTTCTTGCAATCTTTGCTTTCTACATGTATTGGCAGATCAGTTCTGCACTCAAGGTTCGCAAAGCCGGTGCAGTTGAAGAAGATGATGAAATCAAAGTTCTCTCTCCTCTTAAGTCTCTTATTTTTATCGTTGTCGGTATTGCCTGCATCATTCTGGGTGGCGATTTCGTTGTAGACGGTGCTTCGGCAATTGCGATCAAATTCGGCATGAGCGAAACTCTCGTCGGTATGACCATCGTTGCACTCGGAACCTCGCTGCCGGAGCTTGTAACCTCCATGATTGCAGCAAAGAAGGGCGAAAGCGATCTCGCTCTCGGTAACGTAGTCGGTTCAAACATCTTTAATATCGTGTACATTCTTGGTATGAGCGCGGTTGTCTCCCCCATCACTGTTGATATTCTTGCAGTTATTGATACAATTGCAGTTATCGGCGTCAGCGCTCTTGTGCTTCTGTTCGCCGCAACCGACAGGAAGGTCAATCGTGTAGAAGGCGCAATCATGCTCGCTGCTTACATCGGCTATTTCATCTATATGTTTGTACGATAACAGCACATTTTGAAATCCTGGTTTTCTGCCGGAATCCGAAAGGGTTCCGGCTTTTTAGTACACTTGTTTCAGTTAGACCTGTATGCTATAATGGGTTTGTCACTATGGTTATTGATTAGCCAAAGGAAGGAGGACGCGACATGAGTCACACCTTATCCGAAGAAGAATTAATTGCATACGTAACGCCGTATTTGAAAGCAAAAGGATTTAAAAAAAGGAATAAACGCTGGACAAAAGATATAGGCGAATTTACACTTTGTTTCTATATTCAGGGAAGCAGCTTTTCCAAGGAAGAATACTATATTCGTCCAGGCATTTTTGTGAATGCTTTGCTGCCGACTTTAAAAACCTACGGACATTGGATGTTCGGTATTGAACCAACCACTCCCGAAGAAATCATGAATCAATTTGAAAAATGGTGCGAAGAATGGACAGATAAAAGTTTGATCCGAAGTCGCCTGGAAGCATTCATTGAGTGGGAAAAACGTAATCCCCTGGCAAATCGAAGAGCAGGTTTAGTCGATTACACAGCCGATCCTGTACCTGCTCATGAATTCTTTAGCATCGATATCCCCCCAACAGAACCTTCTGTTTCTCAGTACATCTTAGAAAATTTCTAACAAAACAAGAAGTCGAAAGGCGGGACATTTCTATGCCCCTCATCAGCAGGCAATTATTAAAGGGCCATTCTGAAAAAGATGCCGTTTCACACCGCCATTTGGCGCGTATTATGTAACTACAGCCAAGTTCGACATATAGAAGATAGAAAAATGCCTCCCTCAACAATGAGAGAGGCATTTTCATTCCGGATTTTTATTCCAAGGGATTAATTAGACAGGATCCTTCCGCATTGAAAATTCCAATAACCACGCGGCGATTGGGCTGACCTACACCGGAACAAGTCGACAGCGTCAGGATATGATCGTCGACACCGGGGGCTATATCCATAGTGACCTGCGAATAGTTGTCAATGAAATTGATCAGTTCCATCCTCTTCTTTTCAGTCTGAATCTTCATGGCATAGGTGATGGAACGCACGCCTGCCTTGTAAGTAGCATACAGATCATAGCGATAGACGCCATTGTCAGTAAGCACATATGCATAAGGATGATCGGCCATATAGCTGCGACTCTGATACTTGTTCAGATCACTGAACATGGCTCCATTTCTCATGTTGTGACCGTAAATAATGGTATTGAAATCGCTCATATCCAGGGAATTTTCCGCTTCCATGAAAATCGCACCTGCGTTGTTTTCATCCTTCATCCATGTGTGATTCAAATAGAAGTCGTTATCAGCACCCTGTACCATGGGATAGTCAATCGCCGTATCGGGAATGAATACCCAACCAACAACTTCCGGATTGTATTCCCTAAGCACATCCAGATCCATAGCAAGAAGTTCCATGACTATCGGGTCACTATGCGTAAGATCTGCTCTTGTCTTCTGCGTTGCCGCAGGTGTGGGAACCTCGGTGGGTTTAACCGTAGGCACAGGCGTAGGAGCTTCAGTGGGCGCTGCCGTGGGAGCTTCGGTGGGCGCAGCCGTAGGAGCTTCAGTGGGCGCTGCCGTGGGAGCTTCGGTGGGCGCAGCCGTAGGGGCTTCGGTGGGCGCTGCCGTAGGAGCTTCAGTGGGCGCTGCCGTAGGAGCTTCGGTGGGCGCTGCCGTAGGGGCTTCGGTGGGCGCTGCCGTAGGAGCTTCAGTGGGAGCTGCCGTAGGAGCTTCGGTGGGCGCTGCCGTAGGAGCTTCAGTGGGAGCTTCAGTAGGCGCTGCCGTTGTCCTGCCGCCTCGCGCCAATTCTCTGGCCATGTCATTATCCCGTCCGCTGCTTACATCATCCAACAAACTTTTGCCACCGAAGACCAAACCGACTACCAGCGTCAGCAGCAAAACAACCTTCAAAATCTTTCTCATCGAACTCCTCCCCAATTGTTTTTTAATTAAGGTTCCAATCACAACCTAAAATCTTTTGAAACACTATATGCATTATACATTCTGTCCCTTAAAAACACAACAGAAAACATCAAAATTATTGAACAAAATATCGTCCATTCATGTTGAAGTAGCAATAAATTCGTGATATAATAAAATAAATTTAGTATCTTCAAATTTAGATTCATAAATTTGCTGCTTTTCATGCCATAAACGCCTACAATATGTGAGGAAAAAATACAGTGAATAGCCCTCTTTTTACTCCTTCTCAGTGGGTTTTCGCCCTGTCAGTCCTGTTTGTGCTGACAGTCATTGTTATGCTGATATATATCCGCCGCATCAAGCGGTTGCAATCCCGCGCCCTTTCCGATTCTGTAACCGGTCTTCTGAATAGTGAGGGATTAAGGCGTGTTGCTTTGCAATATTTCAGCAGCAACACACCTCACCATGCCGTTGTAGTCATGGAGCTGAAAAACTGGCGGCAGATTGTCCACACCTTTGGCAGCGCAAAAAGCGACCAGGTTCTGTTCTATATCGCCCGTATTCTGCGTACTTCGCTGAGTTCCTCTGAAGCCGCGGCTCGACTGAGTGGCGGTACATTGTGTTTTCTGATTAAAAATCGTCAGGAAGATGCTATCCGTGCCCGCCTGCTGCGAATTTATGAAAGCATCAATCAATTTAATATTCAGCGTAAAATTCCCTATCATATGGATCTGATTTTCGGCGCTTATCTTCCCTCTACCACTTCCGAGCCTTTCAGCGATATGCAGGAAAAAGCGCTGCAGATGTTGGACATGGAAAAAAATGCGCCCCGTTTCCGTTTTTATCACAACAACCCTACCGATGAAAAAGCCATCCACCGTTGGGAACTGATTGAACAGATGGATCGTTCCTTGGCTAACGGTGATTTTCTTGTCTATATGCAGCCCAAGGTTCGCCTGGGCGACGGTCGTATCGTAGGCGCAGAAGCGTTGGTTCGCTGGCGTCATCCGCAGCGCGGTCTGCTTACTCCTGAAATGTTTGTTCCGCTTCTGGAGGAATACAGACTTATTCACCGCTTTGATCAATATCTTTTCGAAGTAGTTTGCAGCAAAATGGCACAGTGGAAGCAGTTGGGCATGAGCCCCTGCCCGATTTCCGTCAATCTGTCTCTGGAAACACTGGAACATGACCACTTTCTGGAGCCCTATAACCGTATTGCTCAGAAGTATCGCGTCGCACCGGAATATCTGGAATTTGAACTGAGCGAACCCATTCTTTTTGAAAAGCCGCAAAGGCTGCGCGCCCTGGTCGATGAAATTCATTCTTACGGTTTCAAATGTTCTCTGGATCACTTTGGCGAGAGTGCTATTCCCCTGCAGCTCCTTCGTGAACTGAGCATTGACACACTTAAATTGGATCGCAGCTTCTTTATCGGCGAAAACAATAGCCGCGCCAACCGCTATATCGTAGAAGCGATTCTAAAAATCACCTCTCAGCTGCAGATTCATACCGTTGCCGAAGGAATCGATATTGCCTCCCAGGTTCAGTATCTGCGTCAATCCGGTTGCGATATGATTCAGGGTTTTTACTACTTCCGTCCCATGCCCGTCGATGAATTCCAGAAGACTGCCTTTGAAAACGGGCAATTGAAATATGTGGAAACCAACGATACCCCCACCATTCAAACCAACGACATTGCTCCCCATCCCACCGGAAGCAACATTATCATGTTCACTTTCCTGGTCAGCCAGGATCGCGTAGTCTTCTCTGATATTTTTTCTCCCCTTCTTTACGGTCAGCTGGTTATTTCCGAAGCCTCCGCACTCTTTGCTCATTCCGATCTGATTCATGAAAATGACCGCCAGGATTTCCGTAATCTTATGGACCGTTGCTGCAAAAACGAAGGCTGGGCTGAGAATACTCTGCGCTTTTATACCAACGAGTCCCGCTACGAGTGGATGGAAGTTCATATGCATTGCGAACATATCGCTTCCGGCGGTGAAGACATAATTTCCGGTACGTTGGTAAACATGGCCGGTTGGAAAAATGAGGTCAACCGTTGGATGGAAAAAGCCAATCGCGACCCGCTGACAGGTCTTTACAACCGTACTTACTTTGAGCAATTCGTCAGCAGCGCCCTCAAAAAGGGTGCACAAACCGGCAGCGCCATCATCTTCTTTGACCTGGATCACTTTAAGCAGGTCAACGATACTCTGGGACATATGGTCGGCGACGACGTGCTGTGCTTCATTGCCAAGCGTCTTCTGGGTACCTTCCGTCACATCGATGTGGTTGCCCGCTATGCAGGCGACGAATTCGTAGTCTTCGTCAGCGGTCTGGAACGTGCTGATTTGACAAAGCGTCTGGAAGAACTCTGCAATGTGCTGCAGACCCCCTACCGCACAGATACCATCGATTATCCCTTGTCCGGCAGCATCGGTGCCGCCGTTTATCCCGATGATGGCGATACCTACGAAGATTTGTTGGATCATGCCGATACGGCTGCCTATGTGGCCAAGGAACAAGGCCGTGCTCAGTTCATTTTCTATGATCCCAGCATGGAATCTATGGCGGAAAACAAAAAGTAATTCACTTGCACCTGCAGGAGGACGTATGATTTCACTGGCTTTGGGGCTTGCAGCTTTTCTCCTCTACTTCCTCTATGATATTAACAGTTTTTCCTGGCAACGCAGCTTTCCCCGATTCTTTTTCGCTTTGGGTACTGCGTTGCTCGCCGGCGCAGCAGGGTTGGATTTGTACGCTGCCTGCCGGATCAATGCATTTGATAGTATCGTAGACTGGATTTTCATCTTTTTTGCGTTTATATCAATTTTGGCGCTGATCTACAGCCTTTTCTTCGCGCTTCCTTTCGAAGAAACCTACGCCAAGCAAACGGATGGACGCAGTGTGTATGATAAAGGCGTCTACGCACTCTGCCGCCATCCGGGTATTCTGTTTTTTTTCCTGCTATTTTTCTTTTTAGGACTTGCTGCTGCTCCTTTTTATGGCTTGCTGCTCCGCGGAATGTTCTTTTCCCTCATGGACCTTGCTTATGCCTGCTTCCAGGATCGCATCACCTTTCCCCGAACCTTCTGCGATTACAAACGCTATCAACAGGAAACACCCTTCCTGATTCCTACAAAAGCCAGCCTCCGTCTGGCATGTCAAAACCTTCGTCATCAAGGCGAGAAGGAGGTTGAATCATGAGATTCCAGGAAAAGCTTCACGAATATACCAAAGCAGAAATCTGGGAAGAATACTGCGGTTTTTTGACGCTGTCCTCCGAAGAATTCATGAGCATTCAGAACCGACTGCTGCTTGAACAAATCGAACTGTGGTCCAACAGCGGAATCGGTCAGAGCATTCTCAAAGGCAAATACCCCCATACCATCAATGAATTCCGCGAAATGGTGCCGCTGACCTCTTATGAGGATTACGCGCCCATGTTGCTTTCCAAGCAGACCTCCTCACTGCCTGCCGATCCCGTTCTTTGGGTGCAGACTACATGGGAAGGTGGCGTCCACCCCATCAAGACAGCCCCTTATACCAAGGCGATGTTGGATACGTTCAAACACAATGTCATCAGCTGCTTGATTCTGGCTACCAGTCGTCAAAAGGGTGATTTCGACATCAGTGTAACCGACCACATGCTTTATGCGCTGGCACCGATGCCCTATGTTACCGGTCTTCTGCCCCTGCTTTTGGAAGATGAAATCGATATTGAGTTTTTCCCGCCGGTTAAAGAAGCGGTAAAAATGAGCTTTAGAGAGCGCAACAAGCAGGGTTTCAAACTAGGCATGAAGAAAGGTCTTGAATACTTCTTTGGCCTGGGCAGTGTCCTTTATTATGTCAGTCAGAGCATTTCAAGCATGAGTTCCGGCGGACACAGTCTCAAAGACAAGCTGTTGGGCACCTCCCCCAAAATGATCTTGCGTTATCTTATGGCCAAGAAAAAATGCCGCAGAGAAAATCGTGATCTGCTGCCCAAGGACCTTTTCCATCTCAAATGTTTCATGTACGCCGGCACAGACAATCGATGCTACAAAGCCGATCTTGAAAAGATGTGGGGCATTACCCCCATGGAGATTTTTGCCGGCACCGAACCCACATGTATCGGTTGCGAAACCTGGAGCCGCGAAGGTGTCTATTTCTTCCCTGACGCCTGCTTCTATGAATTTATTCCCGAAGATGAGTTGGACAGAAGCTTGGCCGACCCCAACTATCAGCCCCATACCATTCTCTGGAATGAAGTTCTCCCCGGCGGTATTTATGAACTCGTACTGACCGTATTTAAGGGCGGCGCCTTCGCCCGCTATCGCGTAGGCGATGTATTCCGCTGTACCGGTATCGGAAGCGAGAGCGAGGGCAATTCCATTCCCCGCTTCCAGTATGTGGATCGCGTTCCGCAGATTATTGATATCGCCGGATTTACCCGCATCACAGAAAAATCCATCACACAAGCGATTCAGCTGTCCAGGCTTCCCATTGCCTCTTGGACAGCCAAAAAGGAATATACCGAGCAGAACAGACCGTATCTGCACATGTATGTAGAACTGCAGCGCAGCAACCTGATCAACAGCGCCATCAGTATCAGACTGCTGCAAGATCAGCTGGGAATCTATTTCCGCTATCTGGATCAGGATTATGAGGATCTTAAGAAGATTCTGGGAATCGATCCGCTGAAGATCACACTGCTCAAGTGCGGAACCTTCGAACTCTACGAACGTAAATACGGATCCAAAATTCGTACCATGAATGCCGAAAGCTGCGAAATCAACGATTTGCTCAATTGTCACATGATGGACAGTGTCGGAAAGGGGGAACTGCTGAATGAATGGATATAGTTGGATTGCCGTCTTCTCCATCTTCTGCTACCTCTTTCTTCTGCTGACCTTCTTGGTTTCCAAGCCCAAGGAAAAAGCTCTTCGTTCCTTCTCACTGCTTCTGGGCATCATGCTTTTGTGGAACGGCGGCTCGCTGGGCATGCGAATTGAATTGTGGCCAAATGTCAACTTCTGGCACCATGTTTCCCTTCTGGGTATGATGATGGTTGCCTATGGTTATTATCAGTTTGTTCTGGCTTTTCTGGATGAAACCAATAGCCATGGCCGCAAATTCTGGATGTTCTTCTACCTGGCACTGTTTGTATTCAATTGCCTCACCAATTTCTTTATTCCCCTGCCGGAAGTCATTCGAACCGGCGATACTCCCACCTTCCTCTATCACTACAATTGGCACATTTATTTCCTCTTTGCTTTAATTGTGCCTACTTTGGCGCAAATGTGTATTCTGGCTTGGCGTCATTGCCGCGGAAATCACATCGCCCTGCGCCAATTGACGCCTGTAATGGGTGGTCTGGCTGTTCTGGTCATGGGTCATCTGCTCACTACCCTGCCCATGTTCATAGGTCTTCCTATGGATATGCTCTCCGGTGTTTGCAACGCAATTTTCCTTTTCTACGCACTTTACCGGAAACGGCTTTTCCGCATGACCATCCTTCTTTCCAAGTCCAATTATATAATCATCTCCGCCGTCATCGGTCTGGCGATTTTCTCAGATCTGGCTCTGGTTCTCCAGCGTTTTCTCATGCAGAACGTTGGTTTGGGCTACACCAGCACACTGATGATCATTGCTGTTTTCCTCTTTTTGTTGATTGGCCTGCTGTATCTGGCCATCAACTCCCTGTGCGATGCGATTTTCTCTCGCAAGGATCAGAAGCGCAACAACGCTCTCAATCATTTTTCTGAAAACCTATCTCACATGATGAGTGTCAGTGAAATCCTGCAGAGCATGACCAACACAGCACAGGAAGTCTTCGATATAGACCGTCTCTTTGTGCTTGTCCGTGATTCCGGCGGCACATATCGCATTGAACACACTCTCAATCCTCTGGAAGAAAAGAGTTTCTCCTTTGATGCCACCCATCCGTTGGTCAAATATCTGAAGGACAAGCATGGCTATGTAACATCCCAGGACTTTTCCCGCAGAACTCTCTATCGCAGCCTCTGGGAAAAGGAAAAAGCCCTTCTGATCAACCAACAGCTTGATTGCTTCATCCCTATGAATCACGAAGGTGACCTGATAGGCTTCATGATTCTGCCCGATCGTCACGGAAAGTTCTCGCAGCATCCCGATACCCTTCGTTTCCTGCAGTCTCTTGCTACCGTATGTGCCAGTGCCGTTCAGAACGCCTACAATTACGAACGAGCCGTGGAAGAAGCGCAGAGGGACGATATGACCGGCCTGCTCAACTTCAAATTCTTCTACGATATTCTTGATCGTGAATTTGAAAAGTGCAAGGACACCGCTCTTTCCCTGTGCCTGATCAATATCGACGATTTCAAGCAGTACAATCAGCTTTACGGTACCAATGAAGGTGACGCCGTACTCCGTAGTATTGCCGCCATTCTGGCATCTGCCGTCAACGAAAACGGCTATGCTGCCCGTATCGGAGGCGATGAATTTGCCCTGATTCTCCCCGGCTATGATATCTACTCCGCCAAATGTCTGGCCGATAACGTAGCTGAACAAATCAGCAATATCACGTCTTCCTTCGCCGGCAGTAAACCTGCCGGTACCATGACGGCCAGCATCGGTATCTGCGCTGCTCCCTACATGGCTTCTTCCGCCAAGGAACTCTATCGCAATGCCGATACCACCGTTTACACCGTCAAGCGCACCGGTAAAAATGCCGTGCAGATGTACTCCGCCGATATTCACCGCAGAGAACCCAGCAACACGCTTTACAAAAGCGGTTACGATGAACATGCCAGTACCATCTACGCTCTTACCGCAGCGGTCGATGCCAAAGACCATTATACGTTCCAGCACTCCCAGAACGTGGCCTATTACGCCGCTGAACTTGCCAAGGCTGCAGGCATGTCCTCCGATTTGGTAGAGATTATCCGCGAAGCCGGTTTGTTGCACGACATCGGTAAAATCGGCATCCGTGAAGAAATCCTCAATAAGCCCGGCAAGCTTACTGCAGAAGAGTACGAAGTGATGAAGAGCCATGTTGAAAATGCGGTCAACATCATCCGGCATCTTCCCTCACTGGATTACGTTATTCCCGCCGTTCTCTCTCACCACGAGCGTTACGACGGCCGCGGTTATCCTCGTCGCTTGGCGCAGACCAACATTCCCATCACCGGTCGTATCCTCTGTATTGCTGATTCCTTCGATGCTATTACCTCTATCCGCAATTACAAATCTGCTACGCCCGTACATGAGGCTCTGTCCATTCTGCGCTCTGAGGCCGGAAAACAGTTCGACCCCAACCTTATTGAAATCTTTGCCGAATTGGTGGAAAACAATAAAATCGAACTGCGTATCCCCTCGCTGACCAAATCTACTCCCCCTGCACCTGCAGAGGTCGGCATCTAAAATCACACAAGGGAGCTTATCTCCCAATCTCTCACCACATCGTGCACACTGTTCAGTACACAGTGTGACTACCACAAGCAAATCGAACAGACTCGTATGCCAGAAAGCGCTCAAAGCGCCTTATGCATACGAGTCTTTCATTTGTTATCCCACTTTGCTTCTTCACGGCTATAAAGCCAATAGTTCTTTTCACACTGCACCGGGCACACGACATTCTACCGTACCATACCGTTCCACTTCTTCCAAATATGCATCTTCCGCCTCTTCCACACTTCTTCAAATAAATTTCTTCTATCCCCCTTCACAAACGCTGTCATGCGCCATTTTAGGCCTTCTGACGTCATCCTATTGTTTGTGTTGACGAATAAAAAGGCTACGCAACTCATTTCTCAATGGCCACAGCATCACAGATCAAATCAATCACCCGCTCCAGTTTCATTCCAACATAAAAAAAGGCAGATACATGGCCATTTTCCATGCATCTACCTTTACCATATACACCCATAAAACCGAAGATAGTTTTACAGTTGACGCCTCATCATATCCGGCGCATCAGCGTAATCCAAGGCTGTATCCTTTGTAATCGCGCCATTTTTATACAATTCCAGAATAGCCTGATCCATGGTGATCATGCCTTCTTTTCCGCCGGCAGCGATCACATTATTAATCTGATGGCTCTTATTGTCGCGAATCAGGCTGCGAATGGCACTATTGACATGCATCACTTCAAAGGCGGGCACCATTCCACCATGTTGGTCAGGCAGCATTTGCTGTGAAACAACAGTCTGCAATACCGTAGAAAGCATCATGCGAATCTGCGCCTGATGCTCACTCGGAAAACTGTCAATAATGCGATCAATGGCATTGACAGCTCCTTTGGTGTGCAGCGTCGCAATAATCAGATGACCGGTTTCCGCCGCTGTAATGGTGGTACGAATTGTTTCTGGATCACGCATTTCGCCCAGAAGAATCACATCCGGTGCCTGACGCAGACAGGCACGCAGCGCAGAAAGATAGTCAGCGGTATCCACCGCGATTTCTCTTTGACTCACAATGCTGCGTTGGTTGCGGTGCAAAAACTCAATAGGATCTTCCAGCGTAATAATGTGGCAATCCCGTGTTTGGTTAATACGGTCGATAATACATGCCTGTGTGGTAGACTTTCCGCTGCCCGCAGTGCCGGTCATAAGAATCATACCGTGACCCGCATTTGCCAAATCCATAATCCTCTCCGGTATATGGATGCTTTTCCAGTCCGGGATATTGAAAGACACTACGCGTACCACTACTGCCAGTGAGCCTCTCTGACGATAGGCATTTACACGGAAGCGCGCCATTCCCGGCACAGCAAAGGAAAAGTCATCATCACCGTTTCGAAGAAATGCGTCCATGGAACGTTTGGCATTTCCGTAAATCTCGGTAATAAGTTCCAGCGTTTCCTCCGGCATAACCTTCTGATCACTTATATGGCATACTTTTCCATCCAGCTTGAAGCTCACCGGAGCACCTGCCACAATAAAAATATCCGAAGCGTGTTTCTCTACCGCTTGCTGCAGATAATACATCAAATCAGCCATATACAATGCCTGCCTTTTTTCTCAAATCTGTCTAACTCTCGCCGTCCCACACAGTAATATACTCTTCTTCATTCCACTCTGCCGTTGAAACCGTCTGCCAGCGCAGAATTTCCCATTCGTCCCTGTTTTCAACCCGTGCCTCTACCAAGAGCTTCTGAGTGTCGGAAACGGTACAGGCGTAACGATACACGTTTTCATCGCACTGTACCCCTGCAGGAGCCTCGCCGCTGCGAATCGCGGCCAGAATCCTTTCTGCCTCGCTATCAGCCTTATAATACCCTTCTACGGCCTTAATACTGGCATCTGCCAGCCTACGGTCTGCCTGCACGGTACTAAACCCCAGGAGAGCAAAAACCGTCAGACACAGAATGGCAAAAATCACCAGCAAGGAGCTTCCTCCCACCATGGGAGCCTGAAACTTTTTCTGCTGCTTATCCATCCCATTCCTCCTGCCAGCATACATTCACTTCAAAAACCACGCTGCCTTTATCGTTGACTGCATACACTCTGGCCTCGCCCAGTGCTTCAGCTTCGTCTGCAATCCGTTCTGCCGTTACACACAGCGTTTCTTTTCCAGTCAAAATCATCTGCCAGCAATCTTCGGTTTTCTCTCCACCCAGCAGTTTCTGAACCTCTTCCAAATCGCCCCGGCACAGTTTTAGCGTTTCTGCTGTATTCTGAACTGCCGTTACTGCCCGGTCGCGGGTTTCACTTGTCACGGAAAGATTGCCCGAAAGCACAAAAATCTGCAAACACAATGCCGCAGCCAGTGCGAACACCAGAATCATCACCAGCTGCTCCATCAGCGCAAGAGGTGCTTTGCTCTTCATCGCATTGTCCCCCTCTCGCTGCGAAGAGAAAGAATCATTTCCTCTTCCTCTCCCTCTGTCAGCGTCAACTGTACGCGGATATAGGTATTTTCATCCTGAAAACAAACGCGCTGAATCGGCAGAATCTCCTCGCCAAATTCCGCATCCATTTCCAGACCCGCTTCCACAAACAGTTCCCTCAAATACCCATCGGAACAATAGACCAGAGTTTCATACAAATCTCCGTCTATTTCCTCCGTAAGCACCAATGCATCACCGTCGCCAAAGCTGCGCACATCCACCATGCCACGCTGATCGGCCTGACGAACCCGGGTAGTGATATATTGTACCAGCGTTCTGTGGTCATAGCTGGCCTGATCGCGGCTATGGATCTTCTCTACCACATCCGCACCGGTGAGCAGCACCATTAAAACCGAGACCATGAACACCGCAAACACCAGCAAAACCAGCACGCTGCCCAATTGGTTTTTCTTTTTCATCCTGTCACCATTGCTTGTCCATTCTTATTTTTCCAGAATCGTGATATCCGGCATCAGATTATCCGCAATCGCCACGTAATCCACCACATAGCGCCTTTCGTCAATCTGCACACCATAATGCTCCTGCAGATATTCCAGATCCGGCGGGTAGATCCCCTCCGCAGCATAGCAGGCTACCGCTGCGCGGCGAAGCACATCTTCCAGCTTGTCCATATCCTCGCTCTGCCGCCCGCTTGTCAGATTGGAAACCGCGCTTAAAAAGCATACCAGCACCAAAATTGCCAGCACGGGCATAACTACGCAGGAAAGAATCGTCTGCAATCCTCTTTTTTTCTTCACGTTCTCACCCGATCGCTGTCATAATATTCATCAGCGGCAGCATCACCGACAGAAGAATCACGCCCACCAGTACGGAGGTCACCAGCACCAACGCCGGCTCCACCCGAGCCACAATACTCTCCAAAGCATTATGCGCGTCCTCCTGCATCCTGCGGGAGATATCTTCCATCACGCTGTCGCCCGTTCCGCTGCGCAGACCCAGAGTCAGCATTCTGCAGGTAGACGGAGGCATCAGCTCCGCCGCCTCCAACGCCACAGCCAGATCCTCGCCCTGCTGCAGCATTTCGCTGCATTTTTTGCATCTTTCCTGAACCGGCGGAATGTCTTTGAGTAGCAGAGCAGCCAGATCTGCCGCATCCTCCAGCGGCATACCGCTGGTGTATCCCATCGACAGCGCCTGCGCGAAGCGGGCATTATTCATCTTGCGGAAAATACCCTTATCTCCCCAGCGTGCCGAGAAGAATCCCAGAATCTTCTTTCTCCACTCCTTATGCAGAGAGAACACCGCAAAAAAGCCCAGAACTACCACCAGCAGTCCACACAGCACAGGAATCGCCTTATCCAGAAGTTGGCCTGCCAGCAGCAATCCACCAGCAACGCCGGTAAGCTTTCCTCCTAAGGAAGCATAAATATCGTTGAACACCGGCAACACCTGGCTGAGCAGAATGATGATCACAACAGCCATCAAAAGCAGCAAAATCGCGGGATAGGTCAGAGAACTGACCAGCTGCCGCTCCATCCGCTCCTTCTGCTCGTAATAGTCGGAAAGAGCAGTTAGCGTTTCCTCGCTTCGTCCCACCTGCTCTCCCATCTGCAAAAGACCCGTCACATAGGCAGGAAAACTTCCGGTTTCCTCAAAAGCCTGCGAGAGATACGCACCGGCATCTACACTCTCCGTCATCTTCACAAGCATCTCGCGGATTTTTTCGTTGGGTTCCCCTTCAGCCAACAGACTGAGTCCATCTCCCGCAGTCACGCCGGAATGCATCAGCAGCGCCAACTGTTTAAAAAGATCAGCTTTTTCCAAATTTGTCAATTCAAGCACTTTCATATCTTCATCCACAAACCATCCGCGGATGGTCCATCCTCTTCGGTACTTTGAACAGCTTAATAGAAATACTTTTCCTTATAGTTCTTACCGTTGCCGATATACTCCATAATCGATTCGCTCTGATTACCGGAGGAAGCAAAAGTAGGATCCAGACGCTGCCAAGTGGTACCGTCAAAGAAAATTACGCCATCCACCCAGCCGGTATCCTCGCTCCACACGCTAATCCAGGCATGGTATGCACTTCCCGCATAGCCAAACACCATCTTGCAGGGAACACCCTGGCTGCGCAGCATACCCGTCATCAGCGCCGCGTAGTCAAAGCAGATGCCCTTCTTGGATTCCAGTATCTCATCCAGCACCGGCAGATAACCGCTCTTGACATTCTTGGCCTTTTCCTTATCGTAGGAAAGATACGTTACCACGTAATTATAAATCGCTTCTACTTTGCCCAGCGGCTGGTAAATGCCCTGCGTCAGATTCATCGCCAGTTCCACAGCACGGCTGGAAGCGCTGTAATTGACATACTGATTGGGTCTGAGGAACGGTGCGAATTCATCGGTAAGTTCCACCGTTGTCTTTGCAGCCAGCACATTGGAATAGGAGTTTCCGGACACATTCTTGAACACCTTGACCTGATACTTTCCGTTTCCGTCTGTCAGCGGCAGCACTGCCCACTCACCGGGATAAATGGTATATGTATAGGTCGTGGAAGGTCCCTTGATCTGCACCTTGAGCTTTTTGCTGGTTCCCTCTTTATACAGCACCATCACATATCCATCGTCGGTATTGGAATAGTCGATCAGTGCCTTCCCGTTTTCTTCCACCAACACACCCGGAGCGGTAGCTTCCAACAGCAGCGGTACCGCAGCACGAGACTGAGAGATCATCTCCCCCTCATAGCTGCTCCAATCAGAATCAATATACGCATCCTCACACAGCGCACAGCCCAAACCAGTTACGCCCATCCACACTGCCAGAAAGGCAGCCAGCAATTTTTTCAATTTTGACAACTCCTTTTTTCCGCCTTCCGGCGCTTTCTCTTGTTATATAGTATAACATTCTTTTGCAAAAAAAAAAAGAGGGCGAAGGTATTCCTTCGCTCCCTTTTACAAGAGAATCATTTCTTTCTTACGCTTTCAGAAAGGCTTCCGCCCATCCGATTCCGCAATAATCCGGCTTTGTAGCTTATGCCTTGCACTTTTTCTCAGCAAGTTTCAGCATGCAAAGTCCCATGCCAGCTACCAGTACCATGGCAAACCATACCATGGAGATATCACCGGTCTCAGGAACTTCAGCCAGCGGAACTTCCTCATCAATGATGGTTTCCAGCTGACCTACGTTACGGGACAGACGATAACGAACCGGGGGCGTGGGCTCTTCCTCGTCCTCACTCGGAGGCAGTTCGGAGATAACCGGGGGTTCATCCTTAGTGGGCGGAGTGGTTTCGGGGTCGGATTCGTTGTGCCAATAACGTTCTGCAACAACATGGTTGTTCTCATCTACATTGAAGCTAATGGTCATGCTCGCAGTGATGTCGATATCCTGCGAACCGCTTGCCATACCAACAAAGGTCTGGGAGGCAAGGCGACCGCCCTGAGCAGTGTAGAGGTAAACGCCCTGATTCAGGTGATGAACGCCGTCCAGACGGAGGTCGAACTTCGTATTGGAGTTCTCGCTCAGCTGCAGATCTTTGAATACGTAAACAGTATTGCCGTTTGCGTCGGTGTCCGTGGTGATATCCTCGATACCATCGTTACCCGTACCGCTGAGGCGGCGTACGATGGGTTCATCGCCGATACCATACAGATAAACCAGCAGTTCATCTTTCTCGCCGGGAACAAAAGCCAGGCTGAACTTCAGGTCGGTGTCGTAAACGTCATTGTCGTGGTTGTCGTCCTTGTTGTCTTCATGATCCTCAACGCGGTCATGAATTACCAGAGACAGGGAGTCATCTTCGATGAAATTGTTCTCGTTGATAACCGTGGTTACGTCCTCATCGGTGTCCGGAATACCTTCCAGGCTCATCAGGTACTCAAACATCAGAGCCATGCGGGCATCGCTTTCAATAGCTTCCGCTACTCGTTCTGCCATTACTTCTTCAGAAAGATTAACGTACGCTCCATTCAGGGGCAGTCCGCCGTCCTTCATCTGATCAACAGCAGCCTTGTACTCAGTATACCAAGAAGTCTTGTTCTTCTTCGCATCGTACGCATAACACTTGATTGCACTCTGGGCGCCGATAACTTCAACATTATCTACACCAGCAGGAAGCTTGCCATCCATATAGGCAGTGTTAGTGCGGTTAACAGAATAAGCCCAAATTGCAGCCTGGGTAACAGCCAGAGCTTCATGCTCCTTCATACCAAGCAGAAGGTCCAGCATTTCTGCCTTCTCTTCATCAGTGGCTTCAGGCATGTCCTGGACATACTCGGTCAGATTGGCAACAATCTGCTCCACAGTACCTACTTCTGCATCACCCCAGTAGCCATTCATAACGATGGCACGGAGCTTCTGAGCATCTTCCTCAGTGTAGTGACCACTGTCTTCCAGGTTTTCCATCTTGTACCAGTGCATAGCGTCTGCGTCTGTTTCTACCAGGAAGTCGGCGCAGTAGGCGTAGAAAAGCTCTGTCTGTTCCTCATCAACCACAGGCTTGCCGTTTTCATCATACTTGATATCACCGACATTCTTGCCTTCCGGAATCAGGTCGTTTTTCAGATCTTCTTCCGTATAGCGCTCGCAAACGATATTCGTCAAACCGAGCTGACCGGGCTGATAGTCCATACCGCTTTCGGGAGCTTTGCCATTAGAACCATTCATCAGGTAAGATTTTTCCTCATCAACAAGAGGCTTACCGTCTTCGCCGTAAATGATTTCGCCACTCTCGTCGCGCTGGTAAACGATGTACTTAAACACAGGAGCTGCGGCGTCGGTGTATTCACCCATGCCGGAGTGGAAGAAGTCATATCCTTCGGGAATCTCCTGAGGCTCATCAGCGATAATGTAATTACCCTTTGCATCTTCCTTGATGTCGCCAACGTGGAATCCTTCAGGAATATCGTCGCCTTCCTGCCAGCGTTCATACATGAGAACATCCTCAAGGTCAACCAAACCGGGCGCCGGCTTTTCCAAGCCGTTGCGCTGAGGATCTTCCTTAGTCTTGGAGCTGGTATCCCAGTTCTTGTCCGTATCCGTGGTAGGATCAACGGGAGAATCATAGTTGTTAGTAGCGCTGGGAGGCGTTACTACCAGATCGGAAGCCTCAGCACTCACGGTACGATCTACTTCGATAGTGATATCGGTGTAGTTGTACTCAGTGTCGTCTTCGCCTTCCTTTTCGTCGCCAACAGTACCGGTTACCGGCACTTCACTCTTTTCAGTGACGGGCTCGGTAGTTTCACCGGGATTGAGTTCGATTTCCACAGAGGGAAGCTCAATGTTTTCAAGACCTTCAAGATCTTCAAGACCTTCGATAACGTCTTCGATGTTCTCGATGCCGTCGCCGGTCCACTCGATCTTCTCGTAACCGTCGGTTACATCCGTTTCAGTAACGGTACCGTCGGCTTCGGTAGTGGTGATTTCAACATGAGTTTCCTCGCCATTGATGGTTATTTCACCATTCTGCTGCGCATCTTCAGCTTCGGTGTCAGTGATCTCTTCAAGAACTTCCTCACCATTGCTGTCTGCACCGTTCTCCAGCGTACCTTCGGTAACGATGGTAGCGCTTTCGGTAACGATCGTGTCGCCATCTTCGGTTTTTTCCTCAGTAACGCTCAGATCGCTCAGTTCGGTTTCAATATTTTCGCCCAGGGTCAGATCGGATTCCCATTCCAGATCTCCGCCCTCTG
Organism: Clostridiales bacterium; assembly: GCA_015056055.1. GTDB lineage: Bacteria > Bacillota > Clostridia > Christensenellales > Aristaeellaceae > Alectryocaccomicrobium. The sequence goes on along the minus strand of SVHC01000010.1, from coordinate 21,961 downwards.
CGCCATCAACGGGGGTGAAAACGATTTCAATCGTACCATTGGTTTGGTCAACAGTCAGGTCTGCGTTAATGTCATCCGGGTAAACGCTCTCTTCGGCCAGAGCATGCACGGGAGATGCGAGTACCAACATACACAGTGCCAGAACCATTGCGAAGCTTCTCTTAAACTTGTTTGCCATTATTTCGTTCTCCTCTCTATAATTGGAAAGAATCGAAATATTGGCGGCCGGGCTGCCATAACCTTGCGGCCTTAGGCCCCTTAGCTTTGCGCCCCATCCTTTCGAATGGTTTGCCCTTTTCAGTATTTCTCTCTACAGTATGGGTTAAAAAAGCAGATTCTTGTCCTTTTGCAAACCTTCGGACGCTCTGGTGTCTTCCGGAGTGCAAACAGTAAAAAACCTCCCTTCTTCAAGCAGTAGTAAGAAATGGTATCTCTCGGGTAATATATTACCAAATTCTGCATCAATTTGCAATACTTTTTTCATCTTTTATCATTTTTAACATTCCTGTTCCAATTTCAAAAAAGCCAAAGCAAATTACACTTGGTTCTTGTATGAAGGAATCTATAATTCCTTCAAAAAATAAGTTTACATTTTCTACCGTTTCAAGTATACTATAGGTAACTGTATTTGTATATACCGGAACACTTCTCTATAGGAAGCTCTTCCGGAACTGGAGGAATCAACGTATGAATAAACGCAAAACCAAACGCAAGGTCCGGAATGCTCTTATTACCGTTGTGCTTGTCATTGCGATAGCTACAACGGTCTGTTTCCTTGTCTACAATTACAAGCATGAATGGCAGCCAGCTGACTGCCACACTCCCAAGACCTGTACGCTCTGCGGCGCAACCTTAGGTTCCCCCCTTGCGCACAACTGGTCAGATGCTACCTGTGATACACCTCAAACCTGTACACTCTGCGGCGACATTCAGGGCGAAGTGATTCCCCACAATTGGGCTGCTGCCACCTGTCAGGTTCCTGAAACCTGCACAATGTGTGGTATGACGCAGGGCGAAGTGATCCCCCATGATTGGTCTGCCGCCACCTGCCACGCCCCCGAAACCTGCACTATGTGCGGAAGTACTCAGGGTGAGGCACTCATCCATCAGTGGAATGCTGCAACCTGCCATGCACCCGAAACCTGCGCCCTCTGCGGCGATACGCAGGGCGAAACCCTTGTTCATCAGTGGAGCGCTGCCGATTGCCACACCCCCGAAACCTGCGCTCTTTGCGGTGACACTCAGGGCGAAGTCCTTGCCCATCAATGGAACGCTGCCGATTGCCATACGCCCGAAACCTGCGCTCTTTGCGGCGATGTTCAGGGTGATGTTCTTCCCCATGATTGGAAGCCCGCCACCTGCCATGCACCCGAAACCTGCGCTCTTTGCGGTGATACGCAGGGCGATGTCCTTTCCCATGAATGGAAGGATGCCACCTGCTCTGCGCCCATGACCTGCGCTCTTTGCGGTGATGTTCAGGGTGATGTTCTTCCCCATGACTGGACACCCGCCACCTGTCAGGTACCCGAAACCTGCACGATGTGTTCCCTCACTCAGGGTAATGTCCTTCCCCATGACTGGTCCGCTGCCACCTGCCTGGCCCCTGAAACCTGCAGAATGTGCAGCGCTACTCAGGGCGAACTGGCAGATCATGTCTGGACACAGACCCAATGCACCGCTCCTTCTCCCTGCAGCGTTTGCGGCACTCTGGACGGCATTGAGTTGACCCACGATTGGACCAATAATCCTAAGCTCTGTCAGGCCTGCGGTCTTGATTTGCGCAGCGTGGATGAACGGTTCATGGCCAGTCTTGCCGCCGGTCTCGAAGCGCGTTGGGCTATGACCCTCGAAGATACCGCCGCTGCTCAGACTGCTGCCGAAGATGAAGCCCGCGCCGCCGCACTTGCTGCCGATTATGAAGATGACGAGGAAGATAAGAAAGACTCCGAAGACGAAAATCAGCTCAGCCCCGAAGAACAGGCTCTCCTCGCCGCTGAAGAAGCAGCCAAACAGGCTCGCGCCGTCTTCCGTATGACCTTCACCCACGATCAGATGGTGCGCTATATCACCGCCGAATATGATGCAATTATCGGATATCATGGCGCACAGTTTGAAAATCCCCTGTTCGGTGAATGGGCCGAAAGCTATATCGAGGGCGTTCAGGTTTCCCTGGAAGAGTTGGACTTCTATCCCGAAGATACGCCTTTTGTCGATCAGTATACCAGAGACGGTTACCACATGCAGAGTGTAGCACTCTATCACCTCAATCAGATTATTCCCATCGTCGTCTCCGATGATAATCTACCCAATCTGCAGCCTATCCTCTTCAACGGTGAAATGGTAGAAAAGGTCAGCACCATGATGGAACAGGTTAGCTTCCAGAACGTTTCCACGCTTTCCAATGGTATGGATAAGTTCGAAGCTATCGTAACCAATACCACCGGCTTCACCTTCTCCACCTTCTCCTTCAACGTGGATCTTTTTGATAAGGACAGCAATTATCTTGAAACCAAGACGATTACTGTCGAGGACTGGACGCCCGATAAAAAGGAAAAATTCACTTTCACCGCCAATTCCGACGTTCGCAAGCTGCAGCTTACCTTCGCCGACTGGATGTTCCCCGATGGCGAAATGTCCGATGAACAGCTGCGTTCCGAAGAAGAACAGCACGAATCCGTTCCTTCAAACGAGTAATTGCGTTTGTTCAAAAAGCAACGACGGGCCAATGACACCAGCCAGCGCCTCAAGGCGCTGGCTTTCATATAAGTCCACTCTGACTGTTCCGATATATATCGGCAGCAAGTGTTTTTTCCCCATGCGAACGGAATTCTTCTTTTCTTTATGGATTGATGCAAATTTCTCCCAATAAAATACCTGTAGACAGGAGGCTGTAATATGTGGACACAATCTGAATGGATATGGCTTTCGCAGGGCCAAGCCATTGACCAATATGCGGAATTCTATGATTCCTTCTTTTACGATGGTCAGGAGGCAAAATTGTTCATTTCTGCCGATTCCAATTATGCGGTATATCTCAACGGAAATCTGATCTTTTCCGGTCAGTACCACGATTTTCCGCATTATAAAATTTATGACACACTGAATCTGGCATCCCATTGCAAATGCGGGCTCAATCATCTGGCAATTATAGTCTGGCATTACGGCAAAGGCAATATGAGCTACTATCCCGGTAATGCTGCCATCCGTTATGAGCTTTATCTCGACGAAAGTCTTGTCTGTTATTCAGACACCAAAACCCTTTCCCGTCAAAGCCTGTGCTATCAATGCGGACGTGCAAAGGACATTACCAGCCAGCTCGGATTCGGTTTCCGCTATAACATGGCAAACGAAGATGATTGGATGACCGGCCGCCTCATTGACTTTTTGCCCAGCAAGGCGGTAAAACAGGAGCTCCCGCTCTCCCCTCGTCCAACTGCATTGCCCGTCATTAAACCCGCAGCCACTGCAACACTGATAAAAAATGATCAGAACACGCATTTTCTGATCGATCTCGGGCGTGAAGAAACCGGTTATCTCACTTTTCGGCTCACTTCTTCCGCAGAACAGGAAGTCCTGATTGCCTACGGTGAGCACATTGAAGACGGAGGCGTTCGACGCCTGATTCACTCCCGTGATTTCAGCGAAGAAATCCGCCTTCGCAAAGGTCTTAATGTATATACAAACCCATTCCGTCGTCTGGGTTTGCGTTATCTGGAGCTGTTTGCCGAGTCTCCCTTGCAGCTTGACGTGCTGACCGTGCTCCCGGTGCATTATCCCGTAAATCTCTCCTCCAATCTGCCTGACATGAACGAATTACAAAAGCGCGTTTATGATGCTTCAGTGCGTACGCTTTGCATGTGCATGCATGAGCATTATGAGGATACACCTTGGAGAGAACAGGCACTTTACGCCATGGACGGACGCAATCAGATGCTGTGCGGCTACTACGCCTTTGAAGAGTTCGTATTCCCCCGCGCCAATCTTCTGCTGATGAGCAAGGACGACCGCGCAGACGGACTTCTTTCCATCTGCACTCCCAGCCGCGATGATCTGACAATTCCCTCCTTCTCCCTGCACTATTTCACCGCCGTCCGCGAATATACGCAGCATTCAGGCGATCTTACTCTCGCGCGTGAAATCTGGCCCAAACTTACATCCATCCTGAATGTTTTTCTCAATCGTATGGAAAATGGCCTTGTACCCGTATTTTCGGAAGAATGCCACTGGAATTTCTATGAATGGTCGGAAGGCATGAGCGGCAGACTCTTTGGATGGGATGAAAAGCGTTTCGACGCTGCATTGAATTGCCTGCTTTCACTGGCATTGCAATCCATGCAGACGCTGACCGGATTTTTGAACCTGAATATCGATTATACGGAATTGATCCGCAAGCTCAATAATGCCATTTACGATCGCTTCTTCGATCACGAAAGAAACGTATTCATAAACAGTACCGAGGATTCTGCTGCTAGCGCGCTTGTAAATGCTCTGGCTATCCTTTGCGGCGCTGCACAGGGTGAATGCGCCTTGCAGATTGCCAGCACTCTAGCATCTGACGAGTCCTGCCTGACGCCTGCAACGCTCAGCATGCGCTGCTTCCTGTACGATGCACTTTTGCTTACGGACCATCAGCGCTACGCATCTTTCGTCCTTAAAGACATCGATATGCGATACGAAAAAATGCTTGCCGCCGGAGCTACTACCTTCTGGGAAACCGAGGAAGGTCAGCGCGCTTTCGACAATGCCGGTAGTCTCTGCCACGGTTGGAGCGCCATGCCAATCTACTATTATCACACTCTGCTGAATCAATGATTCCAATACAAAACCCACCATTTCAGGATGGTGGGTTTTGCATTGTCTATTTTATTAGTCGGGTTTTTCTACGCTGCTGTTAAACTTATCCAGTGCAAGGGCTGCAATTACGCCTACTGCAATGCATGCAATGTTAATCAGCGCAACGCCTACGCCTGCCGTAAAGCTCTGAAAAGGAATGATTACCAGAGTAGCCGCAATTACGATGCCAATGATTCCATGAAATACAGGCGCATAGTGTTTGTCCAAAAGAGTGGTTACTGCCTTGGCAAAGAGAATCACTGTCAGCACTGCTCCGATGCCGGCAGGAATCAGAATGCTGAAATTCAAATCGCCAATGCCTGCAATAAAGGGAGTATATAAGCCAAGAGGCATCAGGAGTGTGGAAAAGCTCATGCCCGGAGCAATAACAGAAAGAGCCAGACAGAATCCGCAGAACAAATACCACCAGAGGTTGGGGACGATTTCCACCTGAATCACCTGCAAGCTCAATAGCAGGGCCATTATCACAATAAATGCAACAATCAGAGCCACCCAGGAGGATTTGCCTCTGCCCTTTTCACCTGCTTCGCGGAACAGACTGGGCAGCATTCCGCCAATCAAACCCACAAACAGGCATACAGACTGATCCGGATAAGCGTCCAGCAGGAACCCCAGAATCTTCGAAATGCCAAGCACGCCCAAACCTACGCCGATAATTACAGGCAAAAGCAGCTTCATGTTCTCCTTAAATGTTTTAAACGGATGTGCCAAAAGCGACATAATAGGCTGATATATACCGAATATGACCATCAGAACGCCGCCGGAAATTCCAGGTAGTATCGCTCCGGTGCCAATCAGTGCGCCCTGAATCAAGCGCATCAGAATACCGTTCTGCTTTTTTTTACTCATGAACCATTTACCTCCAGCAAAAACAGAAATTTCTATCGACCATGATAGCAATTTTTCCATCTTCTGTCAATCGCATGGGATTGCAAAAGTTCTGTTGACACACCATTCGCGTTGCCCTATAATAATTGTATAAAACTGCATTTTATTATCCACCGAATAGATGGCACATAAAACAAACCGCCGCTTTATCAGCCAAGGAGGACATCTCAATGGTACATCTTGATCTGGATATTGAGCAATTCTGGAAAGACGAAGAGATTGCACATAAAGACAATTGCTTTTCTCCCGATGCACCTCAGGTTGCACTCGGAATCCGCATGAGCAACGAATGTGTGTATGCAGAGCTTGGCGAAGAAGGTCATCCCTGGGATCCGGTTGATCCTATCCGCCAGGCAGAGCTCAACAAACGTTATAACGACAAAGCCGAAAAAATCGTCGGCCGCCGTCTGCTGCCGGAAGTTTTCACAAAAAATGATCTGCAGTTTCCCCGCATCAAAGCCATCGGCGAAATTTTCGGCAGTCGCTATGAATACGTAAATCACAGTGAATGGCTCCACCGCTGCGCCGAAACTCCCGAAGAAGTTGAAGCTATGCTGGATCGCGTGGAAAAGCTTGATATCCGCTCCTTCATGCTTCCTCCCAACTGGGAAAAGGAAAAGAACCGCATCTTTGAAATCACCGGCAAGCTCCCCTATCCCATGCGCCATGTGCGCGGTCCGGTTACGCTTGCCTGTTCGCTGATGGGCGAGGAAAACTTTATTTTCCTTCTTCTCGATGAGCCTGATCTTGCAATGCGTTTTTCCAACGTGATCAAAAAGGTCATCATTGAGATGAATGAAATCTGGGATGTGGAATGCGGCGTAACGCCCGAAACCAGCGGCAGTTATGGCTTCTCCTTTGCGGATGACAACTGCTGTCTGCTCACGCCCGAAATGTACGAAATGTTTGCGTATCCGATTTTACGGGATGTATTTGCCAGATTTGCCCCCGGCGAAAACGATCCCCGCTATCAGCATTCCGACAGTGCAATGGGTCACATCATCCCCATTCTCGGAAGGCTGAATCTGAACGGCGTGAATTTCGGTCCTACAGTTATGGTATCCGAAATTCGCAAGCATCTGCCCAAAGCCCGCATTGACGGATGCCTCGCGCCCTTCACCTTTATGCGCAACGAAGAAGAGGAAATCGTAGCTCAGGTTCGACGCGATTGCGAAGCTGCCAAAGCTACCGGGCGCGGCTTGAATCTTACCACTGCCGGCTCCATCAACAACGGAAGCCTGCTTACGAGCATGCGCCTTGTAATGGCCGCCATACAGACATACGGAAGATATTAACCAGCTTATTCATAACGCGCCGGAAGAATTCTCCGGCGCGTTCATCAAACTCAGGAGGCATTATGGCAAATATTCTTGTTACCCACGGCGTACCTGCCGAAGGTTTCCACCTTTTGGAAGGACACGATATCGTTATCCCTGCGCCTATTGCAGCATTCAGCGAAGAGGAACTTTTGCAGCTTATTGGGCATGCAGATGCAGTTGTTGCCGGCGGCAAGCTTCCGGGCAACGTTATCCGTGCAGGGCAAAATCTTAAAATCATCGCAAATTACGGCGCAGGATATGACGGCGTAGATACGCATACCGCTGCCGCCTGTGGGATTCCCGTTACCAACATTCCCGATACCGTCACGCAGGATACTGCAGAGCTTGCCATCGGACTCATGCTCTGCGTATCGCGCCGTATCGGTGAAATGAATCTGCGCATGCGCAAAGAAGCGCCCGAAGGTCTTTTCGGCATGGGACGCTATATGGGCCGAAGTCTGCGGAATCAGACGCTCGGCATCATCGGATGCGGACGCATCGGCAGCCGTACTGCGCAGCTTGCCCGCACACTGGGAATGCGCGTCATTGCATACAGCCGAAGAGGTGCTGACCCGGCTGTTGCCGAACCCACAGACCTTTCCACACTGCTTCATGAATCGGATATTGTTTCCCTTCATTGTCCGCTGACAGATAAAACGCGAGGTCTTATGAACGCTTCCACATTTAAGCAGATGAAGCCCGGCTCCATCCTCATCAACACCTCCCGCGGCGCAGTTGTTGATACTGCCTCATTGCTGGATGCACTCGCCTCCGGGCAGATTTCCGGCGCCGGTCTGGATGTATATCCGAATGAGCCGCACATTCCCAATGAATTGCTCACCCATGACCGCGTAGTCTGCACACCTCATATCGGCACCAACACATGCGAAACGCGCTATGAAATGGCTGAAGCATGCTCCCGTCAAATTCTGGATACGCTTACAGGGAAGCGCCCTGAAAACATTGTAAACGGTCTTTGAGCCATCCGCTTGCAATTGTCCTGAATTTATATTACAATAAATTTAGTCGGTACTATTTTAGAAAAGGGGGATCAATATGAAGAACAAACGCCATCACTCTATGCTTGTGCTTTTCACGACACTTGTAATCGTGATTTCTTCCCTCATGCCCTTCGAAACCTTCTCAGCCCTTGCGGATGGAAGCAGTTTTCTAAGCAATCTTCGCGGAAAGCTGCAAAACACCACGACTGAAAATCTTCCATTTGCACAGCGTATATGCGGAAATTATCTCTTTGAGCCGGATGAACCCCTCACCGTCGATTACAGCGGCGATAAATACGCTATTGAATTCCGCTTTGTCGGCGGCACTCTGTATGCCGAGGTCAATCACCTGATGGATGATGACAGCGTCTATACCTACCACCTCGCCGAATTTACGCCTTTATCCGACGAGGACCTTTTGAGCACCGAAAGCAATACCGGTCATTTTCTGATAAGAAGATTCTCCGGCTTTTCCATGGAAGGCTTGTACTGGAATGAGGCTCAGGAATGCACTATCTCGCTTGCCGATGATGGTCTCATCTGTTCCGTGTCCGGCGAATATGACGACATTTTCCTTGCGCGCACCAATAGCGTTTCCCCCATTCACGACGCAGATGAACTGCGCGAATATTTGATGACCATGGCCGATGTTTCAATAACAGATTCAGAAAAACTTCTCGCATCCGGTATTGTAGGCCAGTGGGAAGCAATCGTGCAGGAAAATGGCATTCTGACCGATATGTACTTCGACTTTTCCGAAGACGGTTCCATGCGGTTTATCCGCAAAGTACATAATGTACCCGTGGAAATCTACTGCGGCGTTTATGCTCTGAATAGTGATGGAAATACAATCATAATTCTTTCGGAGCAAGCCGGACATGGCAGGCAGCCCTGCTATGCAGAATGGATTCTTACCGATACCAATCCTCCGATTCTGTACAACAGTGACTACAGCGAACTTTGCCTGTCGTTGCCTCAGGAAGGCCATGTCACGCTTTCCCCCTACCATGAGCGTACCCCTTCCGAAAAAAAATCTGCGCTTGCATCGCAGTCTCTTCAGAATATCCGTCAGATGATCGCGGATACAAATTCACTTTGCGCAGTAGCGCACGTCGGCTATGCCGAAGGGCCCATGGGCGACGGATATTACGGTCTTTTTGAAGAAGAAGGCTACATCCAGTGCTATCCGTTCCTTGCGGAGATTCCCTATGACCGTTATGCCTTTGCGGAAGGCGGAGAGGTTTATTGTATTGTTCCCGGGGATGAAAACGCATCCGTCGCGGTAAATGAATGCTATTTTGCAGACAGCGGAATCGAAACAGGCTCTGTTCTTTTCCGCAGCGACAGCGGCGCTCCCTTTATCGTTCAGGGAAACATCAGTGATATCTACTCCAATCTGCAGGTCAATATTGTGAATGAGGATGGAACCACTGTAACTTTCCAGCCCTCTCTCAGTCTGAAGGATGGTTCCCTGTACACCGGCGAAAACGATGCTATTCTCGATTTCACGGTATACGAATATCAAAGCGAAGCGCTGATGCCGGAAGATCTTTACGGCGACTGGACTTCGTTCACAGCCATTGATATCAGCGGCGATACCCGCACATGTTCACTTACCTTCACCCCCGGCGAAAACGGCACGGTCTGCGTGGAATACTGGTACGCCTATCCCATGAGCGACATTTATGCCCGCTTTGAAGGCACCTGCTATAAAGCCGGTGCACCGAACTACGACTACATCATGCTGGATATGGTATTAACCGGCGGTACTTCGTTCGACAGTGGTACAGAATCCTATCCCATCACCGGTAAATTCCTCGTCCTTCCCTATGATTATGCGCGGGAAAATATCTGCGTTGTCCACATGGATGGAGACCCTCTTCTTCCCGAAACGGACGGTCATTGGTTCGACTTCATGCGTTCCTACGGCTGATTCCTGATGAATATCGGATTCTTGCGCCCATCCGCTATTCTTGTCGTTTCAAGCAAAAGCGTCTGCACCGGACTTTGGTGCAGACGCTTTCTATTGATTCTTATATTACAGCAGGCTTTTGCCTTCCCATTCGGGCGCGCATTCGCAGCCCAGAAGCTTCACAATTGTCGGAGCAATGTCCATGATAGAAACATCGCCTTCCAGTTCACCCTTTAATCCCTTTCCGTGCAAAATCACAGGAATCAGCATATCCTCCGGCATATCCGTGCCGTGTGCACGGTCATGACCGCCGTGATCCGCAGTGATAATGGTGATGCAGTCCTCCGGTGCACTCTCAACCATTTTGCGAATGCAATTCCAGGACTCGTGAACCGCATGCAGATATTCCTCACCCATCCAGCCGAAATTGTGACCCGCCTCATCGCTCCATCCAAAATAGGTGAATGTGAAATCCAGCCCAAGTTCATTTATCGCGCGAATGGCTTCGTTTGCAACATACGGATTGGCTGCTGCATAACCGTAGCAATGGCCGGAATAGTAAACGGAGTTAGCAAGGCTGTCCGGACGAGCAAGATCCTTTAGCTCTTCCCAGTTATAGTACAGTCCGGGTTTCTTTCCACCTTTTCGGACTCGTTCGCAAATACCATCGACCGGACGCGCCATCGGCATATAGGTATTGGTGGTAATACCATGGCGACCGGGCTCTACCGAATGAAACAGCGACATATGGCACGGCAGCGTAACAGACGGCATAACCGTCTGCGCCTTCAGGGTATAAAGGCTGTTTTCCAGTAACTCATTCACATACGGATTTTTGCAGGCAGCCAAAGCATCGGGACGCATTCCGTCTACCAGTATAAGCTGAACCTTACACATACACATCTTTCCTCCATAAAATCGCACTTCTGTGCTATGCAAACTTTACCCATACCGCAAGTTTAATCTTTTCTTTTGCGAATGTCAACACCTTTTTCTTCCGTCTTTCTCAGTTGCACGCTCCCAAAATTCTTTTCTTAACTTTATTCATACTGTCAATTGACTTTTCGCCTAGTTTTATAGTACTATATTAGTGTAAAGAGAGGAGTGAATGTCATGAAAAACACAAATTTCCTTCATTTCATTGCGCAGAAGTGGAATTCACTTCGCAAGAAAAAGCCTGTAGAAAATCCCGAAATCGTAAGAGAGCGCAACGCAAAGCAAAAAAGAGAACGCTCCACCCTTGGCTTTCAGGGAGCTTCAAAGTTCTACAATTCCTGCAGGCAGCTGTTTGACGGAAGCGGCACAGGCGTACACTAAATCATCCATAAAACGATCACATTATCTGCATCTCTCCTTCTCCACTCTTGATGTATGACTGTGTTGCTCGTTTGATTTGAACAAATTCAGCAGTATAACCAATTGAGTTTCGCACCATCCCGGAATTATTCCCGGATGGTGCTTTTATACAGCAAATTGCGTTGCACACAAAAAACTATGTATTCCTAAAAATTTCTTTCACAAAAGTATTGACATTCACTTCACTTTCAGTTATAATGCCAATTGTTCGCAAGAACATAGGGGCATGGTGTAATGGTAACACGTGGGTCTCCAAAACCTTTGTTGAGGGTTCGAGTCCTTCTGCCCCTGCCACCTAATCACTCATGTTTTGATACAAAGCATGGGTGATTATTTTTGCACTTATAGACTGATAAAGCGTCAAAATATAGGGCTATAGCGACAAAATCACCCTGTTGGACGCAAGAAATCGGATATGCGGCGTCATTTGGCTGGATGGGGATTGTCCCTGTCCAGCCTTTTTTCTTTTGTTCTGGGGAACTTTTTATGATATTTCGAAGCTAAATAAGCAAAAATGCGCCCGACTTTGGACGATTTAAAGAAAACGTCACGGGTTAAAAGAAACGTCCGAAGTATTCAACTCTTTCGGATTCCATGTTTTCATGATATAATGCTGATAAGAAACTGAGAGTTATATTCCTCACTCACTCCAAATAACCGCATGCTATATTTACCTTCTACCAGAATTCTGGAAGAAGTGTGGTTCAGCCCGAAGCCTAATGAAAACTCATTTTGTTTCTGGTGAGTAATTTCCTTTCTACAAATATATTTTGGAGACTGCCATTACCACATGAAAATAATATGGCCTCCCGATGTGGCCATTTGGCCACATCGGAGAAAAGGCTTTTCGAAGTATTACAGATCGACCATATAAGAACACCGGCGCGGTGAAGCTATAACGTGGATGAGAAATAGGCAGCCGTTCTATATTTGAAAGCGTGGCGAGCTGTTTCAGAATCCCGGCAAGAATTTGGGGTAGAGTGAAAGCATATTTTGCGGCGGGCACTTTACGGCACAGAAAGACGGTTTTATATTTATCCTGCGTATTTCAGCAAACACATAGAAATGCGTTGTATGCACAGTATTTATGCAGTGAAAATGCAGCAGGTGTAGTTTGTGTAGGTTATTTCAACTCCAATATGATTTATGTATTTTACCTTTTTCTGCATACTGTATTTCTGTATTTTTCATTTTTCCCTCAGAAATATAAAAACCTACACAAACTACACCAAACGCTGAAAACGCCTGTCCTGTAAGGGTTTTCGCCATTAAGTACCTACACCAAACCTACACCCGAAACTACACCAACTACACCTGAAAACTACATCAATGGAAGAAGAAAAGCCAGCTGTGCGAATTTGGTTTCTGTTCCAGGGAGAAAAAAGGTGTAGGAAGTGTGTAGTTGGTGTAGAAAGAGGTGTAGGAAATCTGCTGGATTGCGGCGCCAACATTCTCGGACAGGCGATTGCCATCGTCGGGCTGCTTGCTATTCTCAGCACCATGGAATTGGGGTTTATTCTCCTTTTTGCCAGTCTGGCAATTGTTGCTTCTCTGATAGAAAGTAAAGCGATGAAAAAATCCATGTCGCTGTCCATGGAGGTTGTTCAGAACAGTCGCCGCTGGGTATACTATGCAGAATTATTTGAACAGGCACAATATGGCAAAGAAATCCGCATAAATGGAATGGTATCATGGCTGCTTGAACGTGAAAAACAGGTGGCTGCCAAAGCCAACGACAGCATCAGACGACAAAACAACTGCTATATTGCTTCAGGAATCAAACGTGCAGGGCTTACTTTTCTCCAGCAAAGTGTATGCTATGGCGTGCTGATTCTCAAAGTGATTTCCGGCAGTTTGAGCATCGGTTCTTTTACAATGTGCATCAGTGCCGTAACTTCCTTCTCAGCGGCTATGCGCAGCCTAATGGATCGGCTGACTGAAATACGAGCGTATGACTTCTATTACGCACATTTGAATGAATACCTGCACATTCCCCAACTGCTTCGTACTGGGAAGCTATCGCTGAATTTACACAAGGAACACCGTATCGAATTCCGTAATGTCGGCTTTTGCTATCCGGGCGCTGAAAACTGGGCGCTTCGACATATCGATTTGATGATCGAACCCGGCCAGCGTTTGGCTCTGGTTGGTGAGAATGGGTCTGGCAAATCAACGCTGATCAAATTGCTGTGCCGTCTCTATGTTCCCACCGAGGGCACCATTCTGATGGACGGCATTGATATTCAGGAATATGACTACGATCAGTACCTTGCACAATTCTCTACTGTTTTTCAGGATTTTCAGCTGTTTGACTGTTCGATCCGTGAAAATATTCTTCTTGGAAGAAGCATGGATAATGAAAAACTCGCTAGAATGATCGAACAGGTAGGCTTGGACTCAAAAGCCGCAGCCTTACCCCATGGGATAGATTCCATTGTTGGACGAAGGTTTGAGGAACATGGCTTTGAGCCCTCTGGCGGTGAGGCGCAGAAGATTGCGCTCGCACGTGCACTGTGTAAACAGGCTCCAATAATCATCTTGGACGAACCTACGGCAGCTATGGATCCGCGAGCAGAATATGAATTGTATCGAAGCTTTGATGCTCTTATCGGCAGCAAGACGGCAATCTATATTTCTCACAGATTGTCGGCGTGCAGATTCTGTGACCAGATCGCCGTATTGCATCAGGGATGCTTGGCTGAATACGGCTCCCATGATACGTTAATGGCTCAACATGCGCAGTATGCAGAACTGTACGGTCTCCAAGCGCAGTATTATGCGGAATAAAAAGTTTTTTACCTCAGAAGCAAGTTTAATCAGCTTTTCCGCATGAGCTGCCAATTTACAAAACGCCCTTGAAATGAAAGCTTCAAGGGCATTTCCATTGTCTTCGTTCTAACCCTTGGCAAGCTCATCTGGAATTTGAATCGACCATTCTGAAGCGATTGTTCTATAAAAACGTCGGACACAATGTTTTTGCCCGAAGGCCGGAAGAAAAAGGCCATTCCATTCGTTTCCATATTCAGAGATCGAACCGGTTCCCTCTCTGCGCTGTTACAAGTTGGAACTTTTCTTCCAATTCGTTGACAAATGCTTTTCGCCTGTATATAATCACAACTGTATTACTCGTACTAGTACAGTTAATCCAAGAAGGAGGAATGCCTATGTTCCTTGTCAACCCCAAGAGCAAGCAGCCTCTGTATGAACAGCTCGTGGAGCAGCTGCGCAGACAGCTGGTTCTGGGCGTAGTGAAGGCAGGCGAGGCCATGCCGTCTGTGCGGCAGCTGGCCACGGAGCTCGGCATCAACCCCAACACCATCCAGAAAGCCTACCGCCGTATGGAGGATGAAGGGATGATCGTGTCCGTGCCCGGCCGGGGCAGCTTTGTGAGCGAAGATCTGGCGGGCATGCTGGAAAAGCAGCGCGCGGATCAGCTGAAACAGACGCTCGAAACGCTCCGCGCCTGCCGCGAGCTGGGGCTGTCCAAAGAAGCGGTCGCCAGCCTCGTTGAACAAGCCTATGAGGAGGGAGACGTATGTTAACCGTCAGTCAGATTGAAAAGAATTTTGGAAAGAAGCAGGCTCTTGCCGATCTTTCCCTGAAGCTGGAGGAAGGCCATATTTTCGGCATGCTCGGCACCAACGGCGCGGGCAAATCCACCCTGCTGCGCGTGATGAGCGGCATTCTGCGCGCGGATCAGGGCAGCGTATTGCTGGACGATGCGCCTGTATTTGAAAATCCGGACGCGAAGCAGAAAATCTGCTATCTCAGCGATGAACCCACCTTCCTGCCCAATGCCACCATCGCCGAGATGGGACGCATGCAGGCGGCCTATTATCCATATTTTGACGCAGCAAAGCTGCGCGATCTCTGCCTGCGCTTCACGCTTCCGATGAACGAGCGCATTACCGGCTTTTCGAAGGGCACGCAGAAGCGCGCGCAGATTTGCCTTGGGCTTTCGCTCAATCCCCGCGTGCTTCTGTGCGACGAAACCTTTGACGGCCTCGATCCCGTGATGCGCGACAGCTTCAAGCGCGTGCTCAGTCAGGAAACCATCGACCGCGGACTGATCACGGTTCTGGCCGGTCATAACCAGCAGGAAATGGAGGATATCTGCGACAGCGTGGGTTTCCTGCATGAAGGCCGACTGGTATGCTCCGGCGATCTGGATTCCATGCTGGGCGATGTGCATCGCGTACAGCTCATCCCGGAGGCGGAGGTCAGCGACGACACCTTTGCGCCCTTCCATCCCCTGCGGCTGCAGCGTCAGGGCAGGCTGTGCATGCTCACCCTGCGCGGCGATAAAGCACAGCTGGAACAGAAGCTCGCTTCGCTCAATCCGCTCTTTATGGAATTCCTGCCGCTCTCTCTGGAAGAGATCTTCATTCTGGAAATGGAGGATCGTGGATATGCGCAGCACTAACCGGAATGCTACCCGTTTTTTATTAAAACGCAATCTGTTTATCGGCGTTATCGTTTTTGCGGTTGTCTTTTTCATCCTTCCGTTCTGGGGCCTTTCCCACATTCCGCTCCAGAAGGAGGTATACACCGAGGCCATGCCCTATGAAGATTATTCCCGCAGCATGACCTCGCTGGTTTCCGTCAGCCCCATGACCGACCCGCTGAATCTGGAACTGATGACGGCAGTTTACGGCGGATTGGGCTTCCTGACCGCCATGATGCTGATGCGCCATCTGTTCAGCCGCAGGCAGGGACTGCTCCACGCCGCGCTGCCGGACAGGCGCGAAACGGATTTCCTCCGCCGCCTGATTGCCTACGCGCTGCTGTGCGTCGTGCCGATTGTGCTGAACTTCCTGATCTATCTGGTGATCGTGGCTGCCAACGGTCTGATGGGCTTTGTGGACTGGAGCGTGCTGATGCCCAAGTTCGGCATGCTGCTGCTCATCAACCTCTACGGCTTCGCCATGGGCATGCTTTGCAGCGTTCTGACCGGAACCTACTGGGCGGCCATTCTGGCCGGACTGGTGCTGGTGGTTGGCGCGGAGGGCATGGCGTTTCTGTGGAACAACCTTGCCAAGCTTTATCTGGACACCAAGGTCAGCACCGGCTTCGATACGATGCTGCGGTCCTTCTTCCCCACTTTCTCGCTCTACAAGGGCTTCTACCGCCCCGCTGAGTTTGTGTGGCTGCCCGGCGTTCTGGCCATCCTCGCGGCGCTTGGCCTGAGCTATCTGCTCTGCCGCGTACGCAGAACCGAAGCCAACGAACACACGCTTGCATTCGGCTGGCTGCATACGGTGATGGGCTTTCTTCTCCCGCTGATGGGCGGCAGCCTGCTGGGCGTGATTGTGCAGATGTCCTTTGTTACGGAAATCAGCCTTGTTTTGGGCATGGTTCTGGGCGCGGCGCTTACCTACTGGGTGTGCCGGATTCTGTTCAATCAGCGTTTCTGCGGCATCCTGAAGCAGTGCTATCTGCCGGCGCTCGCCGCGCTGGTGCTGGTTGGCGGCGTGTATGCGCTTCATACCGACGCTTTCGGATACGATCATTTCATGCCGGAGCGCGACAGCCTCACATCCATCTCCTATCGTCCCCAGAATTATCATAATGACGAATATATCACCCTGACCAGAGCCGATGCGCTTGACGCAGCCTACGAGTGGTGCACCCTCATGCGCGACGAGGTTGACGGTTATCCAAACGGCGTCAGAGCTTCCTACGCTGACTCCAGTTCCGTGGTTGTCACCTACCGTTTCGGAAACCGCACGGTGCACCGCCGCTATCCCAATGCGGAAATCCGAAACGGCGCGCAGGGCATACTGAAGCGCATCATTGAAAGCGACGATTACCGGCAGAGCCTGATCAGCGAATTTGCGCTGGATACCGACAATGTGAAGTACCTCTACCTCAACAGCAGGGTCAGCGCACTGCGCAGCAGCGAAGAAACCTATCAGAAGTTCGGCATTCATTCCGACTATATGAATCTGGACAGCAAGGACGCTCTGTTTACCATCCGCGAATGGCTGGCTGCCATCAAGCAGGATATTCTCGTGCGCACCTTTGCTGAAAAGCAGCAGGATCCTCTGTTCTCGCTTCAGTTCAACATCGAAGATCCTGCAACCGGACGAAACAGCTACAAAACCATGAACGTCTATCCCGGCGATGAGAACTTCCTGAAAACCGTCTACGGAGACAAGGCCAAGGAGCTGATCGACTACGCCACCGGCGGATATGCCGCCAGCGAGGATATCGCCGTCTTGAAGGTCACCTTCAGCCAGAGCCGCAAAGCGCTGTCTCTGGCCGCCGTAGATGAGAGAGAACACCTTCAGTCCGTCACACTGGCCTCCACGCCCGAAGAAGCCGTCGAGTGGGCCAGAAAGGCGCAGGCGATCTCCGCCGACCGCTACTACTACATGCCTGATCATGAGGATGAGAGCTTCAGCAGGCTGTATCTCTACCGCCTGAGCGACGTGGAAAAATACCATTCGCTTTATAGCTACACCATTCCCGAGGATCCTGTGCAATTCTATCACGAGGAGCAGATTCCCGTGATCACCATTCTGGAGTTCATCGGAGAATAACGCAAAAGACGCCTTACAGCGCTTGACTGCAAGGCGTCTTTTTTGATGACTCAGCGGGTCTGGTTGTCCTGACCGGCCTGCTTCTTCTGCTGGCTCTGGCCGTTCTGGTCTTTCTGCTGATTCTGGTTGTTCTGCTGGTTCTGATTGTTCTGATGGAAGCTCATGGCTTATCCCTCCTTGAAAAGATTGCAGGAGTAGCTTGCCATGTTTGGAGAAGGATTATTCGTCACAGCTGCGCCGCTTTTCCAAGCAGAACCCCCGGCTTGACCGCCTGTGCAGGTTCGTGCCATTTCCCCAGATGTCTGCCATCCCGGGTCCAATAGTCACAGGTACCGGTCGTGCTTACAGCGCCGGTCATTCTCATCAGTTCCTCAGTCGAGAGCGTGCCGTCCGTAAGTTCTTCATTTTTCAGCACATTGCGGATACGGCAGAGGAAGACCGTGTCTCCTTCTTCTTCGTTGGTCGGAATGATCCTGTCTACTTCAAGTTCAAAACACATCGGGCTGCTGGAAAGAACAGGCACATCCAGCACGGCGCCTTTTTCCCATTCCACTTCGATATCCATTTTATCCTTGTCGTGACCGTCGGCAGTGCCGAAATAATCTGCCAGCGCAAGGTTCTTTTCAACCACCAGATTGGCCGAAAACATCCGGTTGGCCAGAATGCGTTCCTGCGTCTGCTTCCTGCCGCCGATGGCGCACATCACGCCCAGGTCGTCATACCAGCAGTAGCTGAACCAGCAGAACAGGCCGAAATTCGGTTTTCCATCTTCCTTATATGTACCGTAGACAAACAGCGTCTGCGGACAGAGATCGTTGGTTACCGGCACAGAAACCTTGCTCATCTGATCATCACTCCGAATCTTTTTTCGGAAATTTTATCATACGGCGAATGCTTTGTCGATAGACAATCGGGAAGGTATTGCCGTCTTCTTTCAAAATATGATATACTTACCTCACCAAAAACAGCAGCATATGCGCAAGGAGAAATCACGATGTACAATCTGCGGCCTTATCTGGAAAAAATCGAACAGGTCATTGAAAAAGGTCCTTTCAAGGACGACTGGGCGTCGCTGGCCAACTTCCGCACGCCCGAATGGTATCAGCAGGCGAAATTCGGCATTTTCATCCACTGGGGTCTGTACAGCGTGCCCAGCTTTGGCAGCGAATGGTATTCCCGCAACATGTATATTCAGGGATCGCCCGAGTTCGAGCATCATGTCAAAACCTACGGCCCGCACAAGGAATTCGGCTACAAGGATTTCATTCCCATGTTCAAGGCCGAGAAATTCAACGCAGACGAATGGGCGCAGCTGTTCAAGGAAGCAGGCGCGCGCTATATCGTGCCGGTTGCCGAGCATCACGACGGCTTCCAGATGTATCAGAGCGAGATTTCCCACTGGAACGCTGCTGAAATGGGCCCCAAGCGCGATGTGCTGGGCGAACTGAAGCAGAGCTTTGAAAAATGCGGACTGACGCTGGGCGCGTCCACCCATCGCGTGGAGCATTGGTTCTTCATGAGCCATGGCCGCGACTTTGACAGCGATATCAAGGAACCCATGCAGTGCGGCGATTTCTACTGGCCGGCCATGAAGGAGCCTTCCAACCATCACGATCTGTTCAGCGAACCTACGCCCACGCAGGAATTTCTGGAGGACTGGCTGGTGCGCTGCTGCGAGCTGATCGATCGCTACCGCCCGAAGCTGGTGTACTTCGACTGGTGGATTCAGCACAGCGCCGTGAAACCCTATCTCAAGAAGTTTGCCGCCTACTACTACAACCGCGCCGCCGAATGGGGCGAGGAAGTGGCGATCAACTACAAGCACGAGGCGTTCATGTTCGGCGCGGCGGTGCCGGATGTTGAGCGCGGTCAGTTTGCCGAAATGAAGCCCTATTTCTGGCAGACGGACACCGCCATTGCGCGCAACAGCTGGGGCTATACCGAGGGCAACGTGTACAAGTCCGCCAAGGGGCTGATCTGCGACCTTGTCGACATCGTGAGCAAAAACGGCACGCTGCTTCTCAACGTCGGTCCCAAGCCTGACGGCTCCATCGGCCCGGAGGATACCGCCATTCTCAAGGAAATCGGCGAATGGATGGCAGTCAACGGAGAAGCCGTCTACGGCACCCACGTATGGCGCAAGTTTGGCGAAGGCCCCACCCTCGTCAAGGAAGGGCAGTTTACCGACGGCGTGGAGAAGGTTTTCACCTTCGAAGATATCCGCTTCACCGCCAAGGGCGACTGTCTGTATGCGACGGTGCTTTCATGGCCCGAGGACGGCTGCGTAACGGTTCGTTCGCTGGCCGAGGCCGACGCCTCCCGCCTGCCCTTGTTCCATGGCATCATCAGGGATGCGGATATTCTCGGCTTCGACGTCAAGCCCGAATGGAAGCGCGACGAAGAAGGTCTGCACGTCTGCGCGCCTTCTGTGAAAACCGACAAGCCGGTTGTCATCCGCATTCAGCTGGATTAACATCATTTCAAAAGCAGGATTCGTTCCTGCTTTTTTATATATGTAACAATAGCTTTCTCAAGAAAAAATCGGTTTCTTTCTTCAGAAAATCAGGTTATATTATATCCATCAATCATAGAAAGGAGCTGTCCCTCTCATGAAACGAACCGTTTTTCTTCTCGCAGCCGCCATGCTTCTTCTCCTGACGACCGCCGCCTTTGCCTCCCAGACTGATCTGGAACAGCTCGCCAGACAATACGTGCCGCAGGACGCCGTCTTTGAACGCACGGAGCGTGACGACGGCCTGCAGGAATACGAGTTCCGTTCTCCTGACAGGAGCGTGACATACGACGTAAAGATCAACCCGGATACCGGGCTGGTGGTCAAGGTGGACTATGACGTTCGCAATGATCGCGGAAGCAAGAATGTGATTCTGACCGAGGCGCAGGCGGGCGAAAAGGTGCTTGAGCTTTATCCCGGCGCTGAGATCACCAACGTGCTTCTTCAGCGGGACGACGGGCTGCAGGAATATGCGGTGCTGTTTACCGCAGCTGACTTCACCGGCAAAATCGAGCTGAACCCCGAAACCGGCGCCGTGCTGGATCGTGAATTGGATTACACCCGCAGCGGCGAATCCGCCTCCGGCCCGCTCACGGCCGAGGAAGCCAAGGCTTTTGTGCTGGCAAAGGTGGAGGACGGACGAATTGTTGACTTTGAAACAGACCGAGACGATGGACGCACCGTATACGAAGGCGAAGTAGTCTCCGGCAAGACGCAGTATGACTTTGAAATTGACGCGGAAACCGGCGCGCTTCTCAAATGGGAAATCGACGACTGACACAAACAGCCCGATGCTGACAAAGCGCCGGGCTGTTTGCTTATTCAAAGAGAATAACCGCTGTCTTTCTTATTTCTCAGTCTGTTCCGTCATGATCACCCAACGGAAGCCAAACCGATCCGTCAGGCTGACGAAGCACGAACTGTACGCAGTTGCCTGCGGCGGATAAATGATGTTTCCGCCATCCTGCATCACTTCAAACGCACGCATAACCTCTTCCTTTGTATCCATTGTAACGGTCAAAGAGAGTGCCAGAACCGGCTGAAGCGGCAGATCGGGATTGTCGCTCATCATGATGCGCGCTTCGCCGATGAACACCTCCGCGTGATAAACAAGCTCCTTCTCCGCTTCGGTCATCTTGGCGGTCGCTTCATCCCATACGGCGTCCCGGTTGCGAATCAGCGTGTGAATGCGCGCATCAAAAGCCCGCTGATACAGCTGAATGGCTTCATAGCAGTTTCCGCTGAAATTGAAGTTTGGCGTGATTTTAGCCATGCATTTCGCCTCCCAGCAGTTTTTTGGCTTCCCCAACCGCCGCTTTGATCGCTGTCGGGAACGGAAGTCTGTCCAGTTCCTCCAAACCGGCCATCTGTCCCATGGCCGGAGGCTCATTCAGCTCAAAATGCAGAATTCTCATATTCCATACCCGGTGCGTAAACACGTGCTTTGCTTCGCCCAGATCCGCCGCAAAACGGCAGTCAAACCCATTCTCCCGGAGCATTTCCTCCGCCGCTGCCGGGCGGTTTTCGTCCTCAATCAGCTGGAATACATACAATCCGCCAAGCATACGCTCCTCACG
>SVHC01000052.1 GCA_015056055.1 Clostridiales bacterium | reverse complement strand
GCCTGCTGATGGCGCGGGAGAACTATGAGGAGATCGCCTCATACGGCAGCGCGGGATTTTTTCGCGCAAAGTATGATGAAAACATGCAGACTCAGCTGAAAAATGCCTGGAGCATTTTCCGCAGGCATGGCGTGCGATATGTGTTGGCAGCGATATTGTCCTATGGCGGCTGCGCGGCGATCTACCTTTGGATTTTGTACAGGGCTTATTGCGGAGACATCGGCATTGGCAGTGTCACCATGCTGCTTTCGGCGTGCGTGGGCATTCAGGGGCTGTGCGTGGAGCTGGTGGATGGCTGCGCGATTCTGCCCTCCTCCCTGAAGATGCTTCAGAACTATCGATCGATCCTGAACGGCATCGAGGAGCAGAGCCAGAAATGCGCGCCCGTCGCGCCGGGAAAAGAGCGATGCAGCGAAACGGAAGCCATTGTGTTTGAAAACGTCAGCTTTTCCTATCCGGGGAAAGAGGAAAAGGTTCTCGCCAACACCTCTTTTTCCATAGAAAAAAACAGCACAGTGGCGCTGGTGGGCGTGAACGGCGCGGGAAAAACCACCATCGTCAAGCTTGTGTTGGGGCTGTATGACAATTACGAGGGGAATATTTACATAAACGGCGTCAATGCGCGGATGATTTCCAGGGAAGAACGGTTGCAGCGTCTTTCCGTGATGTTCCAGAATTACATAAAGCCCAGCGTGACCTTGCGGGAAGCGGTTACCATAGGCTGCGCTGCAGACACGGGGCGAGTTGCACATGCGTTGGAGCAGGGCGGATTGAAGGAGGAGGTTGACCTTGAAACGCCGCTTACCAAAAACTTTTCCGCACAGGGCTGGATTCCGTCAGGCGGCCAGTGGCAGAAGATTGCATTGGCCCGAATGCTGCTGAGGGATACGGACAGCTATTTGCTGGATGAGCCGTCGGCAGCGCTGGATCCGCAGGCGGAGCTGGAGCTTTTCCGCGCGCTGGAACAGTTGCACGGGAAAAAGACCATTCTGTTTATTACGCACAGGCTGACCAGCATTGTGGACGCGGATGAGGTGCTTTTCCTGGAAATGGGCGGAAACGTGACAAAGGGTACGCATCAGCAGCTGCTGCGCAGCAGCGAGGAATACAGCAGCCTCTATAGGGCGCAGGCTTCGCGCTATACGCTGGAATAGACATATGATAAGCGGGACGGGGAGAAGAATCCCCGTCCCGCTCGGCGTCTGGCAAAGCGCAGACTTTGTCAACGCTTTGAAAGGCCCCCGTAGGGAGCCTTTCTTTGATATAACGGGAAAATGCCTGCCCTTCCGGACAGAATATTATTTCTTGCTGTTCATGTAGTCAATCATATTGCTGACCATTTGCAATTCCTCTGCGGTCAACTGAATCAACTTTTCTGCAACAATGGCAACGGCGGTCTTGGTATCGGTGCCTGTCAAAACAAAGTCGGCGCTAAGTTCCAGCGCTTCGCAGACCCTGGCAAGATTGTCAGGTCGGATGGCCTTTTTGCCCAGTTCCAGATTGGAAATCATTTGGGTGGAAACACCCAGCTTTTCGGCAAGTTCCTCTTGGGTCATCCGCAGGGCTTTTCTGCGTGCCATGATGCGCTGGCCCATTGTTTTCAAAAATTCATTATCCCCCACGGCATGCACCCCACGACAGTTTAAGATACCCCAATTATAATATCCATGGATGATGCACTTAATATTTCATGGGCATAGAATATTTGATTTTTATCATCTATGGAGTATAATTGAATGGAAAACATCACCAAGGGAGGGAATGCCATGGCTGAATTCTGTCTTAAGTGTTTTAATGAAATGAACGGCACTAATTACCGGTCCGGGATGTATGGCTGGAAGAAGACTTCTGCGAAGGCTGTGCAGACTGGATGCCTTGTGTTGTAGTGTTGCAGCCGAAATCGTTGCTCTGGCGAGTGATCGGATCAATTGGAAGACTGTTTTTGAAAAGAGGTGAAGCGCCGTAACGGGCGCCATACGATAAGCGGGCCGGGAAATTTTCCGGCCCGCTGTTTGTGCCATAGAAGGAAGATTTTGCGTACCTGTAAGACCTTATTCAAACACGATCGCTGCGCTTCTGGCGGGAATCACAATGCCGTTCTCGGTGGATTTGAAGGCGGCATCATCCACAAGGCGGTAACGGGTGAGAGTTCCGTTATCCAATTCGGCTGTTACGGTAATGGATTCGTCGTTCGAATAGTTTGCGATGACAACTGCACTGGTGCCGTCTTTGGCTACGAAGCGGGAATAAAGCTTGTGCGGGGTGCCGTCGGCATATTTTACGGCAGCACCGAGGGTGTCCATGAATTCGCCGTCCCACAGATGTGCGCGGTATTCTTTTCGCACGGAGGTCATCAGCTTGCCGTATTCCAGTGTCAGGGGATAATCTTCCGGCATGCCTGTGAAGCAGTAAGGTTCGTATTCGGGAATGTAGCGGTACAGCAGGCATTGGTTGATCATGTCACGTGCATCAAATGCAATGATAGCGCTCATCATGGGGTGGTTCGGGTGCAGATAGCGCGTCATGGGCAGATGTTCCGGATGCTCGGGGCGGTGATAGATAAAGTTGTATTCCTGCAGCGTATGACCATAGGGCGCTTCGCCGGCGAAGAGGAAGTCTTCTGGTACGCTGCACTTTTCTTTTAAGCGACGTGCGAAATAGACGTCGTTTGCAAATGCTGACCAGCCGTAGCGGTGACCGTGGCTCGTATCAAAGCAGAGGCATGCCGGTCCGTGGTGCTGGCATTCGTCGTACAGCATACCTGCTGCGCCCAGATCCAGAACTTTTTGGAATTCCTGTGCGCAGATGTCCAGATATTCCTCACTGCCGAAGCACATGGGAATCAGATTCTTGGGATTGATGCCGTTCAGCTGGGCAGTGGTGTAATACCGATAGCCCGGATGCACATAGTAATCGCCGTAGGGGTCGCGCACGGCATACTTATTCAGGTCTTCACGGAAACGCTCGGTTGCGCGGTCTGCCCAGGTGAATTTGGAAAACAGGATGATCTTTACACCCATGGCATGGCACTGGGCAATGGCCTGCTTCAATTCATCAAAGGTACCAAGGCGTGGGTCGGGCGTATGGGAAGGATTTCCCTGATCCTGACCACCGTCGTTCCAGCCAACCAGCTGGATGGCACGGATCCCGTGCTTTGCGCACTGCTTTGCCACCTCCGGAAGTTCGGTAAAGCGCAGGCGCAGTTCGTCTTCGGGCGAATTGATTTGCAGCTGCAGCCACGGATCGGGTTCCAGTGCCCATGCAGGGGTCTTGGGAGCTTTGAACCATGTGGAGCACCAAGCTTTATAAATGTCCGTACCTTTGTGCCAGCTGCCTTCGTAGGCTTTCAAAGTGATCGGCATAAGCGAACGCGTTTCGCCCGGCATGATATAGGGCTGGTGCGCTGCGGAGAACAGGGTGTGCACCGGCTTGCCGCTGATTTCGTCTGTATCAAAAAGGGTGCAATGTATGGCGGATTTGATCCCGGGGCGGTGCTCCATATGCCAGAATACGGGCGCATCGGTTTCGGGCGATTTCGTGCCTACATACAGCCCCTGCTTTTCGTTGTTCAGCAGAACGAAGGCTGCGCGCGGCGCAAATGCATTGTGATAGAAGGTGGGGTGTTCAATGCCCCAGGTGCCCTGGTTGCTGCGGAAATGGGGCCACAGTTCCTGATGCAAGGCGCCGAAATAATCCCAGACGCAGATGGAAGCCTGAAACATGGAATCATCATCCGGGCGGTTCAAATCCCCCAGATAGGGCAGATGTACGGTTTCGACGATGCACTCCGAGCGGTTTTCTATCTCGCAGTACCATACCGCCTCACCGTCTTCGGCGCGTACGGTCACGGTGATGGTGATGTCCATGTCGCCGCCGCGCTCGCTTTTTACGCCGTTCCAGATAAATCGCAGGCCGTTTTCGATTTCACAGGCAGAGGTGAGGCACTGTTTATTGCCGTAAACAGGGTTGTTGCGCAGCTCGTCATTCACGGGAACCAGCAGCTCCCAGGAGATTCCAAGCTCAGCACGGCGGTGAATTTTCCAGCCGGTTTCAAGGGCGGTAAGCGAAACAAGTGCGCCGTTTTCCGGCGAAAATTCCAGCAGCAGGTTTCCGGTATTCAGAATTAGATTGTTCATCCAAAACCTCCTAAAAAGCCGTACTATTCAAATACGATGGCTGCGCTTCGGGTGGGGATGGTGATGCCGTTTTCGGTGCATTTGAAGGCGGCATCATCCACAAGTCGGTATCTGGTAAGCTGGCCTTCGTCGAGTTCGGCATGTACGGTAATGGCCTTGTCATCGGAATAGTTCACGATGACAAGCGCGCTGGTGCCATCCTTTGCCACAAAGCGAGAATAATGAGGATGGTCTGTGCCATCTGCAAGGGTTACCTTGGCACCTTGGGTATCTACAAATTCACCGTCCCACAGGTAGGCGCGGTATTCTTTGCGCACGGAATCCATAAGTTTTCCGTATTCCAGGGTCAGCGGGAAATCCTCCGGCATGCCTTTGAAGAAATAGGGTTCGTACTGCAGGATATATCGGTACATCAGGCATTCGTTGATGATGTCGCGTGCGTCGAATGCGATAATGGAAGACATCATCGAATTGTGCGGGCGCAGATAGCGCGGCATGGGAATGTGATTCGGGTCTTCCGGGCGCAGATAGGTAAAGTGGTATTCTTCCAATTCGCAATCGTAAGGTGCTTCGCCGGCGATGAGGAAATCTTCCGGCACATTGCAGCGCTTTTTCAGATGGCGAATAAAGTGCGCATCGTTTGCGCCAACAGACCATCCATAGCGATGACCGTGGTTCGTGTCGAAACACAGTTTCGCCGGGCCGTGGTGCTGGCATTCGTCATACAGCATTCCTGCCGGGCCGAGATCGAGAACTTTTTGGAATTCCTCTGCGCAGATATCCAGATATTTTTCGCTGCCGAAACACATCGGAATCAGACGGCGGGTGTTGATATCCAACAGCTGCGTGGAGGTGAAGTAGCGGTAGCCGGAGTGAATATAGGGGTCTCCGTACGGGTCACGCACGGCATATTGCTTAAGCTCTTCACGGTAGCGCGCGGTTGCCTGATCGGCCCATGTGAATTTGGTGAACAGAATGATCTTCACGCCTATGGCGTGGCATTCGGCGATGGCCTGCTTCAGGTCATCGAATGTGCCAAGACGCATATCCGGCGTATGAGAGGGATTGTTTTTGTCCTGACCGCCTTCGTTCCAGCCGACCAGCTGAATGGCGCGGATGCCGTGCTTTGCACACTGTTGTGCCACGCGGGGAAGTTCGGAAAATCGCAGCCGAAGTTCGTCCTCCGGCGAATTGATGTGCAGCTGCAGCCACGAATGGGGTTCCAGTGCCCATGAAGGCGCCTTTGCGGGATTCGACCAGGTGTTGCGCCAGTTTTTATAAATATCCGCGCCCTTGTGCCAGCTGCCGGAAAATGCTTCCAGCGCAATGGGCATCAGGGATCGTTTTTCGCCGGGCATGATATAAAGCTGGTGTGCGGCAGAGAAACGCGTGTGTACCGTGGTTCCTGCAACGGAATCGGCATTGAACACATGCGAATTGATGGCGGAGCGGATGCCCGGAAGATGTTCCCAGTGCCAGTGGACGGGAGCATCGGTTTCGCGCGATTTGGCGCCGACATATAACCCCTGTGTTTTGTTTGCAAGAAGGATGAACGGGGCTTTCGGCGCCGGATCCGCATAATAGTAAGTGGGATATTCCACACCCCATGTGCCCTGATTTCCGTTGAAACTGGGCCACAATTGTGATCTGCCTGCGCCGGAGTACTCCCACAGCATGGTCTGGAACGGGGATTCGTCATCCGGGCGGTTCAAATCGCCCAGGTAGGGAAGGTGCACAGTTTCGATGATGTGTTCGGAGCGGTTTTCCACTTCGCCGTACCAGACTGCCTGTCCGTCCTCGTTCTTCACGGTTACGGTTACGGAAATGTCCATATCGCCGCCGCGTTCGCTTTTTACGCCGTTCCAGATGAAGCGAAGCCCGTTTTCAATTTCCTCTGCGAATGCAAGCGTCTGCTTGTTTCCGTATACGGGATTGTTGCGCAGATCATCGCTTGCGGGCACCAGCATTTCCCACGAAAGGCCCAGCTCTGCCCGGCGGTGAATTTTCCATCCGGTTTTAAGTGCGGTGAGCGAAACAAGAGCGCCGTTTTCCGGCGAAAATTCCAGCAGCAGATTTCCGGTATTCAAAACAAGGTTTGCCATGAGAAAACCTCCTGAGCATAGATAAAAAACAGAGCAGTACAGAATCATTTCTATACTGCTCTCAAAAAATCCTTTTTACAGCAAGCGGGCGCCGAAGATGCCTTCGACCTCTGCCAGTGCGGCAATGGCCTTGACGGGAACTTCGTTATCCGGATGCAGAACGGTGTATGCAAACTTGCCCTTGGATATGTTGGACATGTTATCGATGTTGACGTTATGGCGACCGATGGCGGAAGTGATCTGACCGATCATGTTCGGAACATTTGCATGCAGAACAGCAATGCGGCGATCATCCGGCATGCTCAGCTCGCATGCGGGGTAGTTGACGGAATTGCGGATAGTGCCGCTCTTGAGATAGGCATCAATCTGCTGGCAAGCCATAACAACGCAGTTGTCCTCGCTTTCCGGGGTGGATGCGCCCAGATGCGGGGTGACTACAACGCCCTTTACGCCGAGAAGATCTTCGCTCGGGAAGTCGGTGACGTAGGTGCGCAGATGGCCGGATTCGAGTGCACGCTTGACGGCGTCATTGTCGGCGAGCTCGCCGCGGGAAAGATTCAGAAGGGCTGCGCCCGGCTTCATCTTCGCGAGGAATTCGTCATTGATCATGCCGCGGGTGGAATCCAGCAGCGGAACATGCACGGTAACGTAATCGCTGGCGGCAAGGAGTTCATCCTGCGTCTTTGCATGGCCTACGCTGCGGGACAGCATCCATGCATGCTTAACGGAGATGTACGGGTCGTGACCCAGAACCTTCATGCCAAGCGCGTCGGCAGAGTTGGCAACCAGAGCGCCGATTTCGCCCAGACCGATAACGCCGAGAGTCTTGCCCATGATTTCGGGACCGACGAATGCCTTCTTGCCCTTTTCAACGAGCTTCGGAACATCGGCTTCGCCCTTGAGAGACTGGCACCATGCGATGCCGCCTGCGATGTCACGGGAAGCGAGCAGCAGGGCTGCGATAGCCAGTTCCTTAACGGCGTTGGCGTTTGCGCCCGGCGTGTTGAATACAACAACGCCCTTTTCGGCAAATGCCTCGGACGGGATGTTGTTCACGCCTGCGCCTGCGCGTGCAATGCACTTGACGCTTGCAGGCAGCTCATAGGAGTGCATATCTGCGCTGCGAACGAGGATGGCATCGGGATTTTCTACATCGGGAGAAACGATGTATTCATCTGCGGAAAGGATCTTCTTATAAACAGGAGAAATGGAATTCATCGTAAGAATCTTAAACATTGCGAGCGTCCTCCGCTTCAAACTGCTTCATAAAATCAACCAGCGCCTTGACGCCTTCAACAGGCATGGCGTTGTAAATGCTGGCACGCATGCCGCCGGTCAGGCGGTGTCCCTTCAGGTTCAGGAGGCCCGCATTTGCGGCTGCCTTTACGAAGGCGGCATCCTTATCGGCATCGCCGGTGTTGAACGTTACGTTCATGCGGGAGCGGAACTGCTTGTCGGCCACCGGACGGAACAGACGGCTCTCGTCCAGGAAGTTGTACAGCATGTTTGCCTTTTCAATGTTGACCTTTTCAATGGCTGCAACGCCGCCCTGCTCTTTCAGCCACTTCATGCACAGACCTGCCATGTAAATGGAGTAGGTGGTGGGGGTGTTGACCATGCTGGAGGCCTCTGCCATCAGCTGCCAGTTCAGTACCTTGGGGGTGATCTTCATGGCGTTGCCGAGCAGGGACTTCTTGACGATGACCACAACCACGCCTGCGGGGCCGATGTTCTTCTGAGCGCCGGCGTAGATTACACCGAACTTGTTCACATCGTAAACCTCGGACAGGATGTTGGAGGACATGTCGGCAACCAGCGGAACGTTCGTTTCCGGCAGCTTGTCAAAACGGGTGCCGTAAATGGTGTTGTTGGTGGTAATATAAAGGTAGTCGGCATTCGGATTCAGCTTTGCCGGATCTACTTCGGGAATGTAACGATAGTTGTCGGCCTTGGAACTGGCAACGACATTTACGTTGATGTATTTGGCGGCCTCTTTGGCTGCGCCTGCGGCGAAGTTACCGCTGTCGATATAGTCTGCAGTTCCGTTTACGCTAAGGTTCATCGGGATCGCGGCAAACTGACCGGTTGCGCCGCCCTGCAGCAGAAGCACTTCATAGTCATCCGGGATGGCCATAAGATCGCGCAGAAGAGCTACCGTTTCGTCAAAAATATCAATATAGACCTTCGAGCGATGGCTCATTTCCATTACGCTCATGCCGGATCCGTTGAAGTTATTCATTTCCTGTGCGGCCTGGTTGAGAGCGCTGAGCGGCATCATCGACGGGCCGGCGGAGAAGTTATATGCACGGTTCATTACCGATTACCTCCGTTTGATTTGAATGTGCAATATTATACGCGAACATGCTCCGAAATGCAAGCCTTTACGGCGGGAATTCGCAGTAAAATGAAAGAAATAACAAGGCTATACTGCAAAAAATGCCGAATATGAATCAGACTGCCCGATTGATGCAAAAACATGACGGAAAATATGCATGAATATGCGTGCTTGTGGGAAGAAGGAGAAGGAATTTGAATAAATTCAAAAATAGTACTTGACGCAGAAGACAAGGCAAGATAAAATAATCTCCAAAGTCGGATGAATTAATCCTCAAAGGAGGCGGGAATATGCTTAGCGAACTCGATATCAACATTCTGGAAATCCTGCAGGAGGATGCGCGCACGGGCATGGATAAAATCGCAGCCATGTGCGGCGTTTCGGAGGATGAGGCGGCAAAAGCGATTGCCGAAATGGAGCGTACGGGCGTAATTCTGCGTTATCCTGCGATGATCAACTGGGATAAAGTGGATCGCGACAGCGTAGAGGCGTTGATCGAAGTGCGCGTAACGCCGCAGCGGGATCAGGGCTTTGATGTAATTGCCGAGCGCATTTATCGGTTTGATGAGGTTTCCAGCGTATATCTGATGAGCGGCGCGTACGACCTGATGGTTCTGGTTAAGGGACGCACGATCAAGGAACTGGCGCTGTTCGTTTCCGAAAAGCTTTCGACGCTGGAACATGTCCTTTCCACGGCAACGCATTTCGTTCTGAAAAAATATAAGGTAGACGGTGTGATCATTTCCGGCGCAACGGAAGATCAGCGTCTTAAGGTGACCCTATGAGCAATCGTCTGGCAGATCATGTTTCCTGCGTGCCGCCCAGCGGTATCCGCAAGTTTTTTGATATCGTAAGCGAAATGAAGGACGCCATCTCTCTGGGCGTTGGCGAGCCGGATTTTGTAACCCCGTGGGCGTATTCCGATGCGGCCATTTATTCCCTGCGCACCGGGCACAC
Source organism: Clostridiales bacterium (assembly GCA_015056055.1). Lineage (GTDB taxonomy): Bacteria > Bacillota > Clostridia > Christensenellales > Aristaeellaceae > Alectryocaccomicrobium. The sequence continues at coordinate 4,347 of SVHC01000052.1, read as the reverse complement.
CCACTATACCAGCAACTGGGGTCTTTTGGAACTGCGCCGCGCGATCAACAACTATCAGATGTCGCGTTTTGGCCTGGAATACAATCCGGAGAAAGAAATCCTCGTCACTGTCGGCGCGAGCGAAGGCATCGACCTGGCTCTGCGCGCGATTATCAATCCCGGTGATGAAGTTCTGGTTCCGGAGCCGTCTTACGTTTCCTATGCGCCGGGCGTAACATTCTCCCATGGCGTATGCGTTCCGGTTCCGACCGGCGCGGAAAACGGTTTCCGCATCACGCCTGATGCACTGCGCGCCGCTATCACGGATAAGACCAAGGCACTCATCCTGCCTTATCCGAACAACCCCACCGGAGCGATTCTTTCCAAAGAGGATCTTGAAGGTCTGGCGGAGGTTCTGCGCGGAACGGATATTATCGTTATTTCGGATGAAATCTACGCGGAACTTACATATGAAGGCACGCATCACAGCATCGCGGCGCTTCCGGGCATGCGGAACAATACCATCGTGCTGAACGGCTTTTCCAAGGCGTTTGCCATGACAGGCTGGCGCATGGGCTGGGCTTGTGCACCGGCGGATATCATGAACTGCATGTTCAAGATTCACCAGTACACCATGCTTTGCGCGCCGACCACCGGCCAGTATGCTGCGCTTGAGGCACTCAAGGTCAATGCTGCCAACGGTTTTGCCGATGTGCAGAAGATGACCCGCGCCTATGACCGCCGCCGCCGCTTCCTTGTGAAGTCGCTTAATGAGATGGGACTTGACTGCTTCACGCCGCTGGGCGCGTTCTACGTTTTCCCGTCCGTGAGCTCCACCGGCCTTGGCAGTGAAAAGTTCTGTGAAGAACTCCTCTATGCTCAAAAGGTTGCCGCCGTACCGGGTACTGCATTCGGTCAGAGCGGCGAGGGACATGTGCGTATGTCCTATGCAACTTCCATGGAGAAAATCGAGGAAGCTGTCAAGCGCATTGCAGCGTTTGTAGAGAAGTAAGATTCGTATAAAACAACAAAGCCGCCGCTACGGAATTTCGTAGCGGCGGCTTTTGCTGAAATGGCAAGAATAGCGGACGGGCGAGGTGAATCCCCTTCGTCACCTGCGGTGACACCTCCCCCTTGATTCAAGGGGAGCTTGATTTACCTGTCGATTCGTCCTGTGGCCCGTGCGGTCACAACGGTGCCAAGATCAATTTTTGATCCATCCTTTGCGCGTGCGGTATTTTCTTCCGTGCGCACGGTTATAGTTACTTCGCCCATTGCGCCGCGATTTCGTGCGCGCTTCTCGGCAAGTGTGCGTGCGGCGTCCTGCGCGGCAGAGAGGGCTTTATCGTACTCCGTGAAAGCAAGGTTTTTGTCGGCGGAGTACACGGTGAATCCGGCCTCGCCGTCCGGCAGGAGACATGCGCGGATTTCGGCTTTTCCCTCGGCGGAAATATCCGCCACCACTGCGCCGACTGCGTTTGCGACTTCGCAGTTTTCCGGGATAATGCATTCTGCACCCAGTGCTTTGGATACGTCGGGCAGGAAAATGCGTGTGGGAGCGCCGATGCCGACAAGCGTGGTTTTTGCATCCAGGTGAATATCGAAAAATCCATCCTGCGGTGCGTTGCGCGTTTTCCACTTCTGTGTGATGACAGCGCGGAGCGTGTCGTCCAGCCCGTTTTTGAAAATGGAGGGATAGGTGGTTTCAATAAAGATGCGGGCGATGTTTTCGAACAGCCGCTGCTTTACAAGGTCGTACACTTCGTTGCAGAAGGGGTTAAGATCGCGGAATTCCTCGTCTTCATAATAAGGAAGCGAACGCAGAACGCAGCGTGCTGCGATCAGGCTGGTTTCGCGGTCAAATTTGCAGTAATCGCCGCGGATATGCATAATGTCCGTGGGCGTCAGTCCGCAGCGCATGATCAGGCCTTCGCGCTCCGGACGCTCGCAGTCCGGAATGTAGGGGAGCATTTCTTCGCTGCCCAGCATCTTCGGTCCATCCGCGAGAAGAGCAAGGAGTTCGCGCTCTGATTCGGTGTAAAGCTCGGGCTGGGAAGGCATGCTTATTAAATAGAAGAATTCATGCAGCGGCCGGGTGCTTGCGCGTGCTTTCGGCAGGAAGTTTTCCAGCTCTGTGCGAATGTGCGGATAGCGCATAGCCAGCGAGCAGAGGGGTTCCACGCGCCGGTTGTCCAGCGTCAGCTGACCGTCGCGCACATACAGGCGGGTATCGCCGCCGAGGGCAAAGGTGTCGATAAATACGCCCTTCACCTGCGTGCGCCAGCCACCGATGCGGATACCGCGGGTTTTCTGCGCTTCGCCGTCATGCATCAGGGAAATATCTGTCGTGGTGCCGCCCATGTCCACAATCATGCAGTCGCCGCAGCTGGTAAGTGCGCGGCTTCCCATTATGCTGGCGGCGGGACCGCTCAGTATGGTGTCCACCGGGCGGGAAAGGGCGGTTTCATCCACCATCAGGCTTCCGTCACTGCGCACGACCATGGTCAGGGCATCCAGATTGCGCTCTTTTAAGGCACGGCGAACGGCGCGCATAAACCGGTCGGCTACGGGAAGCAGTTTTGCATTCAGAAGAGCAGTTGCGCCGCGTTCCATGATGTTGCGCTCGCCGACGAGCTCACTTGCCATTACAAGAGGGATGCCGTATTTTTCTTTCAGAACATTGCGGGCATTGGTTTCGTTTTGTGCATTGTTTTTCTCTGAATTCAGCTCGACTACGCCCAGTGCCTCCGCACTGTGGAAAAATGCATCGTGCTCCGATACAAGGGCATCCCAGTCGTATTCGCCGTTCAGGCACAGGATGTCGTTGTAATCCAGGCCGTATTTGATGTCTGCATTTACCCATTCCAGTGTCTTTCGCGAGGTGCCCATCATCACTAGCTTTGCACGTCCGCCCTTGTTTTCTACGCAGGCGTTGGTGGCAAGTGTTGTGGAAAGGGCGATGACCTCTGCCTGACGCAGAAGATTTTCCGGCAGCATGTCAAGTGCCTTGCCGATTCCGATGGAAAGATCCTCTCTTGTGGTGGGCGATTTTCCTTTGGCGAGAACGCTGCCTGAGGTAAAATCATAAATGACGGCATCGGTATAAGTGCCGCCTGTGTCAATTCCGATTCCGTAGGACATGGAAATTCCTCCGTTTATTCTTCTTCCGGTGCAAGAATGGCGTAATAAGCTGCGTCGCAGATTCCTTGATTGTTTCGGTCGGCGCGCCGCAGGGTTCCTTCATATTGCATGCCGCATTTGCGCATTACCGCACCGGATGCGGGGTTGCGCGTGTCGTGCCTGCATTCGATTCGCTGCATTCCTACTTCATTAAAAAGAAAGTGGATTACGGCATTAAGGCTTTCTGTCATAATTCCCTGTCCCCACCAGGGCTTGCCGATGCAGTAGCCAACGTGCGCCATTTTGATACTGTCATCACTGTGAACTACGGCGATGCTGCCTATGGGCTCGTTAAGGCTTTTCGGCACGATTGCCCACTGATAATAAGCGGGATTGTCGTAAGATTTTACCCATGTAGAAAGCAGAGATTCCGTTATTTCTATATTCTTATGTGTGGGCCAAGTCAGATATCGGGTAACTTCCTCGTCGCTTGCCCAGTTGCTGTACATGGCCGGAGCGTCCTCCAAGGTGAATTTGCGAAGGATTAACCGTTCGGTTTCGATGTTTTTTGTGCCGATGTGCTGCGTGGATATCGCTCCTTTCCGGATGAACTCGGTACAGTCTGGCTGTATCGTAGCATAAAATGGGATAAACTGTCAATAAATCCGGAACTTAATAAATGAATCGCATGTGGGAAATTGCTGGGGCTGATACCGGTGCTGATACCGGTGCAGAAGGCGACTTAAGGGGGAGTGGGATTGATAAGGCTTGAAAATGTTGGAAGCTCACAATCTAACAGCCATAACTTTGTGTGATATTACGGTGTTGACTTTTGAAGGGGGCTTTGCTATAATATCCAACGTTGTCGCGAGCGACGCCAAGTCCTCCGGCAGCGCACGAACCTTGAAAACGACATAGTGAGAAATTGGAAGAGAAGAAACTAGAACAGTCAGATTCCGAAATGAGTTAAACACCGTAACAGCCTAGAGGCGTTGGCGCGCTTCGAAGCGAATACGGATAATGGATTGAACAGAAGAGTTTGATCCTGGCTCAGGACGAACGCTGGCGGCGTGCCTAACACATGCAAGTCGAGCGGGGATGGATGAAGTGCTTGCACAGATTCTATTCTAGCGGCGGACGGGTGAGTAACGCGTGAACAATCTGTCCTAAACAGGGGGATAACAACTGGAAACAGTTGCTAATACCGCATAAGACCACGCTTCCGCATGGAAGAGGGGTAAAAGGAGC
>SVHC01000051.1 GCA_015056055.1 Clostridiales bacterium | reverse complement strand
ACTGCTACGCCGAGAGAATCAGCAAAAGCCTTTGCAACATCAGCGTCAAAGCCGATCCATTCGCCGTTTTCGTTCTTATAATCCATGGGAGCGAAATCGGTGATACCGACAACCAGAGTGCCCTTGTTGATAACATACTGAGCATCGGCATCGTTGGCTACGATCTGATTGATCAGCGCAGCCTGTACGCCATAGGTTTCAGCGGTGGCCATGAGGGAGCCGTCCTTATAGGCAGCAAGGAGGAAAGCATTCAGAGCTTCTGCAACATCGGAACCGAGGCGGAAACCAACGCCATACTCTTCGCTGTTCAGACCAACAGTGTAGGTCAGGTTTTCGTAGTTGGTGCCTTCGCCTACCATAGCGGCAGCCATCAGGGAGTCGATAACGGCGGCATCAGAGGTGCCGGCGGCAACTTCCATCAGAGCGTCAGCCTGGGTGAGAACGGGGGTAACATTCAGATTGAGAGCGGTGAGCTCAGCTTCACCTGCGCTGCCGGCCTCAGCTGCGAAAGCGAGGTTTGCGAGGCTTTCGATGGTCTGATAATCAGCAGCCTTATCGGCGGGAACGATAACAACCTGAGCGTTGTTCATGTAAGGATTGGAGCACTGCATAGCTGCGAGAACAGCGTCGGTAAGGGTCATGCCGTTCCAGATGCAGTCAACGGACTTGCTGTCCAGCTCAAGGATTTTGTTATCCCAGTCGATTTCAACGAATTCAACTGCTACGCCGAGAGAATCAGCAAAAGCCTTTGCAACATCAGCGTCAAAGCCGATCCATTCGCCGTTTTCGTTCTTATAATCCATGGGAGCGAAATCGGTGATACCGACAACCAGAGTGCCCTTGTCGATGATATACTGCAAATCACTGTCAGCAGCGTTTTCAGCAACCGCACCGAACATGGAAACGGACAGCATCAATGCAAGAAGAATGGAAAACAGTTTTTTCATGGTTTGTCCCTCCGAAATAAATGTCGTACTCTTTATTGCTGCAATGCTTTAGTACGATGAATTGCTGATATAATATCACATCGGGTTTGCATTGTCAACACCTTAAGTGCCTACTAATATGAGAAGATATTTCGGGGAAATGTGCAGCAATTTGCTGGTTTCTTTGCGTCGGTTTTCAATGCGGAGAGGGAATGGGATTAAATGCCGGTAACTTCATATTTTTAATTGCTATTTCTTGCTGTATTGTATATAATTTGGATTAAGAAGTTGTACAAAGGCAAGGAGGATCATTATGGCAGCGAAGAAAGTAAGTACCCTTATTAAGGAAGCAAGAATTGCAGCAGACCTGACACAGGAACAGCTTGCGCGTAAAATTTCAGGGCTTTCGGCATCTGATATCAGCCTTGCGGAACGTGGAAAAAAGGAACTGACACAGGCGCAGCTTAAGCAGATTGCAAAGGCTACCGGCGTTACGCAGGCTTCGCTGCTGAACGCGGCAAAGGGAAGCGCCTCGAAGAGTAATTCCTCGAAAAAGACTTCGGCTTCCGGAAGTGCGAAATCTACGATCAAGGTGACTGCCACGGAAAAGAAACTCGTTGAACTCTATCGTGCGGCCGATTCCGATACAAAAAAGGCGGCGATCAATCTTCTTAAGGGAGAAGAGAACACCGCCGAGATGATTTTTGAGAATATTCTGGAGAGCGTCCAGGACATGCTTGACGGGAAATAAAACCGAAAGAACGCCATCATTTCGCTGCGGCGATTTGATGGCGTTCCTTTAAGCAGAAAAATGAATCCTTTCTTTCCGGGAACTCGCGTCAGAAGATTTCCGATTCAAGAGCGCTCCGGGCGGCAAGAATATACTTCGCCGTGTCCAGAGGATTGACACCGGCACGGGGGCAGGATGCGCCGCTTTCAATCGGGCATTCCTGATAGCCGAATATCCGCGAGGTCAGCATGCCGCGTCCGCCTGTCATGGCAGCGAGGCGGGTGGGGAAATCCATAGAGCTGCGGGCAGGAACTTTTGCAACCAGCAGCATTTCTCCGTCATCATCGGTCAGATGGGTTTCCAGAGTTTCGCCGCGCATGGCAACAATTTCACTCATAACGCGGCCGCCTGCTTCGCACGGCAGCGTGATTTTCAGTTCCAGAACAGGCTCCAGGAGCACGGTTTCGGCACGACGCAGACCATCCATAAGGGCCATAGGGGCTGCAATGATGAAGTCCAGCGGGTGTGTGTGGAACTGATGATCTTCACCGTCAATCAGAGTGATATGCACGTCATCAACAGGCCATCCCATCATTCCCTGGCGAAGTGCGTTAGCCAGTCCCTGCTCGATTTGATGTTGGTAACGGGCTTTGATTTTTCGAACATGCACTTCTGAACGATAGGTTACGCCTGTTCCGCGGGGCGCAGGTTCAATAAGAAATTTGATGACCGCCCAACAGGGTTTAGGCATCAGGTATGCACAGAATCCCTCAACCGGCTCACGGATGGTTTCATGATAAATGATGGTGGATTCTGAGAAGGTTACGCGCAGACCAAAACGCTCACGAATACGCTCAAGGAGGATTTCAAGATGGATATTGCCCATTACGCGGATGTGGGCTTCGCCGAGCGCGTACTGCACATCCAGAAGGGGATCCTCTGCCTTCAGAATACCAAGCGCCTTTTGAAGTGCGGGTCTGTCAGCGTCGGTTTCGGGATTTACTTTGACCATAAGAAGCGGCTCGCGCAGATATCCCTGAGCGAGTGACCGGGGGGGTAAAGCGGGATCGCCGATAATTTGCCCAACTGCAATATCGCCCAAACCGAATACGATTCCGATTTCCGATGCTTCCAGAACGCCCAGATCTCCGCCGCGTCCATCTACGGAAAGATCACGGATCTGAGTGATTTTCCGCTGCTCGGTGGATTCTTTGCGGGCATAGGCACTTTCGCGGACAATGGGCAGCGTAATCTGATCCCGGTTTTTGAGAACGCCGGAGAACATGCGCACATACGCGCCGCGCCCCATGGAGGAGTCGCTGTCCAATGCGAATACTACGCCGCAAGCCGGTTCTTCCGTCCTGTCAATTGGCTGTACAAGTGAAACGATCGCATCAAGCAAGGCGGTTACACCATCGCCGGTTACGGCAGACCCCAAAAACAGAGGGAATGCTTCGGCGCGCATGAACGATTCGCGGAAACGACTTTCGAGTGTGGGACGCGGATAAACAACACCGTCCAGATAATCCGAAAGTGCCTTCTCGTCATTGTCTGCTATAAAGGCCATCAGCGCATCGTCATCCGAATAGGGCACAATACGGCTGTCGAGCTTTTTCTGCGTTTCGGCGATGATTACGCCCGGCACAGCAGCGTAGCGGTCCATTTTGTTGACAAAAATCAGAGTCGGTATGCTTTGAGCGCGAAGGCTTTTAATCAGAAGTTCAGCCTGCGGCTGAATTCCGTCCGGGCCGCTGACCAATAGAACGGCAGCATCAAGCACCCACATTGAACGTTCAATTTCTGCGGCAAAATCGCTGTGACCGGGCGTATCAATCAGATTGATTCGTGCCCCTTTCCACTGAAGCGGAGCGCAGGCAGCCTGAACGGAGATGCCGCGCCGCCGTTCAATATCAAGCCGGTCTGTATGAGCGGTTCCATGATCAACAGAGCCGGTTTTGCGGATGGCACCTGCGATGGTAAGAAGGCGCTCGCTAAGGGTGGTTTTGCCGGAATCTACATGGGCGAATATGCCGATGCTGCGCGTGTTTTTCATAGAATAAAGCTCCTGAATGTGAGACATTATTGCTATATTACCCGAAATAAAATTGCATGTCAAGGGTGACTGTGCATCGCATAAAAGCGTATGTGTATGGAAGATGCCCCGGAATTAATACCTTTGCCTGCTATCTATCCTTTTTTCGGGAGTTATAGTCAGCATCAATGCGGGATTTCCAGCTTGTAGGAACAGGGATACCTCCGCAGCTGCGGACAGTTGCAATGGTCTCACCAAGTACTTCATAATTAAGCGCAGTGCCTTTGCTGTCACAATGATAGTCGACGGCATAGTCTTCGTCAATGCCGAAACGGGATGCCTCTGCGGCAGCATCGATGTTCGCACCCAGAAACAGGAACTCCCAACCATATTTCTCTTTTTGACGCTCGATCATCTGCTTGACCTTTTCATAGGTGTAGCGGCGGCTGGCGTTTTCCATACCATCGGTGGTGATGATAAACATCGTCTTCTTCGGCACATCCTCCTTGCGGGCGTACTTGTGGATGTTTCCGATGTGGTGAATCGCGCCGCCGACAGCGTCCAGAAGCGCTGTACAGCCCTGAGTGAAATATTCCTTTTCGGTCAGTTTGGGAACATCCTTCAGAGGAATACGGTCGTGGATGACGCTGGAAGTGTCGTCAAACAGAACCGTGGAAACATAGGTTTCGCCGGATGTGTTCATCTGTCGGGTGATCATGGAGTTGAAACCGCCGATGGTATCGGACTCAAGTCCGGACATGGAACCGCTGCGATCAAGAATAAATACCAATTCAGTCATTTGAAAAAACCTCCTTCGTTCGCTTACAGTCATAGTATAGCGGAAACGAAGGAGGAAAAGGTCGCATGGCAGGCGACAATTATACACATAGCAGCGGCTGGTCGTGTTCAAACAGTACTGCGTTCAGTTCGTGGATATTATAGTTTTCATGGACGATAAAGTATTCAACAATCACATCGAATTTGCTGCTGTGGGTGAGTGTATAGCCTGCGCGGGCAATGAAATCCTGTGTTTCATCCAGATTCAATTCAAGGGCGATAGCGAAGGAAAGCGCTGTCGGTTTTGTGGGCTTATAGTCAGGGTTATTGCGAATTTTAGAGAATAGCTTGCGGTCTACGTTGGCCTTTCGGTAAATCTCGGAATCCTTTTTGCCGGTGCGGTCGATCAGCATAAGAAGCGTTTCGGAAAAACCGGCGTCGATACCGGAGAGCAGCTCTTCCAAGTCGGCTGTGATCGGCGCACAGGGAGCCGGGAGAAGCTCCATATCATCACAAGAGACTTCAGCGGAAAGATATTTGCTGCTGCGAACAGCGTACTCGCCCTCCTCCATGGCACGGCTGAGCTGGCGCAGTTCCAGATTTCGCACATCACACTTGTCGGATACTCCGTATTCATCGTAGGTTTTATCGAGGATATAGTTATCGTCGATATACGACTCGACAGAATGAAACAGCTTTTCCGACAGCCTGAATGTCTCCTGTCCGAACACAACCAGATATACCTGCATGTCGTTGTTCATCAGGAATGCGCTGATTTCGCGGATGGCTATCTGCAATGCCAAAGGCTTCGGAAAGCCATGATTCCCCGCAGAGATCAGCGGAAACGCGATAGATTCGCAGTTGTGTGACTTCGCAGCCTCCAACGCTCTGGTGTAGCATCGGGCAAGAAGTGCTTCCTCGCTGAAATTGCCACCCTGCCAGATTGGCCCGACAGCATGGATAACGATCCGAGCATCAAGATTGAACGCAGGAGTGATGGACACATCTCCAAACCGAATAAGCCCGATTTTGCTGCGGGCTTCAAGCAGCTTAGGGCCAGCCTTTTTGTGAATACCGGCATCAACGCCCCAGCCGACGATGGGTTTGGGATTGGCAGTATTCACAATGGCATCGACCTGCATATTGGTTATATCATTTCGGACAATTTCAAATGGCATATAGAGCTCCTGTTTGTGTTTTGAGATTATTTATGTACATTTTACGGCGACGGATTCGACGAAATGTACGCTGCTCTTGTGTCAGAGAAGGCGAGGGAGAGGCTTTAGCTTCGACTAGCGAGCGCAAATCCTTAGATTTGCCGAGCGTAGCCAGCGCCGCTTGCGGTGATGGACGATAAAGAAAAGAGCCTTTCCTTTTCAGGAAAAGCTTTCAGGGCTAATCCGGTTGATTATGATACAAGGCACGCTTTGCATCCGAAGGTGCAGGAGTGGGTGCATTTTGCGCCCATTCCCATCAGCATCAATTATCCCTCAGCTTATCTGCAACGGTTTTACCGTACAAAGAGTTCAAATATGCTTCTGCCGTTGGACAATCTCTATTATCAACCTCTGTTAATGTCAATAGTGAACTGATTCCAAAGTTTTCTCCAATCACCTTGCAAGACTTGAGAAAATTGCCGTATCTGTATATGGCTTGGACGCAGTACGGTCAATAGTTCGCCGATATACCTCAGTTAACGCTTTTACCCACAGACCAATCAATATCCGCATCATTTACGCAACAGCCTTCTATACAGCCACGAACGCAAGTGAACCGGCGCCAAACCGAAAATGATATTGCCGCAGGACCGAACGATGAAATCTGATGGTCTCATCCATCCTGTTTTTAGCAACTGCAAATTGTATCCCAATAATGTCATGACATACTTTACACCGCCACGACGCTTGTAGAAATCTTCACTGACGCGTACATGGAATAGGATCTCTTTCACTGTGCAGCCAACGGAACCAGTAGCCAGCATGCGAACAAACAAATCGTAATCATCGTGCGGAAAGACATTATGATAGTTGCCGGCTCGAAGCACTGCACTTTTTTTCATCATTACCGCCGGATGACAGAAAGGAACTTTGCGGCGTGAGAAATCGACGAGTTCCTCATGGGATGCAGGAAACACCCGTCTGACTGCGGATTGCTGATGTCTCCAATAAACTCTTCACTGTCACATCCCACAATATCAGCCTCTTTCTCCAACGCCAGTATCAGTTCTTTTTCGCATCAGCGGGAATCAGACACATCATCTGCATCCATGCGGGCAATCCACTCACACTTGCATTCGGTTACTCCCAAGCGCATTGCTTCCGCCAGGCCTACATTCTTTTCAAGCGCTATGGTACGAATCAATTCCGGATGCCGACAATACACCTTTGTTGCGCAGAACACAGTTCAGGTGTGATGTCGCCATCTGAAATGATAATAATTTCTTTCGGACGATGAGTCTGATTCGCCATGGATTCGACAGCCAGTTCAAACCATTCCGGTATGTCCTTGATATAAACAGACATCAATACACTATAGTCAGGCAATGCGCGATTGGCATATATCATTGCGGCCAGTCCTTTCCGTTGCATCAGCATGGATGCACGATTTATCTAAAGTATGAATCAGTCTCCATTGCCGCTGAAGATGACTGAAAACGTCTTCAGGATCAACTGAATATCTGTTTTCAAACTGCGAGAAATGATGTATTTGAGATCCATTGCCACCCAATCATCAAATGAGATTTCATGACGATGCGGATAAACCTGCCAATAGCAAGTCAGTCCCGGTCTGATGGAAAGACGCTGTCTTTCAAACTCATCATATTGTGCCACTTCCTGCGGAAGCGGTGGACGTGGTCCAACAAGACTCATATCAGCTTTCAGAACATTGAGAAGCTGGAGCATTTCATCGATACAGTATTTTCGCGCGATACGTCCTACTCTTGTGATGCGTGGATCGTTCTTGATTTTGAATGCATTTCCACTTACTTCGTTCTGATCAATAATGAAAGAAAGCTGTTTCTCCGCATCGGTATACATGGAACGGAGTTTATACATCATAAAAGATCTTCCATCTTTACCAATTCTCTTCTGTCGGAAAATTGGGGTGCCATGTGGATCTTCAATTACAACCGCAAGCATGAATATCAGGGGAATCGGCCAGAGGACTGCCAGTGCTGCTGCGGATAGTAAAACATCCAAGCACCGTTTGACAGTCAGATATGATCGGGGACATGAAAGAAATTCTTTATTTAAACGAAATGGGCGGTAATAGTGCTCAATCCCTAACTCTCTCCGTTGCTTTTGGCTTAGCGGAACAACAACGAAGCGCTCGTTGCCTTTGCGAGAATCAGCTGAATCATCCATCTTGCTATCAGGGATAAACTTTGGTTCCTTCATCGACGTGTTCATGGCCTCCTCCGTTGCGTCCAGGTTAGCTCTATGTGGAACTGCCTCTCTATGAATTCTTATCCGTCGCTTCGATAATCTCCATTGGCTTGGTATACGTTAGATAATCTACATAGTCTTTCCCATAGGATGAACGCAGACACAAATATGCTATTTTCATCTGCCTCAAAATATCCAGTCGCCTGCGAAAACATCTTATCCGCTCGACGTGAACTATATTGTAGACTATATATGCCGACTGTTTTCGCGCAAAATTCATTCCAGAATGGCGACAAATCCAAACAGAAACGCCTGAATTCGTATATGTATACCAATCTATCATAATCATACTACTCTTGTCACAAAATGTCTACAAGTTGTTTCGTGAATACTGTAAAAATACATAGCATATTTTGTAATGCAATCAAGTAGCAGTCTCATTTGTTCGTGAGAAAGCAAACCTTCTTTCGCCTTGACTTTCTGGCTACGGTCAGAGAATAACATTTACCTCATTATTTCAAGAATATCGACGTTTATTCTTGTCATTCGATGAAAAATGCAGGAACACTGGATTAATGGTGTTCCTGCATTTTTTTGGTCGTTTTACTCACTTAGCTACTGCTTGCAAAACTCCAAGCGCTGCGGCACATATCCTCGACAGAGAGTTTAGCTTCCCATCCGAGGATATTTTTTGCTTTTGACGCATCGGCCCAGAAAGCTGGCAGATCGCCAGCGCGACGGGGACCGATTACATAGGGCAAACTGATACTGTTAGCCGTTTCGAAAGCTTTTACCAGTTCGAGCACAGAAATACCTTTACCGGTGCCAAGGTTGAAAGCTTCAACGCCTTCATGGTCTTGGGCATATTCCAATGCTTTCAGATGCCCTACTGCCAAATCGACTACATGTAAATAATCGCGTTGGCAGGTGCCGTCCGGTGTGCGATAATCATTCCCGAAGATGGTCAGTTTCTCCAATTGGCCTGCAGCTACTCTGGCAATATAAGGCATCAGGTTATTAGGAATGCCGTTGGGATCATCGCCTAACAGGCCGGAAGTATGACTTCCGATGGGATTAAAATAACGCAGCAGCACTGCACAGAAATCCGGTTTGGAAGTGCAATAATCGGTCAGGATTCGTTCAATCATTACCTTTGTCCACCCGTAGGGAGAAGCGGATTGGATTGCTGGCATGTCCTCTCGGTAGGGATGTGGATTTTCGGGGCCATACACCGTTGCGGAGGAGGAGAATACCAGTTTTTTGCAACCATACGCTTCCATAACCTCCAATAGAGTCAGCGTGCTGTCGATGTTGTTTCTGTAATATGCAAGGGGAGTGGTTACACTTTCTCCGACTGCTTTGTAGCCTGCAAAATGAATCACAGCATCGATGTCATTCTCAACAAATACACGGGCGAGTTTGCCAGCATCCGTACAATTGATTCGATAAAAAGAAGGTTTCCTTCCACAGATAGATGCAATACGGCTGACGACACATTCCTTTGAATTGGACAAATCATCGACGATGATCGCTTCGTGACCTGCGGTCATCAATTCCACAACAGTATGGCTACCGATATAACCGGAACCGCCTGTGACTAGTACATTCATATTCGATCCTCCTGCTATATTTTAAATTGCGAAATCGGCATTGGTTTTGTCGAGTTCATTAAAGAAACGCAGCAGGTTACTTTCATCCATGCGATTCATACAGATGATTTCGGATTCGCCGCCATGCTCTTCACACAATTTCGCAATGCTGATAAGTTGGGAAAGGGCAGACTTCAAATTGTACTCTTCGCTGCCATCCATGGAGCGGAGAATTACATCTTCCTGACATATAGAAACAGCAGTCATCAAAGCACTAACACTTTTCATATTTTCAAGCAACTTCATAGTACAGTTCCTTTCTGGAAGTGAATTACTAGTATGTGCATTGCGCATCAGTTTTCATGGTTGACGGATGCAATAAAACGGTCAAATGCCTGTATACCTGCAGTTGTACGTTTGAAGACACCGGCATGTTCCAGTACCTGCGCAAATACTTTGCCTACTTCAACCTTCAGAATTGTGGAAGTGTTCTCGGGGGTAAAAGCGTATTTGCTCTTCAGATCATTTACCCAGTCGGCATGCTTATCCAGTTCGCCTTCAATGGGTAAACCGGCGAGGATCGCTTCTTCCAGATCGGCCAATTCTTTCTTAAGACGCGCAGGCAGCACAGCCAGGCCCATGACCTCAATCAGGCCGATATTTTCTTTCTTGATGTGGTGCAATTCAGCGTGGGGGTGATATACGCCCAGAGGATGTTCAGCGGTAGTGATGTTGTTGCGCAGGACCAGATCCAACTCGTAATTTTCGCCTCTACGGCGTGCGATAGGGGTGATGGTGTTGTGTGGTGTACCGTTGGTTTCGGCAAATATAAAGGCTTCTTCATCTGTGTAGTTACGCCAGATGCGCAGGATTTTATCCGCCAGAGAAACAAGGCGTTCCTTCTTGGGACTGGTCAGCCGTATGACGCTCATAGGCCATTTTACAATACCGGCCTTTACGCTGCTGAAGTCTTCAAAATGAATTTCATGTTCAATGGGCGCGCGTTCCATAGGGAAACTGTAGCAGCCACCCTGAAAGTGTTCATGGCTGAGAATGCTGCCGCCTACGATAGGCAAATCGGCATTGCTGCCAACAAAATAGTGAGGGAACAGAGTGACAAAATCCATGAGCTTGGAAAAAGCCGATTTGTCAATTACCATGGGTGTGTGCTGAGAATTGAAAACGATGCAGTGTTCGTTGTAGTAGACATAGGGACTATACTGGAAATACCAATCGGAATCTGCGATTGTGATCGGGATAATACGGTGATTTTCTCTTGCTGGATGATTTATACGGCCAGCATAGCCCTCATTTTCTGCGCAGAGATGACATTTGGGATAACTGACTTGTGGAGCATTCTTAGCTGCCGCAATGGCCCTGGGATCTTTTTCGGGCTTGGAGAGATTGATGGTGATATCCATATTGCCGTATTCCGTCGCCGTCTTCCAACGCATATCTTTCTGGATGCGATAGCGGCGAATGTAATCCGTATCTTGCGAAAAACGATAAAACCATTCTGTTGCCCGGGTTGGAGCTTCTGCATAGAGATGTGCGAATTTGGCGCGCACCTCCCGAGGAGGCGGGGTCATGAGCCCCATAAGCTTTGTGTCCAGCAAATCGCGGCTGACGATATCGTCGCTGCAAATCCCTCTTTGAACTGCGTCATCCAGAATATTGCGCAAGATTTCTTCCAGGGGGAGAGCCCTGGGCGCTACCGGTTTCCAACTATCCAGATGGAGCGCCCAGAGCAGCTGATTTATGATAAAGGTTTTATCACAGGGCTCAAACAGCCCTTTTGTAAGTCCATACTGTACCAAATCGGCTATATTAGAGTTCACGTTCATAGGATAACTCCTTTACTGCACCCGAGTTCCTCCCTGAGTGCGAATATTCAGTACATGGCACTTGCCTTTGCCCAGCACTTTTTCAATGCCGAATCTGAAGGCTTCCAGCATGTCCAGCGGCACATAAGCCTGAACGGTACCGGCAAATCCACCGCCGTGTACGCGATAGGCACCTTGGCCTGCCAGCAGACGCTTGCACAGTGCAAGAGAGATCGCCATTTCCTGATGTTCTACTCTACCGGCGGGCGTAATGTTCTGAAGGAGCATCCAGCTGCTTTTGCCGGATTCGTTTACCAGATTCAGAAAGGCGTTTACATCATTGTTTTTGAGTGCCGTAGCCTGATGTTGGACACGTTTGTTTTCATCAAAGAAATGCATGGCACGCAGGATTGCGCGATCCGATATTCTGCTGCGCAATTCCGGCAGTGCGGCGTAGAACTCATCTTCGTGAACTTGACGCAGCACATCGGCACCAAAGTAGGTGCTCACTTGTTTCATCTCTGCAGGAATCGCGGCGTATTCACCGGTGAGATCTGCGTGGTTTGCACCGCTGTCAATGATACACAGCGCATAACCCGCTTTCTCTAGGTCAAAATCGATGCGTTCCACCTTAGGCATAATCGGATCTTCAAAATCTATGAACACCATGCCGCCTACGCTGGAAGCCATCTGGTCCATAAGTCCACAAGGCTTTCCGAAGTAGTAATTTTCTGCATACTGACCAATCTGGGCGATTTCAATGGAACTTAGTTTGCCGCCCAGAAACATTTCATTCAGGATGGTACCCATCAATACTTCAAAAGCTGCAGAGGAGGATAAGCCGCTGCCCGGAAGCACTGACGAGTGGGTGGTGCAGTCAAAACCCTGTATCCTTGCACCTCTGCGGATAAAGGCAGCTGCGATGCCGCGTACCAATGCGGCAGAAGTGTTCTTTTCGCTGTCGTGGGGCGTGAGGTCATTCAGATTTACCGTGACTGCCGGATAGCCCTCCGACAGCACACGGATCACCTCTGAATTGTTCAGGGTAACCTTGGCAATGGTTTCCAGGTTCACCGCGGCTGCAAGTACGCAGCCGCACTGGTGATCCGTGTGATTGCCGCCGATTTCGGTGCGGCCAGGAGCGGAGAAAACGTAGGTTTTATCCATAACACTATCCTCCTTATTTACAAGATCTTTTTATGCCTTGCGGGAAGCGATCAGAGCCTTGTTTGCCTTCTCAACGTTTAGCTTGGTCAGCAGGAAGGTAACCAGGGCGCAGAAGATCGCAGGCAGCCACAGATACATGACATTCAGCATAGTGATTACGGCTTCGGGCTGAGTTGCTACGCCGCCCTCAATGAAACCTGCTGCTGCCAGCAGCCAACCGGAGATTGCGGTGCCCAGGCCGCCGCCGATCTTGACGCCCAGAGAAGTGCAGGAGTACATGGTACCGTCGATACGCTTGCCGGTGGTCAGATAGGTGTAGTCGGATGCGGAGGCGATTACTGCGTTCAGGTCGCCCTGCAGGGGGCACATACCCAGAGAAGCAATGGCGGTGAACGCCAACATCATGGGAACGCTACCCATGTAGGCGGCTACGATCACCAGTATTCTTGCGATGGTTGCCAGAGCGTAGCCGGTGTAGTTGATCTTGTACATGCCGCCCAGCTTTGCAATAACGGTGGGCACCATCAACAGACCGATGATCATGGGGATGTTCAGCGCGGTGGCGAACTTACCCATCAGGTTTGCATCCTTCAGGACGTAGGTCATATAGTAGGTGCCAACGCCGGTGAATGCGGTGTACAGCTGAGTCAGCAGATATACGCCCAGGATCAGCAGATAGAACTTGTTCTTGACCAGGAGACCGGCTGCTTCGCGCAGGGTGTACTTTTCTTTGGGGGTGTCAGCTTCCTTCTTGGTCTCATTCTCGTCTTCAGGCAGTTCCTTCAGGGAGAGAACGGAGATGGTGTTTGAGATGATGCCGATGATGACATAGATCAGAGCGACGATTCGCCATGCGGCGGCGGTATTGCCGAAGTGTGCTACCAGGCCGAAGGTGACTGCCTGGATGATGGTGCTGGTGGTGAAGGCGAACACGAAGCGAAGTGAGCCCAGCTGTACGCGCTCATTTTCGTTCTTGGTCACCAGAGCGGTCAATGCGGAGTAAGCGATGTTGTTTGCGGTGTAGAAACCGGCATTCAGCATTACATAGAAGATAAAGAAGAAAGTGTACTGTGCAACCTGGCCCCAGGAGGTGGGAATGGCGAAGATTGCGAACAGGCAGACTCCGCAGCCCAGATAAGGCCACAGCATCCAGGGACGAGCCTTTCCCATTTTGGTGTGGGTCTTATCAATGGTCATGCGGACGGTCTCGATGTCGTAGATGGACTCGGCCATGTTCAGCACACCGAGGCCGTAGATCATGAGCTGCGGATTCTCCACAGCGGAGACCTCCACGCCCTTGCCCAGCTTCAGATCGATGACGTGGGCGTATTGGTCGGTGATGATGACCATATCGGCGGTGCCGAAGCAGTTGTCCACATACTCGGATGCGTCCACCCGCTGCTCTACGATGATGATGGGGTGGGCGCAGCTGCGGCGGGCATCCTCAATCTCAGCGATTACGAAGGACACATACTCGCCCACAGCCTCCACCAGCTCATCCGTGTAGAAATCCGAAGTGGGCCGGGTGGTACGCT
>SVHC01000050.1 GCA_015056055.1 Clostridiales bacterium | reverse complement strand
CTTGGGAAAAGCCTTGGATCGCTTGCGGTAAGGCCGTAAGCCATGCGACCGGTAAGGCGTACAGCCTCCTCAATCAGATGCTCTTGGGCCGTCCCGGCGAATACCTCACCTTCAGGCAGTGCCAAGAGGCTGGCGGACGCATCCGCAAGGGCGAGAAGTCTCATATGGTCGTCTTCTGGAAGTGGATCGAAACCGAAGAAACCGGCGAAAAGAAGGAAGTGCCCTTCCTACGTTACTACAATGTGTTCCATATTGACCAATGCGAGGGCGTAACTGCCAAGCACACTCACGAAGTGCGCGGCCCGGACGGCGCAGAAACGCTGGAAGCAGCGCAGGAAGTCATATATGACTACCTTGGTCGCGAAGGCGTCAAGCTCACCCACAGCGAAGGCGACAGGGCCTTCTACCGTCCGGCAACCGACGAAGTTGTTCTCCCGATCCGCAAGCAGTTTGTCAGCACCGCCGAATATTACAGCACGGTCTTCCATGAGCTGACTCACAGCACGGGCCATCCCTCCCGGCTGAATCGTCTGAACCGACCCTCCTTCTTCGGTACAGAGGATTACAGCAAGGAAGAGCTTGTCGCAGAGATCGGAGCTGCTGCCCTTGTCAATCGTGTCGGGCTGGAAACCGATTACAGCCTCCGCAACAGCGCAGCATATGTGCAGAACTGGATGCAAGTGCTGAAAGATGACAAGCGGTTTATCGTCAGCGCTGCTGGCAAGGCCGAAAAGGCTGTGAACCTGATTCTGGGGAGTGCGGACTGACGTCCGCCTCCCCTCATATGGGAGGGAAACACGATGCAACTGGAAGACGATTTCATGTGGATTGCCGGGAACGCCTTCAGCGAAATGCGTCTCTTGGTCGAAGGCGCGATCACACTCTTCGAAGATGACGCTGGATGTCTCTGCAGACTGGCAAGGGACGCAGGAGTACACGAAGCCAACAGAGCACTCAATGATATCGGCACAGCCTTATATGCCTTCAGGACGCATGCATCTGTGCTTTGTGCCGCTTACACCGGATGGTCACTTGTCTGCCAAGAAGATCATTGGTGACCGGCAAAAGCTCTGCCAGTGGCAGGATTTATATCACAACTTCATGGCGAAAGAATTTCCTGATCTGGAGCGCGGCAGGGCTGCCAAGGAAACAGGCCGTCAGCACATCCCAACCTGGATGATTAAGAGATCTTCCACACTGGAAAAGGAGGGACAGGAAATTGCCGATCTGTTCGGCAGTATCAACCGCTTCAATGCTCCGAAGGTAAAAGAGGAAATTGAAACAAAGTTACCCGAATGGTTCAAGAAAACACAGGTATTGTCGGCTCAGATCGCCTCTTCCAAGATCGGCATTGCTCACTGGCAGCGTGAAGCCGCAGAGGCTAAGAGAACCAGCCGCGAAGCCTGGACGCAAATGGCAGAAATGCGGGACAAATATACAGAATTACTGGCGCAGCTCGATCATCTGCGCCGCTATGAAAAACACATGCCGGAAGAAATGCGTAAAGAACTGGCTTCTGCCCGTAGAGAAACCATGCGCATGATCTACGGCGATTTTGAACGATAATAGAAAGAGGCGATTACCCCCACCATCAAAAATAAATCCGGCCTTGAAAAGCCGACTCTTAAAATCAAACCAACCGAATCCGAAATGAACATCCCTGACTACGCAATTGAACGCCTCGCTCGCTGCATGCTGCCGCTGATACAGAAGTATTATGAAAGTGAGGACGGTCAGCAGGAATTAGCCAAATGGAAAAACGCCTGATACACGCAGGAAGCCTGTACTGCAATCGGTACAGGCTTCCTGCATGTATCAGGCAAATAAACGAAAAGAACACATGCAGCAAAAAAATAAAGGCGATAGATCTTCTCCAGCTGTACACATTCTTCCATCAGGCATTCGGAGAACACTTCTTTTCTGCGTTCTCTTTTTCTGTTGCGATATTCCGCATGCTTTCCTTTAAATGCCGAGCTCTTCCAGACTTCCGATCAAAACATAGCGGGCATTTTTGTATTCATAAGAACAGGTGGAAAGCGTAATCATACGATCTTCCATCGCCGGATATTCATCCGCAGCAAAACCGGCGACGCCCAGCCAGTCCTTCAGCAGGCTTTCCTTTTCTGCGTCCTCCGGTCGCAGGGAATTGTACAGCTCCGAATTGTTCGGCGTTACAAAACCTGCCAGCACATCGATCACATAATCACGCTGCGGCGTGAGCAGATAGATCTCGGGATGTGTTTCAAAATATTCTTTCTCCTTATAGTCCGGCAGGGTTCCGAACATGGAATCATTGCGCATATTATGACCGTAAATTACGGAATTCCAGTCCGAAAAATCCTCTGTGTTGCGATAATCCATGAACAAAGTTCCAGGATAGCTTTTGCTGCCATCCAGAAGGCGATGCATATAATAATCATTATCCTCCGCCTGTACCACAGGATAATTGATCGGAGTATCCGGGCAATAAAGCCACGCAACCACATCCGGGTTCTCCGCCAGCAGCGCATCGAAATCCACTTGAATCGGCGCAACGCGGACAACTCTGGCTTCGCTTGCCAGCGCAGCTTCACCGCCAACAGTCTCCGGAGCATCATTGAAGATTTCCTCTTCAGTTACCGCAGGAGCTTCGCCGGAAGCCGGGCTTTCGTTCTCCAGCAAAGGCTGTGCGGCAACGCCAACGGAATCATACATAGTTTCTTCTGCCGCATAATCTGCAGAAGAAGCAACCACCATCTGCGCGATATTTTCAGCAAACTGCGCGCCTGTGCGCAGCTCCAGACGGTATCTGAAAACCATCACGCTGGAGAACAGGAAAACAAAAGCGGCTACGACCAGCAAAAGGCTCCTCATGAATCCCCTCTTCATTGTTTTCTCCGCCCTCCTTTCGCCTCAGCTTGAAGCACCGCAGGAAATGATGATGTATTCAAAGGAATATGCGTTTTTGATAAACAGCGTCAGATCCGCCTCTTTGCGCTGAAGGGCGGCCTGATCCGCATGCTTTGCATAGTGCAGATCCGTCACCGCAAATGCGTAGCGCCCGCCCTGCATATCCGTGAAAAAGACGCTGTCCCCTGCAGAAATCTCGCGATAAAAATCGTATTGCCCCTTCTGGGTGCTTCCGCCGATCTGCAGTGTGCCGTCATAGATGCTTCCATTAAAGCGGCAGGGATATTGGGATATCCGTCCCCAATCCGCGCAGACCGGAAGCGCAGAGCCATAGCGCGGCATTTCCAGTATGCCGATGAAGTCCGTTCCGTCCAGCGAAAGGGCGGGCATGGCGTTATTGCTCCGCTCCTCAGGAAAGGCGTTCTGGGGTTCGGGCAGCAGGGTGCGCAGCGCATGCACATAATCCGCCGCCTGCTGCTGTGAAACGCGCATGCCCCTCTGCCACGAAACCATCATCAGCGCCGCAGCCAACAGCATGCAGATTCCCGCCAGAAGGCAAATCCGGCGAACAACACTTCTCTTCTGCTCTCTCATGTGCGCTTTCTCTTTCCTGTAATTCCCAGAATGACCAGAACGGCGCCGGATACATACATCAGCACAGTATAGAGCAGGGCGCTCTCGCTGTCACCCGTTTCCGGAGAATTCCCGGGCGGATCATCCGTAGACAGGGTATTGGTCAGTATAAACGTTGTTCCCCGCTTTTCAACCGTCATGACATAGCCGGAGGGAACGTCCGCCTCCGTCACATTCCATTTTGCGCCGTCGTTTTTGGCCGTCCAGCTGTAGGCCCAGTTGTTTTCTTTTGAGAGCGTTACAGTCTGGTAGAGCTCTCCGTTTCGTAAGATTTCCGCCTGAATGCTTGCGGGGCGGTCGGACTGGCCGTCGTCCCCCTTCCAGAGCTTCAGAAGCTTGAGTTCAATCTCTTCATCCGGCTCTACGGGGGGAATCTCCTCGCCCTTGAGGGAGGCCGTCAGCTTATACCGCCAGAGTCCGTCTGCGCCAAGGCCCGGCAGGGCAAGCAGTGCGGAATCGAAGCGGCAATTCTCCGTCTTGCCGTTCGCTGCGAGATACAGGCCGGGGTCCAGCCCTTCAAAGCGGACCTGTCCCTGCGCATCCGTTCTGGCTGCACGAATCGCCTCCACATCATGGGCGAGGATATAAGCTTCCAGCGTCGAACGGATTTCATTCCATTCGCTCATGGACTCAATCCCGTTCAGTTCCAGACCTGCAGCTGCGAAGGGCACGGCAAGGCTATATTGATAATCCGCAGAAACATCCGCGATTTTATACAGATTCACGGACACAGCTTCAAAGGCAGCGTCATTGTAACAGTACGAGAGCGTGAGCGCGCATGCTTTTTCGGGAGAAATTGCTTCTTTTGCATCCGCCGTGGAGGCCGCCTGCGCACAGCAGGGCATCAGGCAAAGGCACAAACAAAACAGGAACACAATTATTCCCATTCTTCTTCCAGCCATTCATCTTCCTCCTTCGAAATCAGCGGTTTGCTTCCCGTATCACGGTATTTGATCATCAAAACGATCAGCAGTCCCAGCAGAATCGGCGCAGCCACCACGGGTGTGGCGACCAGAGAATCGATTCGGTATGCATCCGATGTAACATACAATGCCGGGGCGGCATTTTCGATGCGTGCGCCGCGCACCAGCAGCCTGTGGGAATTGATGCCATAGGGCGTGCAGGTCAGCAGCGTACAGAAATCTTCTCCTTCAACGATCTGGACATCATCAAGTTCATCCGGGCGAACCACCTTGATCTGATCCACCTGATAGGTCAGTGTTCGGTCCAGTACGTTGATCAGAAAGGTATCGCCCAATTCCATTTTATCAAGATCGATAAACAGCTTGGCATGCGGCAGCCCTCTGTGGGCGGAAAGCACGCAATGGGTGTTCTTACCGCCTGCGGGCAGGGAGGTTCCTTCCAGATGGCCGCAGGCAATATTGAGTACTTCCGGGGAAATTCCATGGTATACGGGCAATTCCACGCCGAGCTTGGCAATCGCCACATTGCCCATAATGCCGTTTCCGGTCACATTCAGAATCCTGTCATATCCATCCAGCTGATAATAGTCCAGCAAGGGATTGCTCAATTCCGCAAGCGCAGAATTGTAAGCATCTGCTTCCTGAAAATACGCGGTATAGTCCTCATGCTTCAGGGAGGTCAGTATCTCTTGATAGTTTTCTACCACACGGGTCTGGGTCTTGGTGTTCCAGTATTGGCTCACGGCCGGATAAAGCAGTCCGCAGACGCCTATGAACAGCACCAGAACCAAAATGATCCCTACTTTGTCTTTTTTCATAAGCATCTCTCCACTGCCTGATTCAAGATGGCGGCGGATGGCAGGATATGCCATCCGCCGCTGCTTTGTTACTTAACGGGGCTAAGGTCTGAAATCTCAGTCCTCATATACGGACATCTTCTTGCGGGTGATCATGAATACTGCTGCCATGATTACGGCGAGGGAACTGCAGCCGATCAAAACTACGGTGCCCTTTGCGCCGGTTTCGGGCAGGACAACACCCTTGTGGTTTTCAATATTGCCTTCCAGCTTGCCGTCCAGCAGACCTTCTGCGTTTTTATCCGCAAATACAACCGTGGTGTCGGAAGGATCTTTTGCGATGACATCCTCCAGTGCATAGTTACCATCGGCAAGCCAAATATCTTTGTGAGTTGCATTGATCACAAACTCAATATCCGCAATGGTGTTATAACCGTCAGGAGTGGTGGTTTCCACCAGCTTGTACTTGCCGCCGTCAATACCGGACCAGGTAAAGGAGGTTATGTCACCGCCAACCTTTTCTTCACCGACATCCTGCCACTTCTCTTCTTCTTCATTCCACTTCTGCAGGGTGAAGCCGGCGCCTTTCAGCGCATCCTTGGTGGTGCCGTCAATCTTGTTGACCATCAGTTCATAGGTCAGAACGGTAACAGTGTCCTTGGGGGTGTGCCCGTCGGGGTGGCAGACATACATACTGTTCTCGTTGCCGGCTCTGCCAACATTGGCAGTATCGTTCAGCTTTGCAGTGTACTCAACGATCAGAACATCGCCATCCTGGAAGGGAACATTATTTGTATAAATACTTTTAACATCCTTTACAGTAACAGTGAAAGTACAGCCACTGTACTCGCAGGTATCGGGCTTGGTGCAGCTATTGCTGACCACATAATCAGCCTCTGCTGTAAGATCAAACAGCTTGTCATTTCCTCTCTGAATATAAACCTTAAAGTTCTTGGGAGCGTCAAAGCCGGCTCCCTGCTTATCGTGGAAAGTCAGCTTGTAGGTATCGTAAGTGGCCAAGGTAGAAGGCAGGGTCACCGTCAGCTGGAAAGGAACATCATCGCCGATATCGTAGTCAGCGGAATCCTGCCAAGCTACTTCATCTTCATCGGTGGTGGAATCGTTCTTATCGTCCACTTTCTTGGTAGAAGAAATGGTGGCATGCTTGGAAACTACGGTGGTATTTTCAGCGACCTTCAGGATGGTGGTGGACTTGGTCTGACCGTCGGGCAGCTCCTCGGTCACATCCATAATCATGTAGTAACCGGCTGCCACTTGAATTTCTTCGGAGGTTTTAGTACCGTCTGGATTCACCGTTGCATAAGCTTCGCCTTTGATCTGAGTGTTGAAATAAGCGGCAGGATCCTGGGAATTCATTAAATTCCGCAGTTCTGAATCGGGAACAGGGTCACTTGTTTTACCATTAACGGGATAGTGGTTCTTACCGTACTTCACATTGGACAGAACTAAAGTATCGCCTTCTTCAGCAACATCACCGGTGTAGATCTGGTACACTTCGTAGGTGTGATCTTTAATACCGGTAATGGTCAGTTGGAAGGTTTCGGCCGCCAGCGCGGCGCTGGACACAGCCAGCACCATGATCAAAGCCATGAGAATCGCAACAAATTTCTTCATGATTGTACTTCCTTTCAAATTATCTCTCGTAGGGATTGTATTGCATTGGATTCACCTCCGGCGCATATCGCCGTGAAAAGGGAAGCTTATTTTTCACCCCTCCCTTCCCACTTGCACCTTCGAAGAAATCCGCATACAAGCGGTATGGCGATGCATACGGCGCTTGCATAAATCAGGGGATAAACACTGGGGCCACCGGTGCCCGGCAGATTGTAGCTCAGAAGTTCATTCTGCACATTGATTTTTTCAATCTGCTCAAAGGGAATGCGGAGGGCGTCCGTACCCGCCATGACCTGATCGCAGGTCGCGCAGTGGCTGCCCGTTCTGTCACAGAAACAGAACCAGTATTTGCTGTCATCCAGCTGGTAGCCCGGCGGAGCCTGCAGCTCCTGCATATAGTAGAGCAGGTGTTCGCGCAGTACAATACCCTGTATGACGTCCGTTTGGAAATCCAGGCAACCATTTTGATCTGTTTTTTCGGTGGTAATCAGGCCGCCCTGCGCATTGTACAGGCCGAACTTTGCGCCGGACAGGGGTTCGCCCGTATTGGAAGCCGTCTTGAACATTTCCACCCGGTAGCTCTTGGCGGCAATGTTCAGCTCCGCATAGACCTTTTCGTCGCTGCTGTCCGTCATATCCTCGCCCCATAGCGTAATGTGCGCGGTATTGCTGTATTTCACAGCCTCCGTCGGGCTGGAGGGGATGACGATGGTGGTGTCATAGTCAAGGATATACTTCACGGGCTGCGGATGCTTGATTACAATATTCAGAATATGCGCCAAGCCTCCGGTACCATCGTAGGTAACGGTATAATCCCTGTCCTGCTGCAGCGTGGCTGTATTGCCGTTTGCATCCTCCGTTATGATCACCATCGAACCGCTGACAAAGGTCAGGGAGGGCGACATCTCATCTCGGATGGTCAGGGACGAACCATTGGTCAGCGGCACCATCGCCTCGTTGACGGTAATCTGGTAATGGGCTGTGTAGCCGTCAAAGTCGTGCGTCAGCTCCTTATCGAAGATTTCGGGGATGGGTACGGAATCCTGTCCGCTGTCAACCTTCATGCCAACGGAATCTCTGTCCGGCTTGTAATACAGGTCGGCCACATTCAGCATTGAATAGCCGAAACCGCCGTACATACCGATCATGGACAGATCATCCGTCTTGTAAGAGAAGGTGAAGGTAGTATCGCCCGTCAGGTTCCAGCACTGGCAGTACTTCGTTGTCGTTGCCCAGCCGCCCTCATACGGTATATAGCCGTATCCCCAGCAATGGCCGTCTCTTTCCCAGAGCGGGCAAGTTTCAGAGGTGCACGTGCAGCGGCACAAAAGGTTGATCTGCCTGCCGTAGTAAACCCCATTTTTGTTGTCTGCCGACCATGCATTGTCCCATGCAAAGAGGGAATCGCCCGTGGCATCCTGAATGCGCGGAACATAGACGGTGCTGCCCTTGTAGTTTGCCGTGACGGTTGCATAATTGGCGTCGTTCCACATTTCGGTTTCAATGCTGTTGCCGCTGTTCAGGAGGTACATATTATCCGAAATAAACCAGAAGTAATCCGCCTTCTGGCTCTCCTTGCGGCCCGGTATGGTCGCACGGAACTCCCAGTGGAAAGCGCCGTCTCCAGCATTGGCAACGAAGGAACCTTCTTTCGTGATCTCGCCCTCGGCATCGCCATGGGTAAAGTTTGCACCGCCTTCGGCAAATTGACCGTCGAGCTCGACTCTGTTCATGTAGTACAGCGTACCTGCGCTGCCGGTAGCCAGCGGGGTAGAAGAATAATGAATGAAATACTCCCAGCCGTTGCCCAGAGTAATTTCTCCGCAATCAACGCAGGTTGCGGTCTCCGGGAAGGTGTAAGACCAGCCGTCTTCGGTCCACGCCAGGTTCGGATCGCCGGGCGTTACATACCAGGCATGCCAGTCGTCGTATTCTCCCGTGACCGGATTGGTTACACCCGCAACGATTTTGAGCCCGGCGTCCATATCGGACTGCGTATAGTGCTGCACTCCGATATAATCGCCATTGATGACCCTGTCCGTCATGGTGCTGCCCGGAATCTGCGAGCCTTCCTTGCCGGTAATATGAACAATCCAATACATTTTGGAGGGATCCGGGGTATCGGAATTACCCAAAATACCCTGATTACCCCATTTAACCAGCTCTGTCTTTTCAAGCTCCTGCGGGGGCTTTTCGATGATAACGGAAATCTTCCCATCGAAATCGATCGGTTCTTCCTGCAGGGGGAAGTTGATGCCGAGCGTAGCACTGATGGTAATATCAGAGCGGCTGTTCATATGCTCGTTGAAATGCATGGTGATCAAGCCTTCGTTTGTTACGCTCCAACTGCCGACATTCGTTCCATCTTTCAGGATGAAGTCTCCGGCGCCGCCATCCACCAGCAATCCATCGGGCACCTGATACTGATAGGTTCCCGGATGGAAGCCCTTCGGACTGGTGGCGCTGATCGTCAGCTTGTAGTCCGTTTGGGCCTGGACAATGTAGTTGCCCGTCGCATCTTTGGGAAGCTCATGATTGTTTTTATCCAGCAGGGTGAAGAAATAACTGCCTCCATTTTTCTGCAGATACTGGATTAAATCTACAATCGCGCGCGCCGCCTTCAGGGAGAAACGCTGCATCTGCGTCTGCGCTTCTCCGTCCACAAAGAGAAATACTGCGGGGCCGTTGGAAATATCCAGAAGTTTTTCGTCGCTGATGTCCTGAGACAGGGAATCCTGTTCCGGCAATCCGGAACCTTCCACCGCAGGCGCCATGGTCGCCTCTGCCGCAGGTTCGGCAGAGGGTTCAACCGTAGGCTCCACGGGCTGATCGCCCGCGGGCGCCATGGTCGCCTCCACCGTCGGCGTAGCAGCAGCTTCTGCGGTGGGTTCGACAGAAGGCGCTATGGTGGCGTCGTTTGCCGTTTCCATGGTCGGAGTAGCCGCAGGCGCAAGCGTCGGCGTGGCAGTGGGCTCTGCCGTAGGTTCAACCGTCGGCGTGGCCACAGGCTCTGCCGTGGGTTCGACAGACGGCGCTATGGTGGCGTCGTTTGCCGTTTCCATGGTCGGAGTAGCCGCAGGCGCAAGCGTCGGCGTGGCAGTGGGCTCTGCCGTAGGTTCAACCGTCGGCGTAGCGGTCGGCTCTGCCGTAGGTTCGACCGTCGGCGCTGCGGTCGGTTCTGCCGTAGGTTCTGCCGTCGGCGTTGCGGTAGACTCTGCCGTAGGTTCAACCGTCGGCGCTGCGGTAGGCGCTGCCGTAGGTTCTGCCGTCGGCGTTGCGGTAGACTCTGCCGTAGGTTCTGCCGTCGGCGTTGCGGTAGACTCTGCCGTAGGTTCAACCGTCGGCGCTGCGGTAGGTTCTGCCGTAGGTACGGGGGTCTCCTCAGCAGCTACGGTTCCGACTGTCGATCCCCAACCCTTGATGGAAGAATCCGCCATGGACATGGATACGCTCACGACAGCGTTTTCCATATCGCCGCAAACCGCATAGAAGGTGGAGCCGACGATATCCGTGACGATACCCACGGTATGATCCTTGAAGAACACCAGATCGCCCTCAACAGGGGTATATTCTCCCTTCGGCGCATATTTCCCAAGCTTATCCCATATCTTCGCCATGGACGAAGCGCCGGTATTTCCGGGGGCTTCATCGTAATCCGCGCCCGCATAATCGAGGCAGAAGGAAACAAACATGGCAGACCAATCGCCATATGGCACGCCGTACCATGCGCCATAGCGGGTATAGCCGCGGCGGGTTCCATCGCTTCCGACTTCAAAATTTCGCTCGCTCTCAGCATATCCCACCTGCATGCGGGCGATTCCGGCCAAGTCTCTGCGCAGATTTCCGCTATAGGGATAGCCCGCAAACATTTTCTGCCAATCCAGCGGGGTTTCCACATCCGCCGTCTGGTCAGAATAGCATTCCATGCTGTGAATGTGCTCCAGCTGCTCGCAGGTTATTCTCCATTCATAGCAGGCGTCCTCATGGACATGAAGGCATTCCGGAATATCACAAATCAGAACCTTATTTTCCTGGGCTTCGATGATCTCCACTGCATAGCAGCTTTCGGAATGTTCATGGGGATCGGCTACACGATTGCAAACCAAAACGGTTTCTTCACAACCCGGAATCTGCACCGTTTCGTAACATCCGTCTTCGTGGACGTGGCCTTCCTCGACATTTTCGCAGATCAAAGAGGTCTGCTCACTGGCTTCGGTCACGATGGTCTGATAACAGCCTTCGCCGTGCACATGCGGCTGTTCCGTTACTTCACAAACCAGATAGCGGTTTTCCTGAGCTTCCACAAGCTGGACTTCATAACAGGAATCGCCGTGAACATGCCCCTCTTCCGGGAAACCGCAGATACATTCCAGAACGCCGCAGGCTTCATCATGGCTGTGTTCAAGTATTCCACAGCAGGCGTCGCCCGCCAGGGTCAGTCCCGGCTGCCGCAACGCAAAAAATACATTCAGCGAAACGATGACGGAGAGCAGCATCGCCAAGGCCGATATACGGCTCTTCCGGGTTTTAACCCACATCAGATTCCTCAGGCTTGTTCCCAAGCTAGTACGCACAGCTCTCCCCCCCTTTCGCTTTTATATCAAATAAACGTATTTCAGAAAATCAGAGAACGAATCCGATCTCAGAAAACGGCCATACCCTTATAAATACTTTTCCTATTATGTCTTCCCGCTCGATTGCGCCGATGACAGAATTCCGGCTGTCAACCGAATTGGATCGCTTATCACCCATTACAAAGTATCCCGTACCCGGCACCTGATAGGGAAATTCCAGGTCGCAATCTCCAAGGGTCTTTTCCGTTACATAGGGTTCTTCCAGCAAGGCTCCGTTTACATATACATTGCCATCGCCGTCGATGGCAACTTCGTCCTCCGGCAATGCAATAACGCGTTTGAGAAGAATCTTACCCTGATAATAGAAGCCGATCAGATCTCCCCGGTCAAAATTCTTCGTTTTGAGAAGAACCACAATTTCATCATGCTCCAGGGTCGGAGACATGCTGTCGCCGGAAATCTGGAGAATCGGCAGAAACAGCGTTGCAATCAGAACAGCAACGGCGGCCACGACTACCAGCACAGATACGGTACCCCGGAGCGCCTGCCGATAATAAACCCCGCGGCGAATCCGCTTGCGTTCGTTCTGGACTTCTTCCAAAGAAGGAATTGGTATTCTTTTTCTGGTTTTCTTCGCCATGTGTCAAGTCCTCACAGGGTTTATGTTTGCCCGTTCTTCCGCAGGCGGCTTTCTGCGCGGAGATGTCTCGGCTTTACAATCCCGCTCTGGCGTTCCTGTTTTGTCTGCAGCGGCAGTTTCTCTTCATCCGGAGAAAGCTTATCCGCCTTTCTTCTGGCTTCTTTAAGCATTTTTGCACACTGCTTTTCAGCCTCCGCCTTCATACAGGAGATTTCATGAAGGTACAGATCTGCAGCCTCCTGCGCAGCAGAAAGCACCTTTGTAATGCTTACGGCAGCTTCTGCAATGGAGCCTGCCTCGGAAATCCGCAAACGTTTATCCTGAAGCGCCGCCTCCAGAGAAGCTATTTTCTCCTGCATCCGCTGCTCGTTTTTCTTCATCTGATAGATGATATCCACGAGCTCGCGCCGGTTCATCTTATTCAGCTCTTTACCGATCATACAGGAATCAACTCCTTTCGCGGGGAAAAGCCACATTATGCGCATAAATGTCACAACATACATTATATCACGCAAAAACAGAAAAAAAGTATGATTTTCGACAAAATATCGAATTTTAGAATGTGATATAAAGATTTTGCCATTTTGACGAAACGAGAAGTCAAATATCATAACGTTGCCGTTTGTTCCAATGCCCTGAGTGCGAACGCCTCAACCGTTTTTTTCAGCCCTGCTGTTCCAAAGCATTCATGGAGCGCACCGGAAAAAGCTGCAAAATATCGTATCTTCTGTAATACAAAAGTGCCTCAGGCAACAGGTGAAACACCTGTTGCCTGAGGCACTTTTGTATTTCTCATGCCATCGATCAGGCATAAAAAAGGAGAAACCCAAACCCATTTCCTACCGGAATCAGGTTCGGATTTCTCAAGTGTGGTGGAGCATACCGGATTCGAACCGGTGACCTCTACAATGCGAAAGGCTCGGAGAGGCCCTTTCAGGGCTTCCCCGAACCAGGGGGCGCGATTTTATCTACATTATATGCGGTGATTTTTGCACTTCGAGGTTTTCTTATTGATTAATGAATTTCAGACCGTTTTTCATGCAAATTGCGGTATGAATTGCGGTATGGCAGCATTGCATGAAATATTGATTCTCTGATGCATTATTCGTACCTCGCAGCGATGTCTGCGAGGGCTTTTTTCATCTTTTCTTTTACACTTTCCGGGCCGACAATTCTGACCGATTTTCCCAGTCCGAACACCCATCCAAAGAATTGGTCACTTACCGCAACGGGGACAGTTACGTGGAAATGCCGGTCATCCTCCTTCATGATCATCACGTCGCGTCCGAACTTGTCTATGACCACACCGATCATCCTGTTCTGGAAAACCATCGTTACCGGCGTGGTTTCGTCGCCATACATGCTGAAGGTATACTTCGTGTAGGCGGACATATCCTTCTTCCCTCATCTTTCTGTTGGTGTTTGTTTTTCTCAACCTTGTGGCTTTATTATACTGAATGCAGTGTCCGTTATCCGGGACTTACCATTCAATGTAACGGATTTCGGTGATCCCCATGCCCTTTGCTTTCTGCCTGACCTGCTTCCAGGCAACGCTCAGCGGCATGACGCCGGAAAGCTCGTAGCTTTCGATCTTGCCAACCAGGCCCAGGCGAGCGAATTCCATTTCGACGGTGCGGTGTGCGGGAATCGGGGTGATGACGTAATCGCTGCTGCCGAATTCGTCTTCCGTAGTAATGAAGGTCAGGACTCTGCCCATATTCATCTTGCTCATTGTTCATTCTTCCTTTCTTTTCTCTGAGGTTTGCTTCCCTCAACCTTGTGACTTCATTATACTGGGATGTGTGTCCGATAAATGGGATTTTACTCTGAGCGGCGCAAAACAAAAAAGCGCGCAGACCGGAATTAACACACAATGGCGTTGTATGAACCGATACTGCACGCTTTTTGCATTGTCTGAAATCCTGCGCCCTGCTTTCGGATCTTTCGTCTCCGTGCACATTTGTCCTCCCCAATAAAGAAAATGCCGCGGCACAGAAGGTTTTTCTACGCGTTTTCAAGCGATTGGGGTCGATCTTCATGGGGATGATCGAAATGCGTTTTTGCAAAATAAACTTGCTGAAGTAAGCGGACCAAACAAAAAATCCTGCATCGAAATGCGGGATTTGTGGTGGAATATAGGAGTAAGGGCTGGACTGGATCTTGGACAGGGATTTGATCTTCTGGAACTTGTTCAGGCGGTCTTCGCTGTCGCGGCACAGGCAGTTGAACCGATTGTCGGGGCGAACGCTGCGTGTTATAATGTAACTGTGAGCCCAAGAGCCCAAATGTCGCATAAATTGAAGGATTTTGCATTGAAATGCAGAATGATTCTGCGGACGA
>SVHC01000009.1 GCA_015056055.1 Clostridiales bacterium | reverse complement strand
GACCTGATTTTGCAGCTGGGCGGAATCATGCTGCTGCAAAATCAGGTCGCGAAAATTGCAATCGGTGAAGATGCGCTGTATATCGCGGGTCTGGATGACTATAACGTGGGTCATCCCAATATTTCGGCGATTTCCGGCGCGGTAAACAGCGGCGACTGCGTGATTATGCTTACTCATACGCCGGATGCGCTGCCTGCGATTGCCTCTTCCGAAGCGGCGGACGGAGGCAAGTGGGCGGACGTGGTCCTTGCGGGGCACACGCACGGGGGGCAGATTCGCATTTTCGGCTGGAGCCCCCGCATTCCGTCGGTGCATGGCGAGAAATACCTCACCGGCTGGGTGAAGGAAAACGGGCATACCATGCTGGTTTCCAACGGCGCGGGCTGCACTGCGATCAACCTCCGCTGGGGCGCTGAGGCGCAGGCGCACCTGATCACATTCAGAAGAGCCAACTAAAAAGCCTCATTCAGAAAGGCGGATACAAATGCTGAAGGGATTTTTTCGAAAACATGGCTGGAACTATATTCCCGGTGCAATTCTTCTGATTCTGAGCACATGGCTGCATACGCGCAGCCCCATTGCATTGGGTAACGCAATTGAGCTGTTTGCCGGCAGCGATTATGCGGCCTTTGCGCGGGAAGCGTGGCGCATTTTGTGGATCGCACTGGGCGTGTTCGTCACCAGGCTATCCTGGCGCTACTTTATCATCGGCACTTCGCGCGAGATGGAAATTTATCTGCGCGATAAGCTGTTTTCCCATCTGGAATACCTGCCCATCCGCTTTTACGGCGAAAACCGTTCGGGCGATTTGATGGCGTATGCCGTGAACGATGTGGGCGCGGTGCGAATGACCTTCGGCATGGTCATGGCTCAGTCCCTTTCCGCGCTGACGAACATCGGATTTTCCGTCGGTGAAATGGCTGCGGGTGTTCATCCCAGCCTTACGCTTTTTGCGCTGCTCCCGGTTCCTGTGGCCATTTTCTTCATTATATATATAGGCCGCAGCGTTCAGACGAAATTCAAAACCGTTCAGGAGTCGTTTTCGAACATTTCCGGCCATGTGCAGGAAAATATCAACGGCATGCGCGTTCTGAAGGCGTTTGCCATGGAAAAGCAGCAGTACGAAAGCTATCAGGCTGAAAGTGACGGAATGCGCAAGGCGAACCTGCGCCTGTCGTACACGTCGGCCATGCTCTCCCCCGTCATTCAGGTTCTGTTTGGCCTGTGCTATGCGGTCGGTCTGGTTTACGGCGGACGGCTGGTAATCGAGGGCGAAATCGGACTGGGCGACTATGTGGCATTCAATTCGTATCTTACAATGATCGTGCAGCCGGTTATGTCCATTGGTCGCATTGTGAATATGCTGCAGAGGGGTCTTGCGTCGTATAAGCGAATGGCAGCCCTCATGAAGGAAGAGGAAACCCCGGTTTTCGACCGCACGGACGACGGACGCACCATCGAAGGCACCATCGAGGCGAAGAATCTGAGCTTCACCTACCCTGACGGCGACCGCGAGGCACTCAAAGACGTAAGCTTTTCCATCCCCAAGGGCGGCACGCTTGGCATTGCGGGCAAAACCGGCAGTGGCAAGAGCACGCTGTTTTTGCTTCTGACAAAGCTTCTGCCTGCGCAGGAAGGGCAGCTGTTTATCGACGGACAGGATATTACTTCCGTTCCGGCAGCGTCGCTCCGGCGCGCCATCGGCTATGTGCCGCAGGATGGATTCCTGTTCAATACCACGATTGAGGACAACATCGCATTCTTCACCGGCGCAACGCATGCCGAGGTAGAGTGCGCAGCCTGCGAGGCGGGGCTTGAAAAAGACCTTGCCATCATGCCGGACGGTTTTAATACCGTAGCAGGCGAAAGGGGCAATCACCTCTCCGGCGGTCAGCGGCAGCGCGTGGCGCTTGCACGCGCATTTGTGAGAAATC
Organism: Clostridiales bacterium; assembly: GCA_015056055.1. Taxonomy (GTDB): domain Bacteria; phylum Bacillota; class Clostridia; order Christensenellales; family Aristaeellaceae; genus Alectryocaccomicrobium. Next base: position 83,348 of record SVHC01000009.1, on the reverse strand, counting down.
CCTCCATCCTGCTGCTGGACGATACGCTCAGCGCCGTCGATACGCGCACGGAGAACCGAATCCTTGAAAATCTCAGGGGCGAACTCGAAGGACGCACGGCGGTCATCATCTCCCATCGCCTTTCCGCATTGAAGGAGGCGGACGAGATTCTCTTTATGGAGAACGGACGTGTCGCGGAGCGCGGCACGCATGAGGCGCTTCTGGCACTGGGCGGCAGATATGCCGCAATGTGGACACAGCAAACGGAGGCAGAAGATGAAGAGTAAAAGCAATAAGGCAAAAAACGGCCATGTGATTTTGCCGCTTCTTGGACTCATGCGCCCGTATGTGTGGCAGCTTGTGCTGTGCATTGTGCTGGTTCTGGCATTCAACGGTTCGGATCTGATCAAACCTTTGATCATGGAAATCGCCGTGGACGATTATATCCGTCCTCTTGCTGCGGAGGGCGGCAGCGCGGCTCCACTTCTGTGGATGGGTATTGCGTATTTTCTGGTGGTTGTCGCAGGTTCGGCGGCGAGCATCATGCAGGCGCGTCTGCTTGCGCGCGTGTGTCAGTCGATTCTGCATGACGTGCGTCTGAAACTGTTTGACCACATTCACCGCATGAAACTCACCGACCTTGACCGCATGGGCAGCGGCAGGCTTCTGACCCGCGCCACAAACGACGTAGAATCGCTGAACGAGTTCTACAACGACGTTCTGGTCGGTCTTTTCCGGGATGTTTTCCTTCTGATCGGTATCGTTATCATGATGCTGACCATGAACTGGCGGCTTGCGCTGGTGGGATTCACTGCGGTTCCCCTGATTATGGCGATCACCTTCCTGTGCCGCAAGGCGCTGCACAACAATTTTGTGCGCATGAAGGCGCTGATTTCGAAGATCAACGGCTTTTTCGCCGAAAGCCTTTCCGGCATCCGCGTGATTCAGGCATTCGGACGTGAAAAGGAGAAGTTTGACCAGCTGCACGATCTCAACCTGCAGTACCGCAAAACGACCATGACGCAGGTCGGCATCAACAGCTTTATGCGCCCTGTGATGGAGGTCATCAACGCGCTGGCAATCGTTCTGATCCTGATTTTCGGCTGGAAGATGGCCGGGCAGGATATCGGCGCAGTGGAAGTCGGCGTGCTGTTTGCATTTACGACGTACATAAAGCAGTTTTTTGACCCGATCAACGATCTTGCCGAGAAGTACAATTCCGTGCAGTCTGCGCTCGTATCGGCGGACCGCATCTTCTCCCTTCTGAACGACGGCTGCGTGCTGGAAGAGCCGGACGCGCCCGGTCATGAGGCTGCCATTCAGGGACGCGTGGAGTTCCGAAACGTCTGGTTTGCCTATAAGGATGAGGAATGGGTACTCAGGGATGTGTCCTTCACGGCCGAACCGGGCGAAAAAATCGCTTTTGTCGGCGCAACAGGCGCGGGTAAAACCACGATTATCAATCTGGTTTCGAGATTTTATGAGCCGCAGCGGGGTGAAATCCTGATTGACGGCGTACCTTTGCAGGAATGGAAGCTTTCCAGCCTGAGATCGCAGATCGCGGTTGTGCTGCAGGATGTATTCCTGTTTGCCGGCAGCATTGCCGACAACATCCGCGTACATGCCGATATCACCGATGAAGAGATTGACCGCGCGATTCGCCTGAGCCATGCGGACATGTTCGTGGACAGGCTGGGCGGCATGCATGCCGCGGTGGCGGAGCGCGGCGCGACCTTCTCCACGGGCGAAAGGCAGCTTCTGTCCTTTGCACGTGCGATTGCGCACCGGCCGAGCATTCTGGTTCTGGATGAAGCTACGGCCAATATCGATTCCCATACGGAAGAGCTTGTTCAGCAGTCCATTGCATCGATTTCCGAGGGGCGCACGGCGATTTTCATTGCGCATCGCCTTTCCACAATCCGCGATTGCGACTGCATCTATGTGCTGGAACGCGGTGAGCTGATCGAATCCGGCTCTCACGACGAGCTGATGGCAAAGAACGGTGCATATGCGCTTTTGATTGCCGGCGGCGAAAATGCGGAGGAAAAACAATGAAATGCGGCATCTGCCCCAGAGGGTGCGAAAAACGCGGACTGTGCGGCGTCGGAATGAAACCGAAAATTGCCCGCGCAGCGCCCCATTTTGACGAGGAACCCGTTATTTCCGGTACAAAAGGTTCGGGTGCGGTGTTTTTTTCCGGATGTCCGCTTAAATGCGTCTTCTGCCAGAATGACGATATTTCCCGCGGCGCATTCGGGCAGGAAGTGGATGACCTCAGAAGCGTTTACGACCGCCTTATTGCAAAGGGCGTGCACAATATCAATCTGGTCACTGCCGGGCATTTTCTGCCCGAAATTGTGCGCTCGCTTACGCCGAAACTCCCCGTACCTGTGGTCTGGAATTCGTCCGGATACGAAACGGAGGAGCAGATTGAAGCGCTGCACGGCCTTGTAGACGTTTATCTGCCGGATTTCAAGTACATGAACCCGGAAACGGCGCGTACCCTTTCCGCCTGCCCGGATTATCCTGAAGTGGCAAAGAAAGCGCTTCTTGCCATGCACGCGCAGGTTGGTCCCGCGCAGTTTGACGAGGATGGACTCATGACGCGCGGAATGCTCGTGCGGCATCTGATTCTGCCGGGTCACGCCGAGGAAAGCATTGAAATCCTGAAATGGATCTTTGAAAATCTGCCCGATGCATGGGTCAGCGTGATGGCGCAGTACACGCCCACGCCCCGCGTGGCGGGAACGGATATGGACCGGCGCATTTCGCGCGAAGAATACGAACTGGTCTGGGAATACATTGACGAATGTGGATTTGAAAACGGGTTTGTGCAGGCGCGCTCCTCTGCAAAGCGCGAATATACGCCCGCTTTTGACCTGACGGGAGTGAACGACGAGGAATGATATTTGCCCCCCTGTTTTCCGGCTCCGGCGGCAATGCGATTTACGTTGCCGAGGGCGATACGCACCTTCTGGTGGATGCAGGCATTTCCGGCACGCGGATCGCGAAGGAACTTTGCCGCATCGGCGCAGATCCTGCCCGCCTTTCGGGCATACTGATTACGCATGAGCATACCGACCACATTTCCGGCGCGGGCGTGCTCAGCCGGAAGTACAATCTGCCCGTTTATGCCACAGTGGGCACCTGGCGCGCCATGCGCGAAAAGATCGGCGCCGTTCATCGGGACAATATCGGCATTCTCCGCACGGGTACGGCGGTTTCGCTGGGCGGGATAACCGTTCTGCCCTTCCCCATTTCGCATGATGCCGAGGAACCTGTGGGCTATTCGTTCACAACTCCGGATGCGCGCTGTGCCGTTGCGACCGATACGGGCGAAATTCAGGAAGGCTGGATTTCCTGCTGCGAAGGCGCGGATCTGGTGCTGCTGGAATCGAATTATGATCCTGGTATGCTTCGCATGGGTCCCTATCCCTATGACCTCAAGCGGCGCATCATGGGAAACAAGGGCCATCTTTCCAATGAAGATGCGGGCGCGGCTGCATCGCGGCTGATTGCGTCGGGCGTAAAGCAGCTGGTGCTTGGCCATCTGAGTCGGGAAAACAATTTTCCGGAGCTTGCACTGCGCACGGTGACAGACTCGCTCATCGCTGCGGGACAGTCTGCGTCGATCGATGTGGCGCGGCGCGACGGTGCAGCCGGAATCTATGAACTGCGAGGAAATATATGCGCGAAGAAATCAATTTAGGAAACAAGCGGCGGAACATCGACCTGTTTGATGGCGGAACGGCTTATCTGATTGCGTCGGCAGGGCTTTGCATCCTGCAGTTCCTGCTGGAATGGCTTTCGGGCACCGGCCTTTTCAATATGGGCGCGGTGAAAAACATCGCTTCTTCCTCCTATTATGTACTGTGTCTTGGTTTGCCTGCGGCGTATCTGGCCGGAAGAAGGAAATATCCGCTGGAATCGCTGCGTCTTCTGCCCATCAGCCCGGGAAGAGCAATCGGAATTGTGGTTCTGGCTGCGTTCGCATTTATGGTGGTCAGCATTGTCAGCATGTTCTGGAGCGCATTGGTGGAAGCGACCGGCGGCGTGATATACGATACTTCCGTTGCTTTGCCGACGGATACAATGGGCATTATCGGCATGTTTATGCTGATGGTGGCGTTTCCGGCCATATTTGAGGAACTTGCTTTCCGCGGCGTGATTCTCAATTCGCTGGAATCCCGCGGAAAAGTACGCGCCGCAGCAATCACAACCATGCTTTTCACCCTGATTCATGGCTCGCTTCTGGGTTTTCCGTCGGAAATCATCGGCGGAGCGCTTATGGCGATGCTGGTTTTCCGCCTGGGCAGCCTGTATGCATCCATGATTTATCACACGGCGTTCAATGGCATTGCATTTGCCGTGATGCTCTGGGCAGGAGATGCGCCGGCGCAGACCGGTACCGTGCTTGAGCAGGTGGGCGGAATGCAGGGACTTCTCGGCATGCTGCCGGGGCTTGTGATTTTTACGCTTCTCATGATTTTTCAGTACCGGCTCTGCGTCCGTGCGACGCGCCCGGTCAGCGCGGATCATCCGCGCAAAAACGACCCCATGGACTGGCAGACGCTTCTCGTCTGGCTCGGCGGAATTTTTACGGGGATTTACTTCCTGATACAGGACTTGATTTTGATTTACGGAGGCTAGCGCATGAATGCTGCAATCATTGCCGTCGGCAAGCTGAAGGAAGCGTGGCAGAAAGATGCCTGCGCGGAATATCTGAAGCGCCTTACGCGCTACGGCAGCTATCAGGTGATCGAGGTGGATGACGAGCGCGAGCCCGATAAACCCAGTGCGGCCCTGGAAAAGCGCGTGATGGACGAGGAGGGCAAAAAGATTCTCAAGGCCATCCGTCCGGATGACTATGTCGTTGCGCTGTGCATCACCGCAAATGCGCCCGATTCCGTGGGACTTGCGCGGATGACGGCTGCCTGGGCGATGCAGGGGCGGCGCGTGGTTTTTGTCATCGGCGGCTCGCTCGGTCTTGCGGACAGCGTGATTGCTCGCGCGGACGAAAAACTTTCTTTTTCAAAGATGACCTTCCCGCACCCGCTGATGCGCGTGATATTGCTGGAGCAGCTCTACCGCAGCGCACGAATCAATGCGGGCGAACGCTATCACAAATAAGGAGAACAGCCATGAAGATATCGGTAATTATCCCGACCTACGCACGGGCTCAGATGCTGCCGCGCGCAATTGAATCCGTTCTCGGACAGGAAGGCGTGGATGTGGAGGTCGTTGTTGTAAGCGACAATCCGCCGGAGAGCCCTGCAAGGACTGAAACACGCGCTCAGATCGAGGCAATCCACGATTCGCGCATCGTTTTCCTTGAAAATGATAAGAATATGGGCGGTTCTCTCACGCGCAACCGCGGCATTGAGGCTTCTACCGGCGACTATATCTCCTTCATCGATGATGACGATTTCTATCTGCCCGGCAAACTCCGCGAGCAGCTGGATTTCATGGTTTCCGGCAATTTTGATATGACCTTCATGGATTGCGAAATTCGCAACAGCGAAGGCACGACCATGGATATCCGCACGCATGGTCTTCCCGGCGCACCGGATAACAATACCCTTCTGCGTGCGCATCTGGTTTCCCCGCTCACGCCCACAATGACCTATATGTTCCGCAGGGACGCTTTGTTTGAACTGGGACTGTTTGAAAACCGCCCCGTATCGCAGGAATATATGCTCATGCTGCGTGCCATCAACAAGGGGCTCAAAATCGGCTATCTGCCGCGTGCCCTGTCCGTGCAGATTGTGCACAGCGGCGAACGTATTTCCGCCGGTGCAAACAAAATCCCTGGAGAAAAGCGTCTTCTGGAGATAAAACTCGGCTACAAGGACGTTTTGAGCAGCAAGGAAAGGCGCATGATGAAGTGCCGCTTCTATTCCATGGCATTCTTCGTATCCTTCCGTCAGAAAAAAATGCTGGACGCTGCGGGGTATGCCCTGTGCGCATTCGCCGCAACGCCCGTTGGTGCGGTGAAAATCCTGCTCAGCAAAAAGGGAATGTTCCGCGCAAAGGAAATTGACAAATGATCCGCTTCCGGGCGAAAAATGCAAAGAAAATCCGTTCCAACACTTCTGTTGGAGCGGATTTTTCTTGAAATGACAAGAATAGCGGACGGGCGAATGCAACGAGACGTCGGCGGTATTCTTGGCTGAAATACAAAAGCTATGCTCAATCCTTCAGGAAAATCGGATTTGTCCATGCCATGCGGCCTTCGGCATCCACGACAGAAGCACGGATGTAAGTGAAAAAACCCGGTACGTGGAATTCGGCAGTTTCGATCAGTTTTCCGTCGCCCCTGCTGATTTGGGTGGGGAAAAAGCCATAATGCCAGCGCACGCGGTTGGCCGGAGAGCACTTCACCACAGCCTTGCCGTTTTCTACATAGAAATCATAGATTTCCGGTCCGGTGGAAGAATAGAACGCGCCGTTTTTAAGTGCGGCAAGAATGCTGTCAAGATCGCGTTCTGCGTTTACGCGTACCCAGCCGAGACAATGCTGGTGCATTGCATGACCGTCATCCGTGGCAACGCCCCAGATTTTTTGCCCCTGGCGCAGAAGATTATCCCAATATGCCGCGTCCATATCCTGTTCGCATCCGATGGCACATCCGGAATTCCAGATTTCCATGGCAAAATTGCCTTTGAGGCGCTCAAATTCATGGGAGGGAGTGTTGCTCCATTCCGGGTGGCAGTAGATGGTCATGTTGCCGTTTTCATGTGCCATGTCCAGAACCGGCTGGTATTCCTCCTGACAGGTAACATTCAGGGGGTCAAAGCGCTGATCCTGATCAAATCCGTTGCCGTTTTTTTTGTCGGGACCAATCCAGACCGTATGATAGCAGTGTACGCCGGGTTCGGGAAGACCTGCATCCATCTCTGTGCCGGGAATGATCAGAATATCCTGTTCGGGCGCATGATTCGCATAGTTGTAGATTCGGTGGTCAGTCAGGGCAAGGAAATCGTATCCGTTCTGAACATGAAGACGAGTCACATCTTCCGGCGTTCCGCTGCCGTCAGAACGTGTGGTGTGGCAATGCAGGGCACCCTTGAGCATTTTGTTTCCGGTTTGATTGAAAGCCTGCTGGCGAAGCATCTGTATTCCTCCGCTTCTGAAAAATGTCCTAGGGTTATTATATCAGTTTGCAGGTGCGATGTAAATGGCGTTTGTGGAACACTCTATGTCGAAGTGGATGTTTCACGTGAAACATCGCTATTCAAACGTGAAAGGTTTGCAACTTCCCTCTTGCTATCTGCATAAGCTGTGGGCAAAAGTGTCTTTTTCTGCGGAATCCACGCGGTTTGTATCGTGAAGTTCCTTGTCCGCGTCCATGAATTGCCTCATATACGCGCATAACGACAGCACGGGCGGTGCCTTCCGTCACAATGGAAGGCACCGCCCGTGCGTCATGCTGCCTCGCCGCAGTAAAAGCAATAGCGGCAGCGCATATTGCACAGCGACGAAGCAGGCTTGATCATTGCGATAAAAACGGCGTTTATGCGGTAAATACGTACTCACCCGGCGCGGCAATGGTACCTACAGCCTTGCCCATGAGGGATACCGGGATGGGGCTGAGAGGTCTGCGGCTTGCCTTGATGACGGCGCGGATACCATCGGCGCTCTTTTCGATGGAAACTTCCATATCATGCATGGCTTTAATGCCGGAGATGGCAAATTCCGTCCATTCGGAGGGCAGTGCCGGGAGCAAAAGCAGTGCATCCGGGCGGCTCTGAACAAACAGTTCGCCGATACCGGCACATGCGCCGAAGTTGCCGTCGATCTGGAACGGCGGATGCGCATCCAGCAGATTGGGATAGGTTCCGCCGCCCTTCATGCTGGCAGTGCTGTCGGAAGGGTCGACAAGGCGCAGCTGCCTTTTCAGAAGCGTCAGCGCGTGTTCGCCGTCGAACAGGCGCGCCCAGAAATTGATCTTCCAGCCAAGACTCCAGCCGGTGCCTTCGTCGCCGCGCACGATCAGCGTCTGTTTTGCGGCAGCAGCCAAATCGGGCGTTTCGTCGGGCGTAATCTGGTGCGAGGGATGCAGACCGTACAGGTGCGAAACATGGCGATGCCGCGGATCGGCTTCCTGGAATTCCTTTTCCCATTCAAGCAGCTGGCCCTTCGAACCGATGGCATACGGCATGACCTTGGGCAGAAGCGCTTCAACCTTCTCACGCAGACCTTCATTGATGTGCAGAAGATCAAGCGCGGCAATGTAGTTGGCGAAAAGTTCGCGCACGATGGCATTGTTCATGGCGGAAGCCTTTGCCACGCCCTGATTTACGCCGTTTTCAATGTAGGTGTTTTCCGGCGAGGTCGCAGGCGAAACGGCGTAGTATCCGTTTTCAACCTCGACCATCACATCCACGAAGAACTGTACGCAGTCGCGCAGTACGGGCAGAGCCTTTTCTGCGAGGAATTCGTAATCCATCGTGTACAGGAAGTGGTCCATCATGTGCCTGCTCATCCATGCGCTGCTCATCGGCCAGAAGGTGCACTGCGGGATGAACGGGAACACGGGGTCGCCTTTGAATACGGCATTTGCCGGGGATGCGTGGCCCCAGATATCGATATTGTGATGCGTGACCATGCCGCGCGCGTTGTACCATTCGCGTGCGCAGACTGCGCCGGTTTTGCGCAGTCCTTCCAGGAAGGTGAACAGCGGCTCGTGCATTTCGGAAAGGTTCATAGCCTCCGTGGGCCAGTAATTCATTTCCGTATTGATATTTGTGGTAAATCCGCAGAACCACGGCGGACGGATGTTGTCGTTCCAGATACCCTGCAGGTTTGTGGCGCGGGTACCCGGGCGCGATGCGGCCACCGTCAGGTAGCGTCCGTACTGGAACATAAGCTCAACCAGGCCGGCGTCTTCCTGTGTTTCGCCAAAGGCTTCGAGCCTTGCATCGGTGGGCAGATCATTTTTTTCGCCGCCGAGCACGAAATCCACGCGGTTCATATAGGAAGCAAAATCTGCGCAGTGGCGTGCCTTCAGGGTGGAATAATCCAGCGCGCGCACGCGGTTCATATCCAGTGCACAGGCGGCTGCGGCGTTGCGGCCTTCCAGCTGCGGGTGCTTGTCGAGGCCGTTAAAGCTGGTGCGTGCGGTCATGCGGATGACAATGCGCGTAGCGTTTGTGATGGAAAGCGCATTGGATTCGTTGGAGGTTTCGCCATTGGTCTCGGCAGTGAGCGCCGCGCGGAAGGAAATGCCCTGCTTTGCCGGGTCATCCGGGCAAAGAGAGGGATCATCCGGGGAAACGCCCTGCGGGATCCTGTTGTTCGGGCAAAGACCGTCCAGCATCAACACGCCCATATGCGCGTCCGTTATGTGCTTGAGCTGGCTGGTAAGCGAAATGCGCACATTGATCGGCTTTTCGGCCAGAATCTGCATAACCAGTGCCTGGTCGGGATGGGAAATAAATACTTCCTGGGAAACAGCGTTTCCGTCCAGCAGATATTTGGCGCAGGCAATGCCCTTTTCAATATCCAGTTCGCGCGTATAGTCTTCGGCGCGTTCGCCGTCAAAGGTGATATAAAGGTCGCCCATCGGCAGATAGGACTGGCAGTCCGGGCCGGTAAACCGGTACGAAGTTTCCACTTCGGCTTCGGCATAGCGGCCTTCGTCCAGCATCCTGCGGATATCCGCAAGGGTGTCGGCATTGCCCGGGCGCGGATACGACCTCGGATATCCGGACCAGATCGTATCTTCATTCAGCTGCAGATGGGATTCAACCGCTCCGCCAAAAAACATTGCGCCAATACGGCCGTTGCCAAGGGGCAGAGCCTCGTTCCATGTTGCGGCCGGCGCGCTGTACCACAGTTTATGCGTGGATTTCATTTCAATTCCTCCATCGGTAAGAAATACCTACCCTTATATTATACGGAAAAATGTGTTTTATACAAGCCCCCAAAGTTTCAAAGTAAGGAATGGCTGTCTGCGTTGATTCTTAATTTCCATGCGTGTAGAATATAGAAATGCACAAAAGAAAGCCGAGGCGATTCTATGAAATTCACCCGTGCGCAGGTGCGCATTCTGGGCGCAGTCATGCTGGCATATACGGCGGCGTATGTATGCCGAACGAATATTTCCATGCTGCTTTCGTCGATTATCGATCAATTCTCTCTCACGCAGGCGCAGGGCGGCCTGATTGCGACGATGTTTGCCATCATATATGCGCTGGGCCAGCTGGTAACCGGTCTTATCGTGGACAGGATCAATCCGCGTCTTTTTATCCTAACGGGCCTTTTGCTTACCGGCGCGTGCAATATTGTGTGCGCGTGCGCGCCGTCGTATGGATGCATATTGGCATTCTGGACGCTCAATGCCGTAGGGCAGTCCATGCTGTGGACGCCCATTGTCCGCATTGTAGCTCTGAAATTCCAGACGGAGATTCGCTCCCGAACCAGCTTTTTTCTTTCCATGACGCTGGTTTTGGGATATGTCATCGCATGGCTTTTGGCCGGTATGATGGTCAGCATTGCAAACTGGCGTTTCGGCTTCCTGGTACCCGCGTTTGTGACGATCACTTGTGCAGTGATTGCGTTCTTCATGCTGTATGACGTGAAAATCAAGCCCGAACCGAAGAAATCCTCCGCCGAAAAGGCAGAGGGCGGTCTGGGACGCGTGCTTTGTACGACGGGACTCCTGTTCGTTCTGGTTGGTTGCGTATTCAACGGCTTCATGCGCGACAGTATTATGACCTGGGCGCCCACCATCCTGATGGAAACGCAGGGCGTTGACCTCGACGGGGTTCTGGGCGTTGCGCTGATTATTCCGATTGTGAACTGCATAGGCATCATTTTCGGCCGACGCTGCTATAACTGGGTGCGCGGCAGTGCACGCCGCTCCATCTCGCTGCTGCTCATTCTTTCCTCTGTTGCCAGCGCGCTGCTGCTTGCTTTCTCCGGTGTAAATTCCCTTGTGTGCGCTGTGCTCCTTGCAGCAAGCGCCGCCACGTCCTACGGCCTCAATCCCCTGCTCACCACCATGCTTCCGCTTGAGTATGACAGGCTCAAGCGCGTGGGCGCTGTTGCCGGTATGATCGATGCATTCATCTATCTTGGCTCCGGTCTTGCCGGAATCACGGCAGGCGCGGTGTCCGAATGGGCCGGCTGGACGGCGGTATTTGCCCTGTGGGTGGTTTCCGCTCTGTGCGGCGCCGCGGCAATGCTGTTCTCCTCCCGCGAAAAGTTCATGAAAAACCTGTGATCAAACACATCCCCGGCACGCAAGCGCAGACTGGGGATGTCAGTCTGTCAAAAAAGTATTTTTGCCAGACTTGTGGACGGGGAAGTAAACTCCCCCGCCACTGCCACCCTCACCAGATTTCACTGGAATCCATAGGATTCCGGGCGTGAAATCTGCAAGGAAGCGATTTTTTCTACAGCTCGCAAGCTTACCTTCGAAAAAATACGCTCCTCGCGGCGTACACGCCGCCGCTGCGGATTTGAGTATGCTTTTTCTCTAATCCTACACTAGTTTTTTGACAAGAACACATCCCCGGCCTGCGTTTGCGGGCTGGGGATGTGTGCAATTGACGCCAGTCGGCCTGCAACTGCCGGAGGAAGAGATGTACCACAAACTTCTGTTTTCGCCTCTCATACCGAATCGAAATCTGCGTACTTCTTTTTCTTTGGCAAAGGAAGGTCTTTTGCTTCTTTTTTCGGTTATTCTGTGATATACTTATAAACGGAGCAAAATGAGCCTTCGGAATTCTTCCGATAATCTTCCCGGGACTCTCTGCATAGCTTGAAGAGAAACGCTGTGCGGGAGGGATGCCCTTGAAGAGGGAGATCTACATCCGTGTAACGGAGGCGGCGGAATATATCCGCTCAACGGGCGCAACGGTACGCGTCTGTGCGAAGAAGATGGGCGTCAGCAAAACGACCATTCACAAGGATATGCGCGAGCGTCTGCGCGAAATCAGCCCCTCTTTATACGAGGAGGTCAGCGCGGTGCTGGCAAAAAACAAGGCCGAAAGGCACATTCGCGGCGGCGAAGCCACGCGGGAAAAATACCACAAAGGGACATTGGGGGCGTAAGCCATGAAGTATAACATAGGAATCGATATCGGCACGCGCAATGTGCGCATGGCGGTGGAGGGATACGGTATCGCATTTTCCGCATCGAGCGCGGTTGCGGTGCAAAAGGGCGAGGAAATGCCCATTGCCTTTGGTGATGAGGCGCTTGCTATGCTGGGGCGCATGTATAAGGGCGGCTCGGTGGAATTTCCGGTCGCTTCGGGCGTTTGCGAGGATGAGGAGATTCTGGTCAAGTGGTTTACGGCGCTGTTCGAGCGTGCCAGGAGCATTGCCCGTCTGCGCCGCATCAACGTGGTGCTGTCCATCGCGCCGGGGCTGCACAAGCCGCATCAGTATGCCTTCATGCAGGCTGCGCTGGATGCCGGCGCCGACGGTGTGGCGCTCATTCGGCAGGATGCGCTCAGCGCAATCGGCGCAGGGCTGGATGTAATGCAGCCGGAGGGCTCATTCGTGATCGATGTAAGCGCGGGCAGCATGAGTGCGTCCATCTTTTCCTATGGCAGGCCGGTGGTATCGCAGCGGGCGATGCACGGCCTGAAGGACGTGGATTCCATGCTCATGCAGGCTATGCGTGCAAAGGGTGTGCGCATCGGCGAGAGAACTGCCGAAATGGCAAAACTGGCTCTTGCCACCGCGCATGAACCCCGAGGCGAGCTGAATTATACCGCCGCCGGGTTTGATACGCAGACGGAATTGCCGAAAATTGCCGAAATTGACGCTCAGACCGTCAATTCCCTGATCGAGCCCTGCGTGCGCGAGATTGTTTCCATTGCGCGCGGCGTGCTTGCGCAGGCTCCCATTGAAATCGCCGCCGACCTTGCCGAAAAGGGCGCATGCCTCACCGGCGGCGGTGCGGCGCTTTTCGGGCTGGACAGGCATCTGGAAGAGGCGCTGGGAATTCCCGTTCACACGGCGGAAAATGCGGCGCAGTGCGTCGTGCGCGGCCTGGCGGAGGTCGTTTCCGACGGCGCTAAATTCGATCGCCTGGTTATTGAACGCGCAGGACGGGCAGAAGTATGATGCAGCGAAAAACCGGCGATATCGTCTATTCGCTGATTCATTCCACATCCTCCTCAAAGGTATCCATCCATGTGGAGGACAAGGGCGTTCGCGTATATGCGCCCCGCCAGGCGAGGCTCCGCGAGGTGGACAGGATTGTGCTGGAGGCGCGGGACTGGATTCTTACGGAGCAGGAACGCCTGAAACCCTCCGTCAGCCGGGAGGACAAGGCATCTCTTTCGCAGCAGGCGAAGGACAGAATCTGCGAGCGCATCGAATATTTTGCGCCGATGCTGGGAAACGCAAGGCCGAACCGCATTACCATCCGGGAACAGAAAACCCGCTGGGGCAGCTGTTCGCGAAAAGGCAATCTCAATTTCAACTGGAAACTCATCAAAGCTCCCGGCGAGGCGCTTGACTATGTTGTGATCCATGAATTGTGTCATCTGTATGAATTCAACCATTCGCCCCGATTCTGGCAGATGGTTGCAAAAATTCAGCCGGATTACAAGGTTTGGAAGGCATGGCTTGCGCAATATGCCCAAAAATTGTAAGTTTAAATTAGTTTTAACGAAAGAAATTTTGCGTTAATACTAGCGTGTTATATAATTATCTGATATAATGTTAAGGGGAATTAAAGTCCATGTTTGGACTATTACAATTCTGGGAGTGATTTTGCCATGAGAAAAAAGAACTGTATCGCCATGCTGCTTGCAGGCGGACAGGGAAGCCGTTTGGGATTGCTCACCAAGACCGTTGCTAAGCCTGCCGTTCCCTTCGGTGGCAAGTACCGGATCATCGACTTCCCGCTCTCCAACTGCTCCAATTCCGGTATTGACGTAGTAGGTGTGCTGACGCAGTATCAGCCCCTTGAACTGAACAGCTATATCGGTTCCGGTCAGACTTGGGATCTGGACTTGCACAATGGCGGCGTATTCGTACTGCCTCCGTATATGAGCGGCGCCGGCGGCGAGTGGTATCGCGGCACGGCAAACGCTATCTACCAGAATATGGCTTTCATCGAGCAGTACGATCCGGACTATGTCCTGATCCTCTCCGGTGACCACATTTATAAGATGGACTACAGCAAGATGCTGGATTTCCATATCAAGAACGGCGCGGATCTGACCGTTGCGGTTCGCCCCGTTCCGTGGGAGGTTGCTCCCAGCTTCGGTATCATGAATACCGACGAGGAGCACTGCATCACCGAATTTGAAGAGAAGCCCAAGCAGCCCAAGAGCAATCTGGCTTCCATGGGCGTTTACGTATTCACCTGGCCGGTTCTGAAGAAGTATCTCACCGAGGACGAAGCCAACCCGAATTCTCAGAACGACTTTGGTAAGAATATTATTCCCACCATGCTGAACGAAGGCCGCAAGCTGATGGCCTATGCGTTCGAGGATTACTGGAAGGATGTCGGAACCATCGCGAGCCTCTGGGAGGCACACATGGACATCCTGGGCGAAAATCCCGTATTCAATCTGGCCGATCATTACTGGCGCATCTACGCCCGCAGTCCCATCATGCCGCCGCACTATGCCGGCCCGAATGCCGAAATCGTCGGTTCCATGATCACCGAAGGCTGCGAAGTTTACGGCACGGTCAAAAACAGCGTTCTGTTCGCAGGCGTTGTGGTTGAAGAAGGCGCAAGCGTCATCGACGCTGTCGTTATGCCCGGCACCGTCATTAAGGCGGGCGCAAGCGTTACGCGCGCCATCGTATCCGAGGAATGCGTCATTGGCGAAAACAGCGTTATCGGCGAGGCGGAAGGCGCAATCGCGCTCATCGGCTATTCGACGAATATGCCCGCAGGCACGCACGTGGCGGCAGGCGAACAGGCGGATAACAACACGCTGAAGGGAGCTGGCGCAAAATGAAAAACTTGATGGGCATCGTCTATACCACCAAAGATGATCTTACCCTGCGCGAAATGACCGCGTCCCGCGCGGTTGCGGCTCTGCCCGTGGCAGCACGCTACAGGATGATCGACTTTGTGCTTTCCAATCTGGTAAATACCGGCATCAAGAATGTCGGCGTCATCATGCAGAAAAACTATCATTCGCTGATGGATCATCTGGGCAGCGGCAAGGAATGGGATCTGCACACCCGTATCGACGGTCTGCGCATCCTGCCTCCGTTCCTGACCCGTGAAAACGTGGGCGAATATTCCGGCAATCTGGATGCTCTGCGCTCCAATGCAGGCTTCCTGCGCCGTTCCAAGCAGGATTATGTGGTCTTCACCGGCAGCCACACGGTTTTCAACGCCAAGTTTGACGAAATGTTCGAGCAGCATCTCGCAACCAACGCGGATATCACCGTGATGTATGCAAAGGCCCGTCCGACGGACGTGGATTATTCCGCTTCCACCTCCGCCAGCCATGCTTTCGCCAATATTGACGAGGAAGGCCGCGTGATGGATATGGAAGTCAATCCCAACGTTGCGACCTATCCCAACTATCTGATGGATGTCATGATCATCAAGCGCACGCTGCTGATGCATCTGGTTGATCAGGCCTTCTCTCACGGCATGCACGACATGTACCGCGACCTTCTGCAGAAATATGTGCACAATGGTCTTCTGCGCGTGTACGGCTATGAGTTCAAGGGCTACCATCGCCGCATCGAAACCGTCAAGAACTACTTCGCGTTCAACATGGAAGTGATCGATCACTCCGTCCGTTCCGAACTGTTCAAGACGAACCCGATCTACACCAAGGTACGCGACGAAGTTCCCGCGAAGTACCTGCCCGGCGCAAGGGTCGTCAATTCCCTCGTGGCGGACGGCTGCGAAATCGCCGGTACGGTTGAAAACAGCGTCCTCTTCCGCGGCGTAAAGGTTGCGCCCGGCGCGGTTATCCGCAATTCCATCATCATGCAGGACGGCGAAATTCAGGCAAACTGCGAACTGGAGAACGTTATCTTCGATAAGGCCGTTACCATCCGCAGCTATGGCCGCCTGATTGGTCAGCGTCAGTATCCGATTGTTATCGGCAAAAATGTAACGCTGTAACCGCGTTCCGCACATAAAGCGCTTCAATCCGGCAATGGCGGCAGAAATGTCGCCATTGCTGCCCGATGGGCAAATCGATTTATTATCGCATTCTAAGGAGGCTCCCCATGAAAATTCTGTTTGCGGCAAGCGAATGTGTTCCGTTTGTCAAAACCGGTGGTCTGGCTGACGTTGTCGGCGCCCTTTCCAAGGAACTGGTGCGCCGCGGCGAAGATGTTCGCGTAATCCTGCCGCTGTATCGCGAAATCCCCGAAAAATACCGCGAAAAGATGGAGCACAGCCTGTATTTCTATATCAATCTGGGTTGGCGCCGTCAGTATGTCGGCATCGAAAAGCTGGTTCACGAGGGTGTAACGTTCTATTTTGTTGATAACATGCAGTACTTCGACCGCGGCTATATCTACGGCGCGGGCGGCGACGAGGGCGAGCGCTTCAGCTATTTCTGCCGCGCGGTGCTCGAGGCTCTGCCGTATATCGATTTCGTACCGGATGTTCTGCACTGCCACGACTGGCAGACGGGTATGATTCCCGCCCTGCTGGAGGCACAGTACCGCGAGAAGGATCTGTATAAGAATATCCGCACGGTTTATACCATTCACAATCTCAAGTACCAGGGCGTGTTCCCGATTTCCGAAATCGAGGGCTACTTCGCGCTGGGCGACTGGGCATACGACAGGGACCACCTGGAATTCTACGGCGCATGCAGCTTCATGAAGGGCGGCATCGTATTTGCCGATAAGGTCACCACCGTATCCCCCACCTATGCACAGGAAATTCAGACCGCTTACTACGGCGAACAGCTCGACGGTCTGCTCCGCAGCCGCATCGATGATCTCTCCGGCGTGCTCAACGGCATCGATATGGAGGAGTACGACCCGGCTACCGATAAGGCTCTGGTGAAGAATTACTCCGCCGATACCTTTGCGGACAAGATTGAAAACAAGCTCGCCCTGCAGCGCATGCTGGGTCTGGAGGAGAATGCCTCCCGACCGCTTATCGGTATGGTTACCCGCCTGTCCGGTCAGAAGGGTCTGGACCTGGTGGAGCGCGTGCTTGATGAAATCATGAAGACCGGCGCACAGCTCGTCATCCTTGGCAAGGGCGAGGATCGCTATGTCGATCTGTTCGGCTGGGCACAGTGGAAGTATGCAGGCCAGCTTGCGGCACGCATCGAAATGAACCATGTGCTTGCACATCAGATTTATGCGGCATGTGATTTCTTCCTGATGCCCTCCATGTTCGAGCCCTGCGGACTCAGTCAGATGATCGCTCTGCGCTACGGCACCCTGCCCATTACCCGCGAAACCGGCGGTCTGCGCGATACCGTTCTTTCCTACAACGAGTACACCGGCGCAGGCAACGGCTTCACCTTCCTCAATTACAATGCGCATGATATGCTCTATGTAATCGAAAGAGCCATGAAGCTCTATTCCGAGGAGCGCGAAACGATCGAAATGCTCGCCAAGCGCGCCATGCAGGGCGAATACGGCTGGAACAAGTCTGCCCAGGCATACCTCGATCTGTATACTTCGATCGAGGAAAAAGCAAAAAAAAAGTCGAAATCTACGGTAAAAAAGGCCGCTGACGGCGAAGTCACCGAGGCGCCGAAAAAGCGCACCACCCGCAAAAAGGCGGAGGCTCCCGCCGAGGCAGCAGAAGCTCCGGCTGAAGCACCTAAGAAGCGCACTACCCGCAAAAAGGCGGCTGACGTTCCCGCCGAGGCAGCAGAAGCTCCGGCTGAAGCGCCGAAAAAGCGCGCTCCCCGCAAAAAGAAGACTGAAACGGAAGCTGCTGAGTAATCCGTATCCGATTAAAGGAGAAATACGCACCATGAAAAAGGCATCCGTAGCCTATCAGATTTTTTCCGCCCGTGACGAGGCACAGCAGGATTTGTACGCCGTTCTCAAGGCGCTCAAGGAAATGGGCTATGACGGCGTTGAGTTCGCCGGTTTTTATGGCCACAGCGCAGAAGAAGTCCGCGCCATGCTGGACGAGATTGGCCTGAAGGGCTTCTCGAACCATCTTTCCATCGCACAGATCGAGGCTGATATGGAAGGCGAAATCGCATTCCACAAGACCATCGGCTGCGAATATATTGCCATCCCCTATCTGGATGACAATATGCGTCCCGGCGGACCGGGCTTTGCCCATGCGATTCAGGTGATCTATAAGTTCGGTCGCCTGTGCAAAGAAGCGGGCATTCAGCTTCTGTATCACAACCACGATTTTGAATTCATTACCTTGAGCGGTCAGTACGGCCTCGATTTCCTGTATGATGCGGTACCTTCCTGCATTCTCAAGACGGAAATTGATACCTGCTGGGTAAAATATGCGGGTGAAGACCCGGCGGCATACGTTTCCAAGTATGCCGGTCGCTGCCCCGTTGTCCACCTGAAGGACTATGTGGGTCGCCGCGGCGGTCAGCCCTATGCGCTCGTCAATGCGGACGGTACCGATGACGGCACCAACAGCGCAAATGTCGAATTCGAATTCCGTCCTGTCGGTCATGGCAGTCAGAATGTCGCTTCCATCGTGGAGGCAGGTCTTGCAGGCGGCGCACAGTGGTTCGTCGTTGAGCAGGATATGTCCGTTGGCCGCACGCCCCTTGAGGCTGCGCAGATGAGCCGCGACACGCTCAAAGCTCTGGGCATCTAAAATTCCATGAAAGAAAACAAGTTCGCTCAGCGGATCTTGGCAGAGAGGGAGCTGCTTTTGCGGCTCCTGAATTGTTTTGTCGCGCCGGAGGAATCGGGCGATATTGCCGATGCCATCTTTGATCGGCATACCACGCTGCGCTACATATGCGAAATGCCAAAGGACCTGCTGCGGCAGGAACTGGAAGCAATTCCGGGTTTGCCGCCGGAGGGTGTGGATATGCTGTCGTTCATCTGGGATATAGCGAGGGCTTCGCGTGTCAGCAGCACAGACGATATGAAGATTGCTTCCGTGCAGGCAGCCTGCCGGTATATGACCGCGCAGATGTTTCTGGAGCGGCGGGAAGCAGCGCTGCTTTTTGCATTGGATGAGGAATTTCACGTTGTTTCGCGGTACATTCTCAGCTATGGCATTGTGGATGAAACCAGCTTTGCTCCCGGACTTTTGCTGGAGGCATGCCTGAAAACCGGGGCGGAATATGCCATTATCGGTCATAATCATCCCGGCAGCGGCTGCGCTTTGTCACCGGCGGATGTCAAAGCCACGGAAAATGCAATCCGGGTTTTAAGCGGCGCGGGTGTTCCGCTGCTGGATCATATTCTGGTAGCGGGCGGCAAAGGAATCAGCATGCGAAAGCAGGGCAAAATTTCCGATGTTCTCTGGTCGGGTCAGGGTAAAAATGCTCCTTCCGGGGAAGTATGGCTGAAAGAAGAATAATCACAGGAGGAAGCAGGCTTTCCTCGTAGGATTGCCTGTTTTGTCGTGTCGATTTTGGGGTATATTTATACTGTAAATCCGCGCACTATTGGTCGGAAGGTGTGGTTTCACTCGGGTCTTTTGTGAAAGTTTTCACAAAAATGAACTGGCCTTTGCTTGACAGCCATATGGCATTGTGGTACAGTATAAATGGCTTCACGCGACTGACGGAATTTGTGAAAAACACAAGGGAAACGTGGAGTGTTATATGCCGACCGTCTGGGCAGTTTTGCGAGGAGCAAAGCTGCCTTTTTGCTTTCTCGCAGGACCTACATCACAGAAAAGAGAGGTATAAGAATATGGAACAGCTTAAAACCGCATGGGAAACATTTATTCCGGGCAACTGGTGTGAAAAGACCGATGTCAGGGATTTTGTTCAGAAAAACTATACCCCCTATACCGGAGATGAGGCATTCCTTGCCGGCCCCTCCGCACGTACCCAGCGTCTCATGGAGGCTTTTGAAGCAAAGCTGAAGGAAGAACGCGAAAAGGGCGGCGTTATCAGCATTGATACGAACACCGTTTCCTCCCTTCTGAACTACCCCGCCGCATATCTTAAGAAGGAAGACGAAATCATCGTCGGTCTGCAGACCGGTGCTCCTCTTGAGCGCGGCGTCAACCCCTTCGGCGGTATCCGTATGGCACGCAGTGCCTGCAAGGCTTACGGCTACGAACTGGGCGAAGAAGTTGAGCGTTCTTTCCATTACCGCACCACGCACAACGACGGTGTTTTCCGCGCTTACACCGAAGATATGCGCGCCATGCGCCATGTCGGCATTCTGACGGGACTTCCGGATGCTTACGGCCGCGGCCGCATCATCGGCGACTATCGCCGTATCGCTCTGTATGGTATCGACTACCTCATTGCGGAAAAGAAGAAGGATAAGGAAAATCTTGGCCACAACCGCATGACGGAAGATCGCATCCGTCTGACCGAGGAACTCTATAAGCAGATCGACTTCCTTGGCAAGCTGCGCGATATGGCTGCTCTGTACGGCTGCGATATTTCCCGCCCCGCAGAGAATGCAACCGAAGCCATTCAGTGGCTGTACTTCGGTTACCTTGCCGCCAACAAGGAGCAAAACGGCGCCGCCATGTCCCTTGGACGCACCGGCACCTTCATTGATATCTATCTTGAGCGCGATATCCGTCGCGGTCTGCTCACCGAAGAAGGCGCACAGGAACTCATCGATCAGTTCGTTATCAAGCTGCGCATGATCCGCCACCTGCGTACTCCCGAGTACAATGAGCTCTTCGGCGGCGATCCTATGTGGATCACCGAAGTTGTCGGCGGCATGGGCGAAGACGGACGTACTCTCGTTACCAAGACGGCATTCCGTTTCCTGCACACGCTGTACAACCTCGGCTGCGCTCCGGAGCCGAACCTCACCATCCTCTGGTCTGAAAATCTGCCCGAGGCATTCAAGCGCTACTGCGCACGCGTATCCATTGATACCGATTCCATCCAGTATGAGAACGATGACCTCATGCGTCCCACCTACGGCGACGACTACGCCATCGCCTGCTGCGTAAGCGCAATGAAGGTCGGCAAGCAGATGCAGTTCTTCGGCGCACGCTGCAACCTGCCCAAGATTCTTCTGCTTGCACTGAACGGCGGCTACGAAGAAAAGCTCAATGGCAAGCTCGGTCCGGATATGGAAGTTATGGCGGATGAAATTCTGGACTACGACAAGGTCATGGAGCGCCTGAACATTTATATGAGCTGGCTCGCCGCACAGTATGTGGATACCATGAACGTCATCCACTTCATGCATGACAAGTACGCTTATGAAAAGGTCCAGCTCGCTCTGCACGATACCGAGGTCGAGCGCCTGATGGCTTTCGGCGCAGCAGGTCTTTCCGTTATCGCGGATAGCCTCTCCGCCATCAAGTATGCCAAGGTACGCCCCGTTCGCAACGAGCGCGGTGTGATCACCGGCTTTGAAACCGAGGGCGATTTCCCGAAATTCGGCAACGATGACGACCGCGTGGACAATATCGCCCAGGAAATTCTGCACACGCTTATTACCGAGCTGCGTAAGAATCCCACCTACCGCGGCGCCATCCATACGCTGTCTGTTCTGACCATCACCTCCAACGTCGTTTACGGCAAGAAGACCGGCGCAACTCCCGACGGTCGCGCTGCAGGCGAACCCTTTGCTCCGGGTGCAAACCCCATGCACAACCGTGAAAAGAACGGTGCGCTGGCTTCCCTGAACTCGGTTGCCAAGCTTTCCTACGACGATTGCCGCGACGGTATTTCCAACACCTTCTCCATCGTGCCCGAAGCTCTGGGCAAGAACGATGACGAGCGCGTTTCCAACCTGGTGAACATCCTCGGCGGCTACTTCAGCCAGATGGCACACCACATCAACGTAAACGTGCTCAACCGCCAGAAGCTGATCGACGCTATGGAGAATCCGGAACTCTATCCGAACCTCACCATCCGCGTTTCCGGCTATGCCGTAAACTTCCATAAGCTCTCCAAGGAACAGCAGAAGGAAGTTATCAGCCGTACCTTCCACGAGAAGATGTAATCCTGCGGCATGAAAGGCTACGTTCACAGCATTCAGTCCCTCGGCACGGTTGACGGGCCGGGCGTCCGTTCGGTGATTTTCACCGAGGGGTGCCCGCTCCGCTGCGCGTACTGCCACAACCCCGATACGTGGCAGTGCCATGCGGAAAACCAGCAGGATCACGCCGATGTTGCCAAAAAGATCCTGCGCTTTTATCCCTATATCAAGGATGGCGGCGTGACCTTTTCGGGCGGCGAACCCTGCCTTCAGGCGGATTTTGTTCGCGAAACGGCGCTGCTTCTGAAGGAAAAAGGGCTGCATATTGCCATTGATACCTGCGGCGAGGTGCTGGATGATTCTGTAAAGGCGCTGCTTGAAACGGTTGATCTTGTGCTCCTCGATATCAAAATGACCACCGAGGAAAGCTATCGGGAGTACATCAAAGGCAGCCTCCAAAATGCGCTTGATTTCCTTGAATATCTTGAGTCCATCGGCCGCGATGCATGGATTCGCCATGTCGTGGTTCCGGGCATCAATGATAATGAGGAGGATATCGACCGCCTCGCAGAATTGCTTCGCGGCCATTCCTGCATAAAGAAGGTCGAACTTCTCCCCTTCCGTACCCTCTGCATTGAGAAGTATGCTTCCCTCGGCATCACCTTCCCCCTTGCGGATACACCGCAGATGAAGGAAAGCGATCTTGCAAAGCTCAATGCCCGCCTGACTGAACAAATGAATGCATGATAAAGAGCCCCCGCAGCAATGCGGGGGCTGTAGGATGTCAAAAAAGTATTTTTGCCATCCTTGTGGACGGGGAAGTAAACTCCCCCGCCACTGCCACCCTCACCAGATTTTACTGAAATCTTTTAGATTTCGACCGTAAAATCTGCAAGGAAACGATTTTTTCTTCGGTACGCAAGCTCCCTGCGAAAAAATACGCTCCTCGCGGCGTACACGCCGCCGCTGCGGATTTAGACATATCTATCCCTTACAAGTATTTTTGACACTCCCCCCGCAGCAATGCGGGGGCTTTTGTGTACAGCGGGCTCCCTCTGACGAGGGGCGCACGCAGGCCGCCGCCAGTGGCGGAAACAGGCCGTAGTAAGCCCAATGAGCAAAGGAATACGGCAAGCAAAGCGCTGACGTATGACTATTGCGAATTGAGGGATGCTGGCAGCGAAGCTGACCGAGGGAGAGAAAAATTCCGTGTTTCAAACCTTCCATTTCCGGGTATTATATAATCACAAGGAAAAAATAAGGAGGTTCTCACAATGAGGCTGAAAGATAAAGTTGCTATCATCACCGGCGGCAGCCGTGGCATCGGATTTGCCACTGCCGACAAATTTCTGCAGGAGGGAGCCACCGTCATCATAACTGCAAGCTCCCAGAAATCCGCGGACGAGGCGGTTGCCCGTCTTCAGGAAAAACACCCGAATGCCACCGTTGCAGGCATGAGCCCGCAGCTGTCCAGTCTGGAATCCGTGCGCAATGCATTCCGTGATGCGGCAATGAAGTACGGCTGCGTGGATATTCTCGTAAACAATGCGGGCGTTTCCGAAAGCACGCCCTTTACCGAATACACCGAAGAAACCTTTGATAAGGTCATGGACCTGAACGTGAAGGGCGTATTCAACGCCACCCGCGCCGCCAGCGAATGCATGGTCAAGCACGGAAGGGGCGTTATCCTTTCCACTTCGTCCATGGTCAGCATTTCCGGCCAGCCCAGCGGATTCGCCTACCCGGCATCCAAGTTCGCGGTCAACGGACTTACCGTATCCCTTGCGCGTGAGCTGGGTCCCAAGGGCATCCGCGTGAATGCGGTTGCGCCCGGTATCACCGAAACCGATATGATGAAGGCTGTGCCCAAAGAAGTTATCGAGCCCATGATCAAGCAAATTCCGCTGCGCCGCCTCGGTCAGCCGGAAGATATCGCAAATGCGTTTGTCTTCCTCGCATCGGATGAAGCGTCCTACATCACGGGCGTAGTTCTCAGCGTGGATGGCATGGCGCGTTCATAACGCAAAGAGAGGAGTGGCCCTCAGTGAAAAGCCTGATTGCAATTGCATTTCCGTTCTTGCTGTGCTTTTTCCTCCTGACGGCCTGCACACATATGGAAGAAAATTCTACCTACAGGCAGATCACCATGGATGAAGCCGTCAGTGTGATGGCAAATGAAACGGATTATCTCATTCTCGACGTACGCACCCCGGAGGAATTTGCATCGGGGCATATCCCCGGCGCAGTCAATCTTCCCAATGAAGATATCGGAACGGAGGAAATCCTCTCCCTTTCGGATAAAGACAAGCTGATTCTCGTCTACTGCCGCAGCGGTAACCGCTCCAAGCAGGCGGCACAGAAACTGGTAAACCTCGGATACACAAACATTGTGGAATTCGGCGGCATCATGGATTGGAAAGGCGAAATCGTAACGGAATAAAACATCACCCCATGCAGAGATGTTTTCTGCATGGGGTGATTTGCGCTGCGTTACTCGAAAAGGTTCCATTCAGATGTATCGCATGGATTGCGGCTGTTGTCACATAGGATAACGACTGTGCCGTCCGCTTTCAAGCCGGCGATGTGATCGCAAAGGAATGAGGCGCCGGCATCTATGGCCACGATATCGCGCCATTCACTTACGTCGTGCTGGTTGTAGTCATTGCTTCCCACGATGACTACGCTGCCGTCCGCTTTCAGACCGATGGTAGTATGCTCGCCGACTGCTATGTCTACAATATCATACCATGCGTCTAAATTGCATTCACCATAATTGTTCTGTCCTGTGCCGACTACAGTGCCGTCCTTTTTCAGGCCGACGGTGTGATATTTACCTGTGGCTACGGCCACGATATCGCACCACTCGCTTACGTCGAGCTGGCCGAAATCATTTTTTCCCGTTGCTACCACGGTGCCGTCCGCCTTTACGCCGACGGTGTGGAACGATCCGGCGTCTACGGCCACAATATCGCGCCATTTGTCTGCGTCGCACTGTCCAAATCGGTTGTTTCCCTCCGTAACCACGGTACCGTCCGTCTTGAGGCCGACGGTATGCTTAGAGCCGACGGCCACGGCTGCGATATTGCGCCAAGCGTCAACGTCGCATTGTCCGTACTCGTTGTCACCCGTTGCAACTACGGTTCCGTTCGCCTTCAGCCCCAGGGTGGTGAAACTACCGGCATCTATGGCCACGATATCGCGCCCGTTTTCTACGTTGCATTGGCCGTCGTAGTTGGTTCCGGTCGCCATCAGGGTGCCGTCTGCCTTCAGGGCAACCGTGTGATTGGAACCGCAGGTAATTTGCGCGGTGGTTTCTGTCCGGAGGGTAATCAGCGTGTCCGTTGCCCGGTCATAGGCGTCCTTGTATCCGGACAGGTTTTTGAAAGCTGCGTATGCGCCGGAAAAATCACTCTGCGCGAGCAGCTGCTCGGCTTCATTGTACCGGGATGCAAGAATGCCATGAAGGCGCTCGATATGCTGGGCGGCAGAACTGTCGCCATATGCCTGCGCCTTGGCATACCAATCGCTTGCGGAGGCATATTTTCCGTCTGCCTCTGTCTGCATGCCCAACTGGATGCAGCATTCGATCAGTGCGTCTTTGGCGGCGGAATATCCTTCCGCATGCAGCGATTCCAGCTGAACAAGAGCATTGCGATAGTTGCCCTCGCCCATCTGCTGCTTTGCCTGTGCAAAAAGAATATCCAGATTCAGCTGCGTGCCGCCCTCATAGCCAGCCTCATTCAGCCATGCAAGAATGGTTTCCGCGCTGCTGTACCGCCCGGCGGCAAGCGCGTCAGCTGCCAATTGGCTAAACTGTTCCGGCATTTTCGTGCTGGAGTCAGAGTATGCCTTGCCGAACAGGGCTTTGAGGTCAATAATCGTGCTCTGCTCACTGATTTCGCCGAGAAGCACCTGACGAGCAACGGCAAAATCCCGGTCAAGAATCATATCATTTAGCTTTGCTGTGCGCTCCATACTGTCACGGAAGGAGATGATGGTCTGGTAGAGCGCATCTGCCTCCTCGTATCGCTGCTCGGCCTCGGCCAGGCGCGCCGTATAGTATACAGCCTGCAGAGCGCTGTCCTGGAATTCGCCCAGCAAAGTAAATCGGGCTACGGCTTGGTCAAAGCTGCCCTCTTCAGCCAGAACCATGGTTCGGGCGTATATCAGGTACTTTTCGGCATCCTCATAGCTGCCCAGTTCCTCAAATGCCGTTACGGCTTCTGCGTACTTGCCGGTATGCAGGGTTTCCTGCGCTTTTTGGTATTTGTCGGCATCCGACGTGCAACCTGCGAGTATCATGCTCAGGCAAACCAAAAGAACCATACTATAAAGTATGCGTATTTTGCGATTCATCTGTAATCACTCCTTGCTGCGCAATTGTAGCTGTTTTCATTGTACTCCTGTTTTTACCATCCGTCAAGCTGGGCGGAATATGGGCAAAGCGGGATGAAATAAAATACCTCATGCAGCGCTAAACTGCATGAGGTGAAGTATACGCTTAGTACAGGATAATTCCCAGAATTGCGGAAGCCACAATAATCAGAATCGGCGAAAGCCGCTTCTTTTTTATGCGGCGGTAGACGATCATGCCCGCGCCGAGAACTGCCGTAATGACCACTGCGCGCCAGTCGAGCTGGGATACATTTTCCTCCTTGAAAAGGCCGCATGCTGCCATATAAACGCCGGTTGCCGTGATGATGCCGGCGATGCAGGGCTTGAGCCCGTCGAGCACAGCCTGAACATACTTGCTTTCCAGAACCTTCTTCAGCGCCACCATGATGAGCAGGATGATGAAGAATGCGGGCAGAATTACCGACAGCGTTGCAATGGCTGCGCCAAGCACGCCTGCCTGGCTGCTTCCCACATAGGTTGCAAGGTTTACGGTAATGGGACCGGGCGTGCTTTCGCTGACTGCGATCATGTGCGTGAGGACTTCATCGGTCAGCCATCCATATTTGTGCACGACCTCGCGCACAAGAGGAATGGAGCTGTAAGCACCGCCGAAGCTGAAAAGGCCGACTTTCAGAAAGCCGAGCAGAAGATCCAGATAGATCATTTTGCCTCACCGCCCTTCTTTTCGGGTGCACCCTTCACAAGATACAGGGCAAGGCTGATCGCGCCTGCAATCAGAATCAGTGCGATGGACGAGAAGTTCCACGCAAAAATGTCAATCAGCAGCATGGCGGCAAGGGAGCCGAATGCAATCAGGCGTGCCTGCAGCGATTTTTCCATTTTCAAAAGCATGTTTACGCCCACATCCACGATCAGAAGGCTTACGCCTGCGCGGATGCCGCTGAATGCCTTGGAAACGATCGGATATTCCAGAAGGTTATTCAGGAACATGGAAATAATGTAGATAATAATGAACGACGGCATAACCACGCCGAGGGTCGCAGCGATGGAGCCGAGCATTCCCGCCGTTTTGTAGCCGACGAAGGTGGCGCAGTTGATGGCGATGGGACCGGGCGTAGATTCCGCGATAACGGTCACGTTCATCATTTCATCGTGGGTGATCCACTTTTTCTTCTCTACGCACGCATCCTCGATCACGGACAGCATGGCATATCCGCCGCCGAAGGTGAAAAGACCGATCTTGAAAAAGGTAAGGAACAATTCGGCCATTGCCGAAAGCTTCTTGCGCATTGGCATATCCTCCGTTCTGCAGGTGCTTTTTTCTGCTCTACCAGTATAGTTTATCCGGCCGCACAAGTCAAATGAATTTGCTGAATTATGAGAAAAAAATCGGCCCGAGACCTCAAGGGTCATAGGCCACTGCTTGTCAAAAAACACCTGTAAGGCTTAGCTGATAGATGCGTCTAAATCCGCAGCGGATATATGCAGAATTTTGGCTATATTGCGGTAAAGCCATTCAATTCCCCGCGCGGCTGCCCGGCGGATTCCGTTTGCACCTGCAAAGAGATAGCAGATTTCGGAAAGCAGCACACCGCCGATTACGTCGGCAATTACATGCTGATAGGTGGTCAGCGTAGATACGCACACCGCCAGCGCGCCCAAAAGGGAGAACCATTTGTACCACATCGGAATGTCGCTTCGCCTCCGCACGCCAACCCAGCAGAACCAGCCCATCAGGCAGTGCATGGAGGGGAAAAGATTGTCCGGCGAATCAATGCTGTACAGAAGGCGCATCAGTGCATTCCATACCCCATCCCCCGCAACATCGGGACGCACATTCGTTGTGGGAAACAAAAGGAAAATGACAAAGCAGATCCCCTTTGCAATCGTATCCGCAGCAAAGAACCGTGCGCGCGCGTCGCTTTCATCCCGTGCGCAGATGAAGTAATTCGCGATCCAGAAGAGATAGCAGCCAAAGTATATGGCCACCGTCCACGGCACGAATGGAATCAAACGGTCAAAGGCAGTGGTGATATCGGTCTTTTCCCATCCGCCTGCGATCATGCGGGCAATGGCGTATGCGCCGCCCTGACACAGGAAGGCGTATGCCGTCAGAATCAGGGGAAAAACAGTGCGCTTGAACAGCTTTTTCGTCATAGATTTCTCCGGGTGTATTTATCAGATGCGCGTCAGGCATGCGACTGTTTCTATATTCGCCGTAAACGGGAACATATCTACCGGTCGCGCCTTGACAAGGCGGTATTTCCCGGCCATGCGTTTTATATCGCGGGCAAGTGTAGCGGGATTGCAGGAAACATAGACGATTTTTTCGGGGCGCATGGCGACGAGCGCCTTTGTGAAGGCCTCATCAAGACCCTTTCTGGGCGGGTCCACCATGGCGACATCAAATCTGGCGCGGTTTTCGCGGGCAAACTGCACGGCGTCCGCACATACAAAGTCCACTTTATCGGCGAGTCCGTTGAGCTCGGCGGCTTCCTTTGCGTTTCTGACGGAGGCGGGATTGATTTCAACGCCGGTCACATGGCCTGCCTTTTTGGCAAGCGCAAGGGAAATGGTTCCCGCGCCGCTGTAAGCATCCAGAACCTTTTCGCCGCCTGCAAGATCAAGATAGCGCAGTGCCTCGCCGTAGAGCTTATCCGCCTGCACGGTATCCGTCTGCAAAAATGCCTGCGGTGACAGGAAAAACTGATTGCCGAAAATGGTTTCGCGCAGCTTCGGCGCGCCCAGGAGCGTTTCCACCATGCCATCCAGTGCGTGTGCCGGGCGATTTTTCAGGCGGCAAACGTGGATGGAAGTTGCGCCGGATGCTTTTGCCAGCGCTTCGGCGTCCACGGGGAAGCGTCCTTCGCCGGAAACAGTCAACTGCATTTCGCCTGCGCGGTTCGTGCGGATGACAACATGCTGCGCTCTGGGGCACAGTTTTGCCGCCGCGCGCGCGGCATCCAGCATTTTTTCGGATGCGAGCAGGCAGTCCGTCAGGGGGAATGCGCTGCCCAGTTCATTGGAATGGTAGCCGATTTTGCCGCCCGGCAGGATTCGGAATTCCACTTTGTTTCGATTGCGCAGCGGATTTTCGGCGCCAATGGTTTCTTCAACGACGGGATTTTCCACGCCGCCAAGACGATTGAGCGCATCGTATACGATCTGCTGCTTGAATTTCAGTGTCGCTTCATACTGCATATGCCGCCCGGAACAGCCGCCGCAGGTTCCGTAATGCGGGCAATCCGCAGTCATGCGAAGCGCGGACGGGGTTAAAACCTCGTCCGCACGTGCGATCATATAGCGGTCTTTTTCTTCGACCGGGGAAACGGCGACAACCTCGCCCGGCAGCGCAAACGGCACAAAAACGGTTTTGCCGCTTTCCAGCCTGCCCACGCCACGCAGTTCGCTGTCGACGCGCTGAATGGTAACGTGCATCATCGTGCCAGTACGCTGACCAGATGCATAAGCTCGGCCCTGAACGGCTGCGGCTGGCCGACGATTTCGCTGAAGGGCATATCGATCAGTTTGTTGTCGCGGATACCTACGGCGCGGCCGGAGATATCATCCCTGAGCAGGTTGACGGCGTATTCGCCGAAACGGCTGCCGAGAATACGGTCCTGAGCACTGGGGGAACCGCCGCGCTGTATGTAGCCCAGGATGGTGGAGCGGGTTTCCTGTCCGGAAAGCGCCTCAAGGATAGCAGCCAGCTTGGAACTGGTCATGGTATCATTGATAATGCCGTGCAGGGATTCGTTTTCGCGGCAGATTTTTTCAACATTGGAGGTCAGGGATGCGAATGCGCCTTCCGCCATTACGATAATGGTGGAACGCTTGCCGTTGAGCATGCCCCACTTGATGCGGTTGGCGATGCTTTCAATGCTCCAGGGAGCTTCGGGGATCATAACGTATTCTGCGCCGCAGGCAAGCGCGGTGTGCAGCGCGATATCGCCGCAGTTGCGGCCCATAACGGTGATCAGGCTGGCGCGTTCGTGCGAATCGCTGGTCTCGCGCACACGGTCAATGCATTCGCAGGCAGTGTTCAGCGCGGAGTCAAATCCGAGGGTATAATCGGTGTACTCCATGTCGTTGTCGATGGTGCCGGGGATACCGACCGTCGGGAAGCCCAGTTCATTCAGGGCGTTCAGTCCGCGGAAGGTACCGTCGCCGCCGATGCCGATCAGACCTTCGATGCCGAGCAGGCGCAGGTTCTTGATAACCTGCTTCTGGCACTCAACGTCTAGGAAGTCCGTGCAGCGGGCGGTCATCAGGAAGGTACCGCCGCGGTGGATCTTATCGGATACGGATTTGCGGGTCATAATTTCGAAGTCATCGTGCGTGTCGCGGCTGCGCATAAGCATGCCGTTGTAGCCACGCTTGAAACCGATGACAGACATATCGTTGTGAATGGCTGCGCGGACGACGGAGCGAACGGCGGCGTTCATGCCGGGGGCGTCTCCGCCGGAAGTCATAACTGCAATACGCTGCATAGTATTATTTTTCCTCCTCGTGCAGGATTTCCATCAAAAAATCACGTGCGGGAACGCTTTCAAGCCTTGTGGCCATCAGTTCCCATATATTCAGCTGCGGTCTGGCACGCAGGCGAATCAGAAAGCCTTCCTCCGAAAGACGTGCTTCCAGCCTGTTTGCCTCCGCCTCAGTGCGGGAAATATGGATGACAACCCAGTCGACGTTTTTCATCGTTTTATCCTCCATACCCTTATTATATACCCTTTTGGCGGTTTCATCAAGGAAATGCGCATGATTTAGCGCGAAAACATTACGGCTTCGCTGTTAAACAGCCGGCGGAGGACAACCGTCATCAGCGCTGCAAAGGCGAGATTCACGGCAAGCGTAATCAGGATGCAGGAAACGTCCATCCGGAATGCGAAGATGGCACTCATGCACTGCACGGAGTTGTACAGCGGAATGCAGTACCAGAAGGCATCCGTCTGCGCGGAGCCGAACATGGCGCTCACGCCGATGAGCATGTTTACGATCATCAGCGGCATCACCATGGTGGAGGCTTCCTTCACGGTCTTTGCAAAGGCGGAAAGCACAGCGATTATGCTGACAAGCACAAGCACCGTGGATGCGATCACCAGAAAGAGCATGGCATAATCGGTTGCGCTGTATACCGAGGCATCCAGCATGGCAGCAGCCTCGCCCATCAGCTTGGGCAGGGAAAGCATGGTGCCCAGGAAACTGGATGCGCCGCTGAGCAGGGCGATAATGCCAAGGGAAAGCACCTTGCCCACAGCCAGCTGTCCGCGTCCCATGGGAGTTACAAGCAGCGTTGCAATGGAGCCGCGTTCCTTTTCACCCGCAATCGATTCAGGTGCTACGGATACGCAGCCGCTGAACAGAAATACCATCAGCAGAAGCGGCAGCATGGACGAAAAGGTCAGCCCGGCTGCATCCTTTTCCGTGGCGAGGTTGGACTGCACTTCGCGGTTGATATCAAATTTATTGGCGAGCGTATCCTCGTATGCGTCCAGCAGCGAGAAGAAAAGCGAATATGCCTCCGAGGATTCGGGCGAAGCGGCATTGTAGTACAGTTCGATGTTTGCGGCTGTGCCCTGTCCCGGGATATATGCGGCGATTTGTGCTTCAAAATCCTCGGGGAATACCGCCAGAAGATCCGCCTGTTTGGTTTCAACGAGGGAAAGCAGCGTTTCTTTTTCTTCGGGATTGTTCCGGTTGACCAGCATCCCGGCTTCCTCTGCCATAAAGGAGACGGATTCCGGCGCATGAATCATATGTACAAGCGGCGTGTAATCTTCCTCGGCGGAGAAAAGATCGCCCATCGCGCTGCCCATGAACGAGTACAGCAGGTAAATCATAAGTCCCGGCAGTACCAGTACGGAAAGCACCAGCCGCCTGTCGGTGAAAAAGCGCGTCAGTTCCTTGCGCATGATGGTCAGGATATTGTTTCTCATGCCTGTTCACCTGCCCTTTCCGCATAAATGTCAAAGAAGCGGTCTTCCAGCAATTTGCCCGCGCAAACTTCCGGCAAGGTTCCTTCGACTGCCATTTTGCCGTCGATAATCACGCCTACGCGGTCGCAGATTTTTTCGATCAGGCTGAAAATATGCGTGGATACGATGACGGTCTTGCCCTTTTCGCGCAGGGAAAGCAGATAATCCGTTACGACTTTTGCGGTAAGCACGTCAAGACCGTTTGTGGGTTCATCAAAAATGATGATGTCCGGGTCGTGCGCAAGCGTTACGGCGATGGCTGCTTTCTGCTTCATGCCGGTGGAAAGGTTGGCGACCTTCACCTCGGCAAATTTGCCGATTCCGAAGGTGTCGAAGAGTTCTGCCTTGCGCGCGGCGCGCACATCCTGAGAAACGCCGTGCAGCTCAGCAAAAAAGTCGAAAAGATAGCTCGGCGTGAAATACTCTTCCGGCTTCAGCTCGCTGGTAAGAAAACCGATGCGGCTGCGCACCTTTTCGGGATTGTTTACGATGCTTACGCCGTCCACAAGCGCATCGCCCGCGTCGGGCTTAATAAGGGTCGCAAGCATACGCAGAGTGGTCGTCTTTCCGGCACCGTTAGGGCCCAAAAGGCCGTAAATTTCGCCCCGGTTTGCCGTGAAACTCAGGTCGTCCACTGCCTGCACGATTTTGCGCCCGCTTTTTTCCAAGCGCTGCTGCTTGGCGGAAAGCTTGAATTGCTTTTTGAGGCCCATAACCTCCAGTATTTTATCCATTTGCATAACCTCCGTGAATGGGTTTAGCGCAAGTATAGCGCGATTGTTCTTTAGAATCAAGAGGGCAAGAACAGAAATTCCGCAAAGCATTGACAATTCATCTCCAAATCGCTATTATTAAAGGTAAGAAATGTTAAGGAGACGGTATACATGGCAAAGCCTGTACTGGTTATTATGGCGGCTGGCGTGGGCAGCCGATTTGGCGGCGGCGGAATGAAGCAGGTCGCCCCGGTAGATGATCATGGACATATCATGATGGATTATACGATTTTTGATGCAGTCCGCGCAGGCTTTGAAACCGTGGTCTGCGTCATTAAACCCGGCATGGAAAAGGATTTCGACGAAACCATCGGCAAGCGCGTGAAGGGCCGTGTCGAGCTGCGATATGCATTCCAGACGATGGATGCATTCATGCCTGCGGATATTGAAATTCCGGCAGAGCGCGCAAAGCCCTGGGGCACTGCGCATGCAGCCCTGTGCGCAAAAAGTCAGGTAAACGGTCCCTTTGTCGCCGTAAATGCGGATGACTATTATGGTCCGGAAGCATTCCGCCTGGTGTATGAGCATCTCACCACGCACGGCGAAACCGAGCACTGCATGGCGGGCTATGCCGTTGAAAACACGCTTACCGAAAACGGCACCGTTGCGCGCGGCGTTTGCGTTGTGAATGCAAACGGATTCCTTTCCGGAATCACCGAACGCACGAAGATCATGCGCCGGGATGATGGCTCCATTGTATATATAGAGGAAGACGGAGAAACCGTAGTTCCCGAGGGAACCATTGTATCTTTGAATATGTGGGGATTCGGTGCAAGCATGATGGACGAGCTGGAGGCAAGGTTTGACCCGTTCCTTCGTCAGAATCTGCCCGTCAATCCGCTCAAGTGCGAATACTTCCTGCCTTTTGTGCCGGATTGCCTGATCAGGGAAAACAAGGGCAGCGTACAGGTGCTTAAAACGCACGACCGCTGGTACGGCATGACCTATCGCGAGGATCTCCCCTCCGTGCGCGAGGCTCTGAAGGAACTCCGCGAAAGCGGCCTGTATCCCGAAAATCTGTGGAGGTAACGCAATGAACGCATCTTTCGACTGTCAGCTTCCGCTTAATGGTTTTGCCTTTGAAGGCGAAATTCTTTCCTGTGAGCGCTACGGCAACGGTCACATCAACGAAACTTATCTGGTTGTCACCACCGCTGCCCGCTATATTCTTCAGAAGATCAATACGAATATCTTCAAAAATGTCGATGGGCTCATGCACAATATCGAAGGCGTGCTGGCCCATCAGCGCAAAAATACTTCCGATCCGCGCAGCTGCATGACGCTGATTTACACGAAGGACGGAAAAAACTGCCTTAAGGATGATACAGGCGTATACCGCGCATATCTGTTTGTGGAAGGCAGCCTGTGCCTTAACCGCGCGGAAACGCCTGCGGATTTTGCCGAAAGCGGCGCAGGTTTCGGTGCATTCCAGCGAATGCTGCGCGATTTCCCGGCGGAAACGCTGTTTGAAACCATTCCGAATTTCCACAACACGCCCGACCGCTACCGTATATTTAAGGAAGCAATTGCGCTGGATCCCATCGGCCGCAAAAAGGAAGTGGAGCGAGAAATCGACTTTGCCCTCGCGCGCGAAAAGGACGCAGCGGCGCTTCTGTCCGCAGGTCTTCCCCTGCGCGTTACGCACAATGATACCAAGCTCAATAACGTGCTTCTGGATGCGGCTACGCGCAAGGCTCTGTGCGTAATTGACCTCGATACCGTCATGCCCGGCTATGCGGCATACGATTTCGGCGATTCCATCCGCTTTGGTGCTTCCACCGGCGCGGAGGATGAAAAGGATCTGGATAAGATCGAAATGAGCCTTTCCCTGTTTGAAACGTATTCCCGTGCGTTCCTTGCAGAAAGCGCCCTGACAAAGCCGGAAATCGAGCTTATGCCCATGGGTGCAAAGCTTATGACGCTGGAGTGCGGCGTGCGCTTCCTGACGGACTATATCATGGGCGATACCTATTTCCGCATCCATCGTCCGGAACACAATCTGGACCGTACCCGCACGCAGTTCAAGCTTGTGCATGATATGGAGAAAAAATGGGCCGAGATGGCCAGATTGGTCAAACAATAAGAATATACGAGGGGAGAAATACCATGTCCAGCTATGTGACCCGCAAAACGCCGGGCGATACCGCTTGGTTTACACATGATCGCTTCGGCATGTTTATCCACTGGGGTCTGTATGCTATGCCCGCCCGCCATGAATGGATCAAAACCACGGCAAAGATCACTGAGGAAAAGTACGATAAGTATTTCAAGTACTTTGATCCCGATATGTACGATGCCCGCGAATGGGCACGCCAGGCAAAGGCCGCAGGCATGAAGTATGCGGTTCTCACCACCAAGCACCACGAAGGCTTCTGCATGTGGGACACGCAGTACACGGATTACAAGTGCACCAATACGCCGGCAGGCCGCGACCTCGTCCGCGAATTCGTGGATGCGTTCCGCGCCGAAGGAATCCACATCGGTTTCTACTATTCCCTGATCGACTGGCATCATCCGGAATTCCCCATTGACCCGAATCATCCGCGCCGCGACGATCCGGATGCTTACGAGCAGAGCAAGGACCGCGATGTCAGAAAGTATGCCCAGTACATGCGCGATCAGGTGCGCGAGCTTCTGACGAACTACGGCAAGATCGATGTTCTCTGGTTCGACTTCTCCTATTCCAAGGACCGCGGCAAGGGCGACAAGGCATGGATGCGCGGCAAGGGCAAGGATGATTGGGAGTCCGAGGAACTCATTGCACTCGCACGCGAGCTGCAGCCCGGCATCATCATCGACAACCGCGCCGAAATTGAGCAGGATCTGTGGACGCCCGAGCAGTATCAGCCCACCGAATGGGTACGCCATGCTGAAACCGGCGAACTCGTCGTTTGGGAAGCCTGCCAGACCTTCTCCGGCTCCTGGGGCTACTATCGCGACGAAATGACCTGGAAATCCCCCGAAATGCTCATCCGCATGCTGGTAAACACCGTTTCCATCGGCGGCAATCTGCTTATGAATGTCGGCCCCACTTCCCGCGGCTATTTCGATGCCCGCGCCGAGAAGGCTCTCAAGGTTTATGCCGACTGGATGAAAGACAATTCCCGTTCCATCTACGGCTGCACCATGGCGGAACCCGATATTCTGAAGGCTCTGCCTGCCAACTGCCGTTTCACCCAGAGCGAGGATGGAAAGCGCCTGTATCTGCACATGTTCGCCTATCCGTTCGGGCATATGCTGCTGAAGGGTCTGGCAGGCAAGGTGGAATATGCTCAGTTCCTGCACGATGGCAGCGAAGTGCTCTTTAACGCTGGCGGCAGGCAGGAGGAGCAGGTAGAGGTAAATAAGGATGCGGATCTTGCCGCGCTTACTCTGCCGCTTGCAGGGCAGGATGTACTTATTCTTAAACTTCCGCCGGTTAAGCCGGATGTCCTCGTTCCGGTCATCGAACTGATTCTGAAGTAATATATATAGAAATAAGAAACGCAGGAGGAAAAAATATGTCCAGCTATGTAACACGCAAAACTCCGGGCGATACCGTGTGGTTTAAGCATGATCGCTTCGGTATGTTCATTCATTGGGGTCTGTATGCCATGCCCGCCCGTCACGAATGGGTCAAGTATCAGGAAACGATGCTCGACGAGAAGTATGACAAGTACTTCAAGTATTTCAACCCCGATATGTATGATCCCCGTGAATGGGCACGCCAGGCAAAAGCTGCCGGCATGAAATATGTTGTTCTCACCGCAAAGCACCATGAAGGTTTCTGCATGTGGGATACGCAGTACACGGATTATAAGTGCACCAACACGCCCGCAGGCCGCGACCTCGTTCGCGAATATGTGGATGCTTTCCGCGCCGAAGGTCTGAAGATCGGTTTCTATTATTCCCTGCTGGACTGGCACCATCCGGATTTTACCGTTGACCCGTGCCATCCGCGCTGGCTGGATCCGGATGCTCAGGAACTGAATGTGGGTCGCGATATGACGGTCTATGCCCAGTACATGCGCGA
This sequence comes from Clostridiales bacterium, assembly GCA_015056055.1. Lineage (GTDB taxonomy): Bacteria > Bacillota > Clostridia > Christensenellales > Aristaeellaceae > Alectryocaccomicrobium. The sequence continues at coordinate 46,257 of SVHC01000009.1, read as the reverse complement.
TCAGGTACGCGAGCTTCTGACGAACTATGGCAAGATCGATATCCTGTGGTTCGATTTCTCCTACACGCAGGATAAGCGCGGTCCCGAGTGGCAGCGCGGCAAGGGCAAGGACGATTGGGAGGCCGAAAAGCTTCTCGCCCTCGCACGTGAACTGCAGCCCGGCATCATCATTGACAACCGCACCGAAATTGAGCAGGATCTGTGGACGCCCGAGCAGTATCAGCCCACCGAGTGGGTTCGCCATGAAGAAACCGGCGAACTGGTTACCTGGGAAGCATGCCAGACCTTCTCCGGCTCCTGGGGTTATTACCGCGATGAAACGACCTGGAAGTCCCCCGAAATGCTCATCCGCATGCTCATCAATACCGTATCCACCGGCGGTAACCTCTTGATGAACGTCGGTCCCACTTCCCGCGGCTATCTGGATGCCCGCGCGGAAAAGAGCCTTAAGGTATTTGCGGACTGGATGAAGTACAATTCCCGCTCCATCTACGGCTGCACCATGGCAGAGCCCGAAATTCTGAAGTGCCTGCCCGCCGATTGCCGCTTCACCCAGAGCGAGGACGGCAAGCGCCTGTATGTGCACCTGTTCGCCTATCCGTTCGGCCATCTGTATCTGAAGGGCCTTGCAGGCAAGGTGGACTATGCCCAGTTCCTGCACGATGGCAGTGAGCTGCTCTATAATGAGGGCGGCACGCAGCACATCCATGAGGGCGTCACCAAGGATGAAGACCTGCTCGTCATCAATCTCCCGCCCGTAAAGCCCGATGTTATTGTTCCGGTCATCGAGCTGTTCCTGAAGTAAAAGAAGACAAAATGAGCCTCCGCACGATTTTTCGTGCGGAGGCTTTTTTCGAAGATGTCCTGTGATGGGATGGATTTTATTCCAGAATATTTGTCGTCAGATAGTCGGCGCCCATATCGATGATGTCCCTTGCAAGCTCGGGATCATCGCAGACGCACACGTTGACTTTGATTCCGTGCCTGTGCAGCAGATCAATGCGCTCTTTGTTTCTGGCGGGATTGGAATAATCGATATCGATTCCGGCGTCAATGCCGATGGATGTGATCATATCCAGAACCGTATCGTCCATCCTCTGTCCGGTAAGGTATTGAATCTGTGCATCGGGCATCATTTCGCGAAGGTTCACGCAGTTTTCGTATTCGATGGAAATAAAAATCACGTTTTCGAGGTATTCCAGCTTTCGGATTTCCCCGATCATTCGCGCAAGATCGTCTTTTTTGAAGATGTTTTTGACCTCAAGGATGCAGACTTTGCCGTACTTTTTGCAGATGGAAACGTAGTCGGCGAGCGTGGGAATCCGGATATCGCTGCGCGCAAAGCTGCCGTCAAGATCGGGAAGGCGAATGCTCTGCACTTCCTCAAGCGTGCTGCGCGTAATGTTCGCTTTGCATGCGCCAAGCGTGACGCGTTCGGCGGTATCGTCGTGCATGGCCACAAAATTCCCGTCGCCGGTCACCAGTATATCGGTTTCAATGCCGTAATAGCTTCTGTTGCCTGCTGCGATAAAGGAAGCGCAGGTGTTTTCGCGTTCCAGTTTGCTTACACCGCGATGGGCGATCATATTCGTCTTTTTACCCTTGAGTTTGATGGTGTCCATAAATCCTCTTTCAGGTGCGGCCCAGCCAGAATTTTTTCAGAGAAGCGAATGAAACGGCTGCCACAGCGGCGGTAATTCCCATTTCGGGCAGCATGTAGGATGCATTGTATGCCAGCGACCAGATGGCCGGTGCCCAGCCCAGTTCATTGGGCCACAGGGCTTCCCAGATAATCCATCCGGAAACAAAATGACACGCGAAGCGAAGTGCGAAGGTAAAAACAATGCCCAGGATGATGGTAAGCGCGGTTGTTTTTCTGCGGCTGAATGCGGCGGAAAGACCTACCAGCGTAAACGGCAGGAGATAATCAAAAACGATGATACCGACTGCCATCAGGAAGCTTGTTGCATACTGGACGTTGTTCATGCCAAGCAGCATCTGCAAAACGCCGTAGGCAAACGCGGTGAAAAGGCCCCATCCGGTTCCGTGCCGGTGTGCGATGATGACCAGGGGAAGCATGGAACATATAGTGATTCCTCCACCCAGGGCCCACGGGCCTGCAAAGGTGAAAAGGCTCAGTACGGTTCCGATGGCAAGCATGACGGCGCTCTCAACGAGCCTGCGAGTGGATTTTCTCATAAAAAAACCTCCCATGATGTGCTGCCACGGGAACGCGGCGAGAAAGCTGCATCATCGGAAGGAGATATGCTCTGTGATGGTTGCTTTTCCTACGCCGGCATTACCCGGATCAGGTTCCAGGGTCCCGGGCATTCATGCCCGATCTCAGCCGGCTTTCGCCAGCACCCCTTGCGTTTCTTAACGCTGACAACATTTTACATGCGCAATACACCACTGTCAAGTGACAAGGGGCCGAGCATGTGGTAAAATATCCGTAAATCCCAATCGGAGGCGAAACGATGGAAACGGGCACTTGCTATATTGTGGGCGCGGGCGAGTTTACTGCGCGCAACCTGAATCCCGGAAAGGGCGATCTTGTCATTGCGGCGGATGGCGGCTATGCCTATCTGAAAGCGGCGGGCAAGCCTGCCGATTTTCTGGTGGGCGATTTTGATTCGCTCAAAGATGTGCCCGATGATATGGATCTGATCCGCCATCCTGTCGAAAAGGATGATACGGATATGGGCCTTGCAATCGGTGAAGGAATCCGGCGCGGCTATTCCTCGTTCCGGCTGTACGGCGCGGGCGGCGGCAGAATCGATCATTTTATCGCCAATCTGCAATTGATCGCGGATTTGAGCCGGAGCGGCATCCGGGCTGAGATCGTATGCCCGGAGATGGATGTTTTCGCCGTTACGGATGGAAGTCTTTTGCTGCCGGCCAGGCGCGCGGGCACGCTGATTTCCGTGTTCTGCCATGGCGACCGTGCGGAGGGTGTTACGCTGCGCGGCCTGAAATACTCCTTAAACGAAGCAAACCTGACCGCATTCCATCCCCTCGGCGTGAGCAATGAGTTCACGGGCGAAGCGGCGGAAATTTCGGTCAGGCACGGTACTTTGATCGTATTCGGTTATGCGGACTGCGTCTGAATCAGCGTTCGGACAACTGCGCCAAGGGCGCGGACCATATCATCAAGCGGCATGGAAGGCGCATTTTTGCGCTCGGCCTGTTCGGGAATGTACGGCACATGGATGAAGCCGGCCCGGCAGGCCATTTTTTCTGCCATAATGGTGTCGAATGCGCAGTACATGATGTGGTTGCATACATAGGTTCCCGCGCCGCCGGAAAGCTCGGCAGGAACGCCGAGGGCGTTGATCGCCTCGCACGCCGCATCCACCGGGATGGTGGCGGGCAGTGTATCCGGCCCATCTTCGCGGATGCGCACGTTTACCGGGCAATCGCCCGCATTGTCCGGGCAGGTGGTGTTGTCAAGATTCACGGCAGTGGTTTCCACGGCGATGCTTTTGCGGCCGCCTGCCTGCCCCACCATGATCACTGCATCCGGCTTGTGGGAAAGGATCGCTTCGCGCACGGCGTCCCCCGCTGCGCCGAAGCATACGGGCAAGAGCAGCTTTTTGATTTCCGCGCCGTCAAAATTGTTTTCCAGCCGTTCGACTGCGAGCCAGGCAGGGTTGATGCTTTCGCCGCCGAAGGGTTCAAATCCTGTAACAAGAATCAGCATGGTTTATCTCCCGATAAGATTGTTCAGAATCCGGTACATTTCGTCTTCCTTGGCCTCAATGTCCTCCAGCAGCTTCATCTGGGCGTGTGCTCGCACCAGATTGTGCGTGGGCGACTTGACCTTGAAATAGCGGTCACCGTCTATGTAGTCCGTCAGGAAGCGCATGGCAAGTTCACAGGTAATGACTTTGATGCCAAGCGGCAGAAGTTTGAGCTCGTTTTCCGTGAGGAAACCGTTGGTTTCCGCGAGGAATCCTTCGGTGAACAGGGTGAATTTTTCCATGTCCAGCGAAATTTTGGAAGTGTCTTCTTCATCTTCTGCGGCGGTTGATGCGCCGAAACGGATGGCGTCGCCGTAGTCGTACAGCGAAGAACCGGGCATAACGGTGTCAAGGTCGATCACGCACAGTGCTTTGTCGGTTATATCGTCGATCAGGACGTTGTTGATCTTGGTATCGTTGTGCGTTACGCGCAGGGGCAACTCGCCTGTTTTCAGCCTGCGGACAATCTCGTTCATCATTTTGCGCCGGTCAAAGAAGAATTCGATTTCGTCATCCAGCCCTTCCACACGGCCTACGCGGTCATCGGCGATGGCTGCCACAAAGGCGTAGAAGCGGCGGGTAGTGTTGTGGAAATCCGGAATGGTTTCGTTCAGGCGCTCTGCCGGGAAGGTGCTCAGTCTGCGCTGGAATTCCCCGAATGCGCGGCCGGCTTCAAGGAAGTGGCGCGGTTTTATCACGCTGTTATACGGGGTGGCATTGTCGATAAATTTGTAGGCGCGCCAATAATCGCCGGCTTCATCCACAAGCAGGGAATTTCCGTTCAGCGTGGGAATCAGTTCCAGAACACGGCGGGTGGGGTCTTCCCCATTGCGAAGAAGATCGCCGTACAGATGCGCGGTCACCAGCTCAATGTTTTCCATCACTTTTTCCGGCTGTTTGAAAACGAACCGGTTGATATGCTGCAGGGTATATTGAATGGTATGATCGCCGTTTTTGTACGTCAGATGATAGGTACTGTTGATATTGCCGCTGGTCAATTCTTCTACGGAGACAAAGCGTCCGTTGAAATGGAAGCAGGGCAGAATATGCTTGATTCGATTGTAAACCATAACAGCCTCCTTGTTATACAGTGATTATACTATAAATTCTTCCGGGTTGCAAGGCTGTTCCCAATGCGTTTTATTATATGGCTTTTCTACTCAAGTATGACGCGAAGATAAAGAACAGCCCGCCGGCACTGTGCGGCACCGGCGGGCTGTTGTATTTTTGATTACGGCACGATAATGATTGCCGGGAACGTCAGGCTGGCAATCAGGTCACCACTGGTCTTCGAATAGGTGAAGGACTTGACAAATGCGTTGTAAGTGCCGGATGCAAGTGCGTTTTCCAGCGTGAAGGTTTCAAAGGTATCGCCTGCCTTCATTCGGGCGGTGCGATAGAGAATTTCCTGCGAATCTGCCAGAACGATTTCGATTTCGTAATCGTTTTCGGTCTGGGCGATGTTGGCAAAGTGAATCGTTGCATTGCGACCGGATTCGTCAAAGGTGATGGTGTCGGTGGAATCGATATTGGCAATGCTGCCGGATTCGCCTGCGGCGCGCTCCATCAGGAATGCCTGGTAGCGGGCAGTGATGTCGTTCAGTGCAGTCTGCGTATCGGCAAGGCGTGCGGTCAGATCATCATTCTGTGCCTGGGCGTCTGCAATGCTGCCATTCAAGGCGGCAATTTCGGCTTCCTGTGCGGCAATGGTTTCATTCAAGGCGGCAATTTCGGCTTCCTGTGCGGCAATGGTTTCATTCAAGACGGCAATTTCGGCTTCCTGTGCGGCAATGGTTTCATTCAAGACGGCGATTTCGGCTTCCTGTGCGGCAATGGTTTCATTCAAGACGGCGATTTCAGCATTCAGCGCATCCAGCTTGGAGGTATCGGCCAGCAATGCCTGTGCTTCGGCGAGCGCTGCGTTTGCGGCGGCCAGCTTTTCGTCGGTATCATTGAGCAGCTCGTTTACCAGTGCAAGTTCCTCTTCCTTTGCGGACAGGGAATTCTGTGCTTCGGAGAGCAGCGCGGTTGCTTCGTCCTGTGCGATCTGGGAAGAAAGGGACTGGTTGTTGAGCGCATCTACTGCGGCGGCAAACTCAACTTCGAGGGCCTGCTGTGCTTCAAGAGCGGCGTTGAGCTCTGCGGTCAGTTCGTCGCTGTTTTCATTAGCCGCAATGCGGGCGTTCAGCTTGGCGATGGTTTCACTGCCTGCTACGAGCTCGGCATGAAGCTGCTTGATGCGGCCGGCTTTTTCATCGGTGGGAATATCGGCTGCGGCGATAAGGGCGTCCAGTTCGGCAAGAGCAGTCTGGTCCGCTGCGGCTTTGGATTCATTTTCGGTGAGCTGTACGGCAATGGCATCAACCTGTGCAGTCAGCTCCTGCAGCTGGGAATTGTCGGCGGAAAGCTTGGCTTCCAGACCGGCGATTTCTTCGGCAACCAGTGCCAGAGCGGCGTTGGACTCGGAAACGGAAGCTTCCAGAGCGGCAATGCGCTGCTTATCTGCTTCGGTGGGCTCGGTCAGGGCGTTCAGCGTGGCAAGTTCTGCCTGTGCGCCTGCGATGGTTTCGTTCAGGGAAGACTGGCGGGCGTAAGCCTCGTTAAGGGAAGCTGCGGCGGTATCAATATCAGCCTGAACGGTTGCAATGGTGGCCTTCAGGGACTGGCTTTCCTCGGTCAGTGCGGCATGTTCTGCGGTGAGCGAGGCAAGATTGTTGGTCAGGGTGGATCTTTCGGCTTCGATGCTCTTTCCGGCAAGCATATTGTCCAGTTCGGAAATGCGGGCATATGCTGCGTCGCGCTCGGCGACAAGCGCGTCATACTGCGCCTGAAGCTGTGCAAGTGCGGTCTGCGCATCGGCGGTCTGCGTGTTCAGTGCGTCGGAAGCACTGAGGGCATCCGCCAACTTTTCCTGCGCGGCGGTAAGAGCTTCCTGCGCGGTGGCATATTCCCCGTCCATGCCAAGCCGGTCGGTAAGGGCGGTTACTTCTGCCTTCAGGGCGGAAAGCTCGTCGATGCCGGTCTGCATTTCGGCGATCTGGGCATTCAGTGAATCGGCTTCTGCCTTCAGGGAAGCAATCTGACCGGAAAGACCGGTATTATCGCTGTCCGCGGTATTTGCGCGCATGCAGAATATGCCGCCGAAAATCAGCGCAATTGCAAGCAGTATCGAAAGAATAATGATAGCAATTTTGGACTTCGTCATGTAATATCCCTCCATCACCGAATATGTCAACAGATTTCTTACATTATAACATAGGAAATAAAAAATGCATAGACTTTGCGGCAGGAATTTTTGATGTAAGGGGGAATTTAGCGTTCAATTCTTTACGAATATGACTGTATTTTTTGGAATGTCTGTGATATAATGTGCTTTATAGCAAAGAAGGAGGAGTTCGCCGTGACCGAAGAAAAACGCGCTGCGAATTTTATCGAAGAATTTATAGATGAGGATCTTAAAAACGGTCGTTATGAAGCCGTGCATACGCGCTTCCCGCCGGAGCCCAACGGCTACCTGCACATCGGCCATGCCAAGGCGCTGTGCGTCGATTTCGGCATCGCCAAGAAATACGGCGGCGCCTGCAACCTGCGCTTTGACGACACCAATCCCACCAAGGAAGATACCGAATACGTCGACGGCATCATGGAGGACATTCGCTGGCTGGGCTACGAATGGCAGAACCTCTATTTCGCTTCCGACTTTTTCGACAGACTGTATGAAATCGCGTGCGATCTGATCCGCAAGGGCGTTGCCTATGTTGACGATCAGTCCGCCGAGGAAATGCGCAAAAACCGCGGCACGCTTACCACGCCCGGCGTGAACAGCCCCTACCGTGACCGCTCCGTTGAGGAAAACCTGGATCTGTTCCAGCGCATGAAGAACGGCGAATTTGCCGACGGTTCCCGCGTGCTGCGTGCAAAGATCGACATGGCTTCCCCCAACGTGATCATGCGTGACCCCACCATGTACCGCATTCTGCGCCATCATCACCACCGCGCAGGCGATAAGTGGTGCATCTATCCGATGTACGATTTCCAGCATCCGATTCAGGATGCTATTGAGGGCATCTCCCATTCCCTGTGCTCGCTGGAATACGAAATCCATCGTCCGCTGTACGACTGGATGGTGCAGCAGGCCGGATTCAAGTATCCGCCGCGCCAGATTGAGTTTGCCCGCCTGAATATCACCCGCACCGTAATGTCCAAGCGCTACCTCCGCCGCCTGGTGGAAGAAGGCTTTGTTTCCGGTTGGGATGATCCGCGCATGCCCACTCTGGTCGCCATGCGCCGCCGCGGCTATCCGCCGGAGGCCATTCGCGATTTCATTGACCGCGTCGGCGTTGCCAAGGCGGACAGCGAAGTTGAAGGCGCTCTGCTTGAGCACTGCGTCCGCGAAGCTCTGGGCGACAGCGCACCCCGCGCCATGGCGGTTCTCAATCCCCTGAAGGTCACCCTCAGCAACTGGGGCGAAGACGAAGTGGATACCCTTACCCTTGAAAACCATCCCGATCACCCCGAGCTGGGCGAGCGCGAGGTTTCCTTCGGCAAGGTTCTGTATATCGAGCAGGAAGATTTCATGGAAGATCCGCCCAAGAAGTTCTTCCGTCTGGCTCCCGGCCGCGAAGCACGCCTCAAGGGCGCTTACATCATCCGCTGTGACGAGGTCGTCAAGGATGAAAACGGCGAAGTTATCGAGCTGATCTGCTCTGTTGATCGCGACAGCCGTTCCGGCAGCGAAGGCAGCCTGCGCAAGGTCAAGGCTACCCTGCACTGGGTTGCAGAGTGCGATGCACGCGAAATCGAAGCACGTCTGTACGAACCCATCCTGGCCGACGAAAATGCCGTTGCCGAGGAAATCGAAGGCGAGGACGAGGCAAACGAAGCACCGGCCAAGGACTTCACCTCCAACCTGAATCCCACCAGCCTCACCGTTGTGCGCGGCTATGCCGAGCCCGCAATCGCGGATGCCGAGGTCGGCGCAAAGTTCCAGTTCCTGCGCATGGGCTATTTCTGCAAGGATCCGGATTCCACGGATGCTCTGCCGGTATTCAACCGTACCGTTGCCCTGAAGGACAGCTGGGCCAAGGCAAACAAGTAAATCATGCTTATCAGCGTCTGCTCCAATCGGAGTGGGCGCTGATTTTTTGCTGTCATCGGGGTCACGTCGGCCTCCCTCTGACGAGGGGCGCACGCAGGCCGCCGCCAGTGGCGGAAACAGGCCGCAGTAAGCCCAATGAGCAAGGGAATACGACAAGCACAGCGCTGGCGCATGACCATTGCGAATTGAGGGTAGGTGGATTTTTCGAAGCAAAAGACGGATGAGAGAAAGCAAGCGGCGCATGAATTATTCTTTCCCCGGCATCCACCCACGCCCTCCCGCATAGCATGGAAAAGACGAAACCATCCACGGGCAAGGGAGGCGGCTGCATGCGCAGGACAAAAAGCATGGTAAGGGTAAGACGGCAGCGGCCTGCGGGCGGCGCATGGGCGGCAGCATTTTTGTGTGTGATGCTGGTAGTGTATGGGGTTACGCTATCCGTAAAGGAAGAAAAACGCCATGTACAGGCGAATGCGCCCAAAACCGTTCATACCCTCGCGCTTGATGGGCTGGAAATGCATCTTGTGCAGCTGGGCGCGTTTTCGGACAGGAGCGCCGCGCGCGTGGCTGCGGCGCGGGAGGTTTCCCGGGGCGCTGCCGGGTATGTGATGGATGGAAGCGTTTACCGCGTGATAGCGGCGGGATATGCCTCGCGGGAGGCAGCGGAGACGGTATGCATGCGCTTGGCGGCGGAGGAGAAAATGGATGCGTGCGTCTACTCCCTGTCATCGGGTGCGTGCGAGGGGAATATTACCGCCACGCAGGAACAGTTTGATGCGCTTATCGCTGCGGAAAAAACGATTCGCCTTGCCGAAAATACGCTTGCCGAAACGGCGGACCTCCTCGACAGGGGCGACATTCTTCCCCGGCAGGCGCAGAACATCCTCGCCGTTCTGGAAAGCGACCTTTCCGGTGCGCACAGCCGCCTTGCATCCGCATATTCCGGGGAAAAAAGCGAGATTGCCTCCGGCTTTTTGCAGCTTTTGCGCACGCTCTGTGAATCCTGCGGCCGGCTTTCGAATGAAATGGGTCTTACAAATCTTTATTTTTCTTCTCAAATCCGGTACAGTTATATTCAGACAGGCATTGAACATATCCGTTTTTTGAAAAGTTGGAGCAGCATATAGAAATGCCCCGGACTTTTTCAAAGTCCGGGGCATGGTTTGGGACGAAAGTTTGCTTTTGTGTTGTGCGGTTGCAATTTACCTCTGCACTTCTTCCATGGCGATTTCCTGCCAGCGCCACAGACGCTGGGGATCGTTGCGCACGGTGGTAATGTCTTTAAGGATGAATTCCACGCTGCGGTTATAATTCTTCGCGGCGGCGATGGCGCGGCGGATTTCCTTGCGAATGGAATCCTCATCCATCGATTCGCCTGCGAGGAATGCGGGATTGGGCTTTACGCTCATGGCGCAGTAATCGGGCATCTTTTCGGCGAAAGGCTCCGGAATGCTCCACGGGCTGCAGGAGATTTTGCGAATCTTGGGCAGCTTGGCAATGATATCAAGTCGGTCGTCCAGCCTGTCGCAGCAGCCGTAATAGATGGCGCCGTAATAGGGGAAAATGCGCTTCATATAGGCGACTTCGAACTCGTCGGTGATTGCCGGGGAAACAGAGGTGAACAGCTGCGCAAGTCCGAATGCCCATGCATTGCCGGAAACGGCGATATCGCCTTCCTTGGGCAAATCGGGCAGGAAAGTCTGCGAGCAGTGGCAGATATTGGTATTGATATCGTAAAGCTGCAGTTCGTTCATCTGGCGGATTTCTTCCAGATGAATCTGCGTCATGCGCTCCATAATGGCATGCATGAATTCCGGGCGGTCCATCAGTTCAATGTAGCAGTTGGTCACGCCCATCCACAGGGAGATGAAGTCCCAGAAACCCAGGTGGCTGGAAAATCCGCCCCAGCGGTAATCGATAATGCCGCCGAAAACTTCCTTTGCCTCAAGGAGCATTTCTGCTTCGCGTTCTTTGTGCACGATGATTTTGCGGGGCTGGATCTTTTCGATATCTTCCATTTCCTGCAGCTGATTGACGAAAATATGGGTCTGCGCCTGACCGCCGTACTGACCGACTTCGCTCTCTGCATGGAAAGGCAGATTCCAGCCGACATTTTCCGCAATGCGCGGCAGGCAGATATAGGGATTGACAACCAGATCGGCAGGCATATGGTGCCAGCGGTAAATCGCGGTTCGCATCTCCCATTCGATTCCGCGCCAGTGGGGATCGGAAACCTTGGTCTTAAGGAAGCCGTCCACGTCCATTTCGTGCCACGGGATCTGGTCGATCAGAACCATGGGACGCTCCATCTGAATGGTGTTGAGCTTCAGCCACATATTGCGCTTTTCTTTCTGTATGGGCAGAGATGCGATTTCGGCATACTGCTTTGCCAGTTCCTGCAAAATTGTGATTTCCTGTCTGGTCAGCATGGAACAGCACTCCTTCAAAGTTGTTTTCTTCAGTATATCACAGATTCCAAACGGAATCCACATAAAAATCCGGATACATTTATAGAAAGTATTTTGCCAGACTGAAAATATATCCTTGCTTAAAACACTTTTGTGTGGTAAAGTATAACCATGGGGTGGTATGCATGTTTGAACCGAAATGGCGCGATGCGCTTACGGATAATTTGATTCGGGCACTGGTAAAAATTGATAATGAAGAAGACTGTGCCCGCTTTATGGAAGACCTTATGACGATTCGTGAACTCCGCGATCTTTCGCAGCGTCTGGAAGTTGCGCGCCTTCTGCGTGAAGGGGCGACCTATGCCTATATCGCGACGGAAACGGGGGCATCCTCTGCGACCATCGGCCGCGTAAACCGCTGCATCAGCTACGGTGCGGAGGGATACAGCCGCGTACTGGACAAGCTGGAGGAAACCGATGATTGACCTGAAAGGGCTGAATCCGCCGCAAAAAGAGGCCGTTCTGTATGGTGACGGTCCGCTTTTGGTACTTGCAGGCGCTGGCAGCGGAAAAACGCGCGTGCTTACGCACCGCATTGCCCGCCTGATTGACGAGGGCGTTCCGCCGTGGTCGATTCTTGCAATTACATTTACCAACAAGGCTGCGCGTGAAATGCGCGACCGCGTTGAGCGCCTGAGCGGCGAGATGGGCAATGATGCATGGATTCTGACGTTCCATGCCTGCTGCGCACGCATTCTCCGGCGCGATATCGAAAAACTGGGCTACAAAAATACCTTCACGATTTATGATGCCGACGATCAGACCAGCGTGATCCGCCAGATCTGCAAATCCATGAATCTGGATGAAAAGCAGTACCCTCACCGCGCGATCAAGGCTGCAATTTCGGATGCAAAAAACCGTGTGCTTACGCCGGAAGAATGGATGCGCGAAAATCGTTCGGATTTCCGCAACCAGAAGATCGGCGAAGTCTATGCGGCTTACGAAAAGGCGCTTGCGGCAAACAATGCGCTGGATTTTGATGACCTCATTTTGAAAACCCTGATGCTTTTTTCTGAGCATCCGCCGGTTTTGCAGGCCTATCAGCGCAAGTTTTCGCATATTCTGGTGGATGAGTACCAGGATACAAACATGGCCCAGTATATGCTGGTGCGCCTGTTCGCGGGTGAAAAGCGCAATCTGTGCGTTGTAGGCGACGATGACCAGTCCATTTACGGCTGGCGCGGCGCGGACCTGCGCAACATTCTGGAGTTTGAAAAGGATTTCCCGGACTGCCATGTGGTCAAGCTGGAGCAGAACTACCGCTCCACCGGGAACATTCTGGATGCGGCCAACCAGGTTATCGCGCACAACTCGGGCCGCAAGGAAAAAGTTCTGTGGACGGATGCCGGCGAAGGCGAAAAAATCCGCGTCTATCGTGCGCTGGATGAGCGCGACGAGGCCGCATGGACCGTTCGCAGCATAGAAGAAAAAATGAAAAAAGGCGCGCACGCAGGCGATTTTGCGGTTTTCTACCGCACGAACTCGCAGTCCCGCGTAATTGAAGAAGCCATGGTACGCCGCGGCGTTCCCTACCGCGTGTACGGCGGCATGAAATTCTATGACCGCAAAGAGGTCAAGGACGTGCTCGCCTATATGCGTGCCGTTGCCAATCCCGATGACGATCAGTCCGTGCGCCGCATTATCAATGAGCCCCGCCGCGGTATCGGCGATTCCACGGTGGAAGCGCTGATGCAGTTTGCCGTCAGTCAGGATATGAGCCTGCTTTCCGCCGTCATCAGCGCGGATGAAACGGTTCTGCCTGCCCGTGCACTCGCAGCGGTGCGCAAATTCGGCGATCTGATGCTGGATCTTACGCAGGCTGCCATTGATTCCCCGGCAGGCGAATTTTTGCAGGTTGTGCTGGACAGAACGGGTTATATCGAAGCCATCCGCGCCTCCAAGGATCCCGACGCGCAGACGCGCGAGGAAAACGTTATGGAACTTGTGGGTGCCGTTGCCGAATACGAAAATCAGGCGCCGGAAGGCGGCCTTCTGGGCTTCCTGGAAAATGTTGCTCTCGTAACCGATATCGACAATATGGAAGATCGCCCCGAAGCCGTAACCCTCATGACGATCCATGCGTCAAAGGGTCTGGAATTCCCGCATGTCGTAATCACCGGCATGGAGGAAGGCGTTTTCCCGCTGAGTCGCGCCGCATTTGAGGATGATCAGCTGGAAGAAGAACGCCGCCTGTGCTATGTTGCCCTGACCCGCGCCATGCAGACGCTGGCTATCACGCACGCGGTATCGCGTCTTTTGTATAACCAGAGAAAAAACAATGCTCCTTCGCGCTTTCTGGATGAAATTCCGCGCCGCCTGATTCAGGACGAGCGTGAAAAGCGTGATCCTTTCAAGATGCCCCTGCCCCGCCCGCAGCAGTCGTGGCCGGGTGAAACGCACAGAATGCCGCAGCAGAGGCCCGCTTCCCAGACGGCTGCGCAGCCGTCTTCCCGTGCGTCGGCTTCGCCGCTGGATATCCCCGGCGTATCGCGCGGCTTTGGCAATGTCACGCTCCCGCGTGCGCAGGAGACAAATACCGCTACGCAGGCACTGTTCTCTGCGGGCGACCGCGTCAGCCACAGGATTTTCGGTAACGGAACCGTGACGGACGTCAGCGCGGGCAAAATCCGCATCCGGTTTGACGAACGCGGCGAAAAGGTTTTCCCCGCAGCAATTGCTCCGATCAAAAAAATCGAGGGATAAATTTCATGGATGAAATGAAAAGGCTCATTGCCCGGCTGAATGAAACGGCGCATGCCTATTACGTGCTCGATGAGCCCGTGATTTCCGATGACGAATGGGATGCAATGTACGAACGCCTGAAGGCGCTTGAAGCCGAAACCGGCATCGTCCTGCCCGATTCGCCCACTCGGCGCGTCGGCGGAGAGATTCTGAGCGAGTTCGAGCCGCATACCCATCTTGCGCGGCTGTACAGTCTGGACAAGGTTCGCAGCCCCGAAGCCGTTTTCGAATGGGCGCAGCGCGCGAAGAAGATTCTTGGCCGCGAGGCGGAGTATGTCGTCGAGTACAAGTTCGACGGACTTACCATCAACCTCACCTACCGGGACGGAAACCTCGTGCAGGCGGCTACGCGCGGAAAGGGCGAGGTCGGCGAGGCGATTCTTGCGCAGGCAAGAACCATCCGCTCCATTCCCCTCACCGTTCCCTATAAAGGAACCTTTGAAGTACAGGGCGAGTGCTATATGCGCCTGTCCGTTCTGGAAAAGTACAATGAAACGGCGATCGAACCTTTGAAAAATGCGCGCAACGCCGCAGCGGGCGCACTGCGCAATCTGGATCCGAATGTGACCGCCCAGCGCAGGCTGGACGCCGCGTTCTACAATGTTGGCTATATCGAAGGGAAAAGCTTTGCTTCTCACCGCGAAATGCGCGAATTCATCCGCGAACAGGGATTGCCCATCAGCGACCGTGCCCTGTATGCCGACGGCGTGGAAGGAGCTCTCAAAGCCATCGAAACCGTGGAGAAGGAACGGCATGACCTCGATTTTCTCACCGACGGCGCGGTGATCAAGATTACCGATTATGAGGACCGCGAACAGCTGGGGTATACCGAAAAGTTCCCCCGTTGGGCGGTCGCGTATAAATTTCCCTCTGAGGAAAGCGTAACCCTTCTTAAAAATGTAACCTGGGAAGTCGGGCGCACGGGCAAGCTTACGCCCCTTGCGCATCTGGACCCCGTTGAGCTTGCGGGTGCAACCGTACAGCGCGCAACGCTCAACAATTATCAGGATATTCTGAGGAAAAATGTGGCCGTGGGCGCGCGGGTCTGGATTCGCCGCTCAAACGAGGTCATTCCCGAAATCACAGGCCGTGCGGGCGAAATCGGCGAAAACGAAGTTCCGATTCTTCCGCCGACTGTGTGCCCCGTGTGCGGAAGCGCCATTGTCGAAAAAGGCGCGCACATTTTCTGCCCGAACAAATCCGGCTGTGATGCGCAGATCGTGGCGCGGCTTTCCCACTTTGCAGGGCGTGAAGCCATGGATATCGAAGGCTTTTCGGAAAAGACGGCGCTTCAGTTGAAGGACGAACTCGGGCTTTCCATGCCGCACGAACTGTATGAACTGAGCGTGGAAAAACTGGAGGGACTTGACAGGTTCGCCCGCAAAAAGGCCGAAAACCTCGTTGCGGCGATTGAAAAGAGCAAGTCCTGCAAGCTGGATTCCTTTATTTTCGCCCTTGGCATTCCGAATGTCGGCAGGAAAACGGCACGCGATCTGGCTGCATATTTTTCCTCGCTGGAATCCCTCATGACAGCGCCGCGCGAGACGCTCACCGGCATTGAGGATGTGGGCGAAATTGTAGCCGATTCCATTGTGGAATTCTTCCGCGATGAGGACAACCTTGGCGAAATCGAAAAACTGCTTTCGGCAGGCGTAACTCCCGAATGGGAAACGGTGAAAGCCGGCGGCGCATTCGAAGGAATGACCATCGTCGTCACGGGTACGCTTTCGGGCATGAGCCGCGCCGAGGCCGAGGAGGCCGTGCGTGCAAACGGCGGAAAGGCTGCAGGCAGCGTTTCGAAAAAAACCAGCTTTGTCGTCGCGGGCGAAAGCGCGGGCAGCAAGCTGGATAAGGCGCGCACGCTCGGCATTGAAGTGATCGATGAGGCCGAATTTGTGCGCAGGATGCGTGTTTAACGCGAAAATATCCTGTAAGAATAGCGAAATTGAGCAAGATGTGCTATAATATAAAGATACGGAGGAATGGCATATGCGCAGCATGACGGGCTATGGGCGCGCGAGCGCCGAAATTGACGGACGGCAGATGACGGTGGAGCTGAAAAGCGTGAACCACCGCTTTCTGGATGTGAGCTACCGCATGCCCCGCAGTCTCTCCTTCCTGGAGGAAGAGGCAAGGCGCACGCTTTCGGCGCGCGTATTCCGCGGGCATGTTGACGTATACATAAGCTATCAGAACCTGAGGGACGATGCGCGCTGCGTCGTGGTCGATAAGGCTCTGCTTTCCGCACACCTCAAGGCACTTTCGGAAATTTCCGAGGTCAGCGGTGCGGTGGTGGATGCGACCGCAGTGGAACTTTCCCGCCTGCCGGACGTTGTAACCGTCCGCGAGGCTGAAGAGGACCGCGAGGCCGTTATCGTGCTCATGCGCGAGGCAATGGACAGGGCGATTGACGAACTCATCGCCATGCGCGACCGCGAAGGCATTTCCATGCGGCAGGATCTCAAACTCCGTGCGGACAATATTGCCCGCTCTCTGGAAGAGATCGTGAACCGCTCGCCCGAAACCGTGGCCGAATATCAGGCTCGCCTGCAGGAACGTCTGGAAGGACTTCTGAAAAATTCGGTGGACGAATCGCGCCTTGTGACCGAGGTTGCCATCATGGCCGAAAAGAGCGATATTTCCGAGGAGATCGTTCGCCTGAAGAGCCACCTTGCGCAGCTGCATGAGCTGATCGCATCGAATGAGCCTGTGGGCCGCAAACTGGATTTCCTTGTTCAGGAATTCAATCGCGAGGCCAACACCATTTCTTCCAAATCGCAGGATATTCCGATCACCCGTTCCGCTCTGGATATGAAGAGCGAGATCGAAAAGCTGCGCGAACAGCTGCAGAACGTAGAATAAACTGCGCGCCGTCATCATTACAGACGGTGAGTACGTGATTTTGTACATTGTCCGGCCGGAAGCGATTGTGCAACGACCGTATTCAAAAGATACAGCCGCTATGGAGGATAAAGAAGAATGACGAAAGGCCGCCTGTTTACCGTATCCGGGCCTGCCGGCGTGGGCAAGGGTACCATTGTGAAAATGGCAATCGAGAAGGATCCGACTTTGTTTCTGTCTGTTTCCTGCACGACGCGCGAAATCCGCGCCGATGAGGTGGCGGGCGTAACCTATCACTATATCAGCGATGAAGAATTCGATCGCATGGTGAGCGAGGATGCATTCTTTGAATGGGCCAATGTTCACGGCCGTCGCTACGGTACGCCGCGTCCGCCCGTGGACGAAGCTGTGGCAGCGGGCCGCAATGCAATTCTGGAAATCGATGTGCAGGGCAGCGCACAGATTGTTCTGAAGCAGCCCGAAACTATCCGTATTTTCATTCTGCCGCCGGATTGGGAATCGCTGTACCAGCGCATTGTTGACCGCGGCCGCGACAGCATGGAAGATATCAAAAAGCGTATGCGCAATGCGCTGGGTGAGGTAAAGGAAAGTCTCAACTGCGACTATGTGCTTACCAACTATACACGCGAGGAAACAAGGGATAATTTCCTGCGTATCCTGGGCGGCGAGGATGCAAAAGAGTTCTCCATCGAAGCCCAGCGGGAAAATATTCTGAACCTGATCAATACCTATCACGAGCCGGAATAATCAAATCCGACCATACCTATTTTAAGGAGGAAATAAACCATGATGATCGATCCCCCCATTGGTGAACTGCTGGAAAAGGTTGACTGCCGCTACACGCTGGCAGTAGAAGCGAGCAAGCGCGCCCGCGAGCTTATCGGCGGCAGCTCTCCGCTGATTGAGACCAAGGAGATCAAGCCCCTGGCAATCGCAATTGCCGAAATCAACCGCGGCCTGATCACGTACTCCCGCAATCCGGAGGACGAGGAGCAGTAAGCGCATGAAGGGCAGAAAAATCGCCCTGGGCGTAACCGGTGGCATTGCAGCCTACAAGGCTTGTGAGCTGGCAAGCCGGCTGAAAAAGCGCGGCGCGGATGTTCGCGTCGTGATGACGGAGGCTGCCACCCGGTTTGTTGCGCCGCTTACGTTCGAATCCCTTACGGGAAACCGTGTAGAATTGGATATGTTTTCGCGTCCGTGGGAAATGGGTCACATTTCGCTGGCGAAGTTTGCCGAACTGTTTGTTGTCGCGCCTGCGACTGCTGACATCATCGGCAAATTTGCGTGCGGAATTGCCGATGATATGCTCTCCACGGCGCTGATGGCGGCAACCTGCCCCGTTCTTCTGGCTCCTGCCATGAACGGCGGCATGTGGAAAAGCGCTGCCGTTCAGGCTAACATTCAAACGCTCGCCTCCCGCGGCATTCCCATGATCGGTCCCGGCAGGGGCCGCCTGGCATGCGGCGACGACGATATCGGCCGCATGGTTGAACCTGCGGAAATCGTTGATGAGATCGAGCGTCTTCTGCATGCAAAAAAGGACCTTGCAGGCGTGCATGTTGCCGTCACTGCAGGACCCACCCGCGAATTTGCCGATCCGGTTCGTTTTCTTTCGAACCGTTCCACCGGCAAGATGGGCTATGCCATTGCCCGCGCGGCAAGAAACCGCGGCGCAAAGGTGACTCTCATCACCGGCCCCACCTCCATCGAGCCGCCCCGCGGCGTGGAAGTGGTGAATATAACCTCCACGCAGGATCTCTACCACGCGGCAACCGCGTGTGCCGAGCATGCGGATGTGATGATCCAGTCGGCAGCTCCGGCGGATTTCCGCCCGGCGGAATACTGCGAAACCAAGATCAAAAAGACCGGCGAAGGCATGGCTTTGCAGCTTGCATCCACGCCGGACGTGGCGCGCGCCCTTGGCGAAAACAAACGCCCCGGGCAGATTCTGGTTGCCTTTGCGGCGGAGACCAACGACCTGCGCGAAAATGCGAAGGGCAAGCTCCTGCGCAAGAATGCCGATCTCATCGTGGCGAACGATGTGACCATCCCCGGCGCAGGCTTTGGCACGGATACCAACTGTGCTTTCCTTATTACAAGGGATGGCGAGGTCGAGGTGCCTCTGTGCGAAAAGACCGAGCTGGCGGACAGGATTCTTGACGCCGTGGTGGATTTGCGCCATGCAGAATAACCGCTACGCAAGCATTATCGTGGACGTGGCCAACGCAGAGGTGGACCGCGTCTTCGACTATATTGTGCCGGAGGGAATGCAGCTTTTCCCCGGCATGCACGTTCTGGTTCCCTTCGGCCCCAGAAAGATTGACGGATTCGTTATCGATTTGAAGAGAGAAACCGACGTTCCGGAAAACAAGCTGAAGGCGATCATTCGCTGCATGGAGGATTTCCCTGCCCTGCGCGCGGATCAGATCCGCCTTGCACAGTGGATGAAGGAGACCTACGGCTGCACCCTGGCGGAGGCGTTCCGCCTGATGCTGCCTGCGCAGGCGCGCGGCGGCAGAATAGCGCCCAAAACGCAATTGTTCGTATCCCGCATCCGGGAAGATTATCCCGAAAAGTGTACGGAAAAGCAGCGTGAATTGCTCGATTCGCTGAAAGAGCCCCTTCCCCTTGCCGCGGTCAACGCATCGGTGGCCAAGGCGCTGGAGAAAAAAGGCTTTGTATCCATTGCTCCGCAGGAGATGCAGCGCGCACCCTACGAAGGAATGGAAAGCCGCCGCAAAACCGTGGAGCTCAATGCCGCACAGGCGGATGCGCTTTTTGAAATCGAGCACGCCCTGAATGCCGGCGGCGGCAGATTTCTGCTGTACGGCGTTACCGGCAGCGGCAAAACGGAAGTCTATATGCGCGCCGTGCAGAAAACCGTCGAATCGGGCCGCGGCGCAATCGTGCTGGTACCCGAAATCGCGCTCACGCCGCAGATGGTTGCATGGTTCCGCGCGCGCTTTGAAAATGCCGCGGTCATCCATTCGCGTCTGTCCGCAGGCGAGCGGTATGATGAATGGCGCCGGATCATCTCCGGTCAGGCGCGGGTGGTTATCGGTGCACGTTCGGCCGTGTTTTCCCCGGTGGAAAATCTTGGACTTATCGTGGTGGATGAGGAGCATGAGCATACCTATCGCTCCGAACACCGCCCCAAATACGATGCCCGAAAAGTTGCTCAGGCCAGAATGGACGCCGCAGGCGGCGTGCTGATTCTTGGCTCCGCAACGCCGGAAGTTTCCACGTTCATGCGCGCACAGAGCGGCGTGCGCCCGGAAAACAAACTGACCCTTTTGGAACTTTCCCGCCGCGCAAACGGTGGGGACCTGCCCGAAGTGCAGATTGTGGACATGCGGCAGGAACTTGCCCGCGGCAATACTTCCATTTTCAGCTCCGCATTGGTTTCCGCGCTCAGAAACTGCCTCGCCGAGGGCAGGCAGGCGATTCTGTTTATCAACCGGCGCGGATATTCCACGTTTGTTTCGTGCCGTTCCTGCGGTTATGTGGAAAAATGCGAGGCGTGTGACCTGGCGATGACGTATCACCGCTCCGGCGGACATTTGTCCTGCCATTACTGTGGCCGCATGCGTACCCCGCCGACGACATGCCCCGAATGCGGCAGCCGCTTTATCAAATATTTCGGCGCAGGCACCCAGAAGGTGGAAGAAGAGGTTCTGGCAAGATTCCCACAGGCGCGTGTTCTGCGCGCTGACCTTGATACCACCCGCGGCAAGGATGCCCACATGCGCATTTTCGAAGCCTTTGCCCGCGGCGAGGCCGATGTTCTCGTCGGCACGCAGATGATCGCAAAGGGACTGGATTTCCCGAACGTGACCCTTGTGGGCGCGGTGGCGGCGGATGCGTCGCTCAACGCCCCGGATTACCGCGCGGGCGAGCGCACTTTTCAGCTGATTACGCAGGTTGCCGGGCGTGCAGGACGCGCCGGGCACAAAGGCCGCGTGATTCTGCAAACCTATGAACCCGACAGCCCTGTCCTTCAGATGGCGGCCAGACAGGATTTCCGCGCCTTCTATTCGGAAGAACGCCTTTACAGGCGGCGCGCCCTGTATCCGCCCTATACGGTGCTCATGCGCCTGATCACCTCGTCCAACGATATGGATGCGGCGCAGGCGGCGGCACAGTCGCTGGAGGAAAAGGTTCGCACCTTTATAGAGGAAGGCGGATATGCGGAGGATTTGATCCACATGCATTCCAAGGAAGCGCCCGTGGCGCGGCTGGACGGCAAATTCCGCTTTCATGTATTTGTCAAAATGTATTCCCGCGCCCGGACGGACGAGATTACCCGTGAACTGGAACGTCTCTCGCGCGAAGAGATTCCCGGCGTCGAAATCGAGGCCGAGATCAACCCGACCAACATGATGTAACGGAGGATAACCATGGCAATCCGGAGGATTTTGAAACTTGGCGATGAAACCCTGCGCAAAACTTCCCGCCCCGTAGCAGAGGTGGATAAGCGCATCAAGGTGCTGCTTGACGATATGGCGGAGACGATGTACGCTGCGGATGGCGTGGGTCTGGCTGCGCCGCAGGTTGGCGTGCTCCGGCGCGTAGTCGTAATCGATGTCGGCGACGGCCTCCTTGAGCTGATCAATCCCGAAATCATCGCCGCCGAAGGCAAGCAGACCAACGCGGAAGGCTGCCTGAGCGTCCCCGGTCGCCGTGGCGATGTGGAACGCCCCGAAAAGGTCACTGTCCGCGCAATGAACCGTCGCGGCAAGGAAATCGAGGTCACCGGCGAAGGTCTTTTGGCCATCGCGCTGTGCCATGAGCTCGACCATCTGGACGGCATTGTCTATGTGGACAAGGTCGTTGGCGAGCTTCGGGGGGAAGAGGAATAATGCGTATCGTTTTTATGGGTACGCCGGATTTTGCCGTGCCGTCGCTTGACGCGCTGGCGGAAAACGGCTATGAAATCGTGGGCGTAATCACCCAGCCCGATCGTCCTGCCGGTCGTGGGCACAAGCTGGTGCCGCCGCCGGTCAAGGCGCGCGCACTGGAGCTGGGCATCCCGGTTTTCCAGTTTGAAAGACTGCGTGCTCAGGAAGGCTACGATTGCCTGTGCGCACTGGAACCCGATGTGGTGGTAACCGCCGCGTTTGGCCAGATCCTTTCCAAAAGGCTGCTTGCCGTGCCGAAGTTCGGCACCGTGAATGTGCATGCCTCGCTGCTTCCGCGTCACAGGGGTGCGGCGCCCATCAACTGGGCGATCATTCTGGGCGATAAGGTCGCAGGTGTTACCACCATGCTCACGGATGCAGGCGTGGATACCGGCGCAATGCTTCTCAAGGCCGAGACTCCCATCGGCGAAGAGGAAGATGCAGGCCAATTGACCGAGCGGCTTTCGCATATGGGCGCAGATCTTCTGATCGAAACGCTCAAAAATCTCGATTCCATCACGCCCGTTCCGCAGAACGAGGCGGAAATGACGCATGAACCGATGCTCAGCCGCGAAATCGGCGAGATCGACTTCAATAAACCTGCGCAGGAGATCATCAATCTCGTGCGCGGCGTAACCCCGTGGCCGGGTGCGCGCTGCGGCGCATTAAAGGTGTACCGCGTTCGCTCTGCCGAAGGCAGCGGCGAAGCCGGCGTTGTCCTTCGCGCGGATGCAAAGGGCGGCCTGATCGTGGCATGCGCGGATGGCGCGGTTGAACTGGTTGAAATTCAGGCTCCGAATGCAAAGCGCATGGAAGCACGCGCATATCTTCTGGGCAAACGCATTACCGTAGGAGAAAGGTTGAATATCTGATGGCCGGATACGATAAAAATATGGATCGCCCCCGCGGCGACAGGAATTTTTCGGGCGATAAGCCCCGCATGGGCGACCGTCCCTATGGCGACAGACCGCGTGGAGACCGTCCCTACGGTGACAGACCCCGCGGTGACCGTCCTTATGGTGACAGGCCGCGCGGTGACAGACCGTACGGCGACAGACCGCAGGGCGACCGTCCCTACGGTGACAGGCCGCGCATGGGCAGAAAGCCCCGCATGGAAAAGCCGCTGGCCGATGCACGCCGCGCTGCGCTGAGCGCACTGTTTGATGTATTCTACAAGGATGCTTTCGCCCAGATCGCGCTTAACCGCGAAATCGAAAGCGTAAGCCTTTCCGATGAGGATCGCCGCCTTGCGACGAGCCTGTTCTATGCTACCGTTGAAAACCGCATGCAGCTGGAATTCTATCTGAAGCAGTTCGTGGCGGTGCAGCCGGATAAGGTCGTTATGACCATCCTGCTCATGTCCGTTGCACAGCTTCTGTATATGGATAAAATTCCGGATTTCGCCGTCGTAAACGAGGCGACGAATCTTACCCGCAGCTATGGCTTTGACGCGCAGGCCGGCTTTGTGAACGGCGTTCTGCGTGCCTTTGCCCGCGCAAGGGATGCGGGCGAACTGAAGCTTCCGGATGCGGAGGCTGAGCCGGTTCGCCATCTGTCCATCGCTCATTCCGTGCCGGAAACACTGGTCGAAAGACTGATTGCGGCCTATGGCTTTGATTTTGCCCGCGAAATGCTGGCATGGAAGCCGGACGAGCACCGCGAAACCATCCGCTTCAACGCACAGCGCCACGATGCGGAATCTTTTGAAAAGTTCATGACCGCACGCGGCTGGGCATTCGAAAAGGCTCCGGTTCCCGGTGCGTATTTCGTGTCCGGTCAGGGCAACCTTGCAAACGAAAAGGGCTTCCTTTCCGGAGAGTACAGCGTGCAGAGCGCGCCGTCCCTTCTGTCCGCGCTGGCAGTCAAGGCCAAGCCCGGCATGAACATTATCGATGCATGCGCAGCTCCCGGCGGCAAGGCCGCAGCCATGGCTGAGGCCATGCACGAAACGGGCCGCGTCCATGCATGGGACGTATATGAGCACCGCGTTCGCATTCTTACCGCCGTGGCAAAGCGACTGGGCCTTGATAACATGCGCCCCGCCGTGCGCGACGCTTCCAAGCTGAAGGAATCTTCCGTTAATGAGATGGACGCGGTCCTTCTGGATGCACCCTGCTCCGGTATCGGCGTTCTGGGCAACAAGCCCGACGCCAAGTATAAGTACACCAATTCCAAGGTGGATGAGCTCGTCGAGCTGCAGAAAAATCTGCTGGATACCGTCTGCCAGTATGTGCGTCCCGGCGGAGCTCTGGTATATTCCACCTGCACCGTCCTGCCCGAGGAAAACGAGGAACAGGTTCGCGCATTCTTGGAACGTCATCCGGATTTCCATCTGGCGGAGTTCGATGTTCCCGAGGAGTATAAGAGCGGCCTGAAGGACGGCATGCTCACCCTGCACTCCCACATTCACCATTGCGAGGGCTTCTTCATTGCCCGCATGGAGCGCGATGAATAGGCCGCAATTGCTCTCGATGTACGAGGCTGAGCTGCTGGAGGCCGTTGGCGGCGGCTTCCGCGCAAAGCAGGTGCTCGAGTGGGTGCGCCGCGGCGCGCCGTTTTCGGAGATGTCCAACCTTCCCAAGGCTCTGCGTGAAGAACTGGAAGAAAAATTCATCTCCAACCCCGTCACCATCCGCGAAGCGATTCAGGAGGGTGAAACGGAAAAATATCTCTATGCCCTGCCGGATGAAAACATCATCGAGGGTGTAAAGCTCAAGTATCATTACGGCAGCACCCTGTGCGTTTCCACGCAGGTGGGCTGTGCAATGGGCTGCGCATTCTGCGCCTCCACACTGGACGGCTGCGTCCGCAATCTCACCGCCGGCGAAATGCTGGGTCAGATCGTGGCAGTCAACCGCCGCCTTGAGCCTTCGGGTGATAAGCTGCGCAATGCCGTTCTCATGGGCAGCGGCGAGCCCCTTGCCAATTACGATAATACGGTCAAGTTCCTCCGTCTCCTGCGGGAGTACGGCATGTCCCTGCGCGGCGTATCGCTTTCCACCTGCGGCCTTGCAGACAGAATGCGCGCCTTTGCGGAGGAAGACTTGCCCATCACGCTGTGCGTTTCCCTGCATGCGCCCAACGACGAGATCAGAAAGCGCATCATGCCCGTCGCCCGTACTTATGCGATGGACGATGTGATCGACGCCTGCCGCAACTATGTCGGCAAAACGGGCCGCCGCGTGATTTTTGAGTACACGATGATCGACAATGTGAACTGCTCCCTCGCCAATGCGGATGAGCTTGCCTCCCGCCTGCGCGGTCTGCAGTGCCATGTCAATCTGATTCCGCTGAATCCCGTGAAGGAACGCAATATGAAGGCGCCTTCTCTGCGCGATCAGGACGCGTTCATGCACCGTCTGGAGCAGAAACGCGTTTCCGTCACGCGCCGCCGCGCACTCGGTTCCGAAATCGAAGGAGCCTGCGGTCAGCTGCGCCGCGCACGCACGGGAGCATCTTTTGCCCCCACGCGTCCGGCATCGGGCGCGCCGCGTACCGGTTCCAATTCTCCGCGCACGGGCGCAAGCCGAGCACCGATGCGCCGCGCGATTCAGGATCCGGATGAATAGAGCAATCGCCGATTGATTCGCTGACGGCATTGGCGTCGTCTTTTACGACATCTGCTGTCTGCAAAAATCTTGACTTAGCGCCGCTAGGCCTGCGATTTTTGCAGTTTGCATCTGCCGCAAAATTCTTCCGCCACTGCATTAGCTCATTCAATCATCGATTACTCCGTGTGTTTGTTCCGGACGTGCAGACGGGGAAGTAGTACTTTATCAAGATAATTATCCTTTTGCCCAATTCGGGAGGTGTTTTCACATGAGAGTGTATGGCGCATCGGACGTCGGTAAGGTTCGCGCAATCAATCAGGATGCCTATTATCTGCCTGCATCGGACGAAAATTTTGCTGCGGTTGCAGACGGAATGGGCGGACATCTGGCCGGCGAAGTTGCCAGCGCAATGGCGATTGAGCTGTTTGCAAAACGCATGCGTGTGGCCCGCGGTGTGCCGGAGGATGCTCTGCGCGATGCGCTCGAATGTGCAAACATGGCGATTTATCAGGCGTCTATGGAGGATGTCAATAAGCGCGGCATGGGTACCACCTTCACTTCCGTTTGGATGGGCGAGGGCGAGGTTTATCTTGCGCATATTGGCGACAGCAGGGCGTATCTCCTGCGCGATGGGGAATTTTTGCAGATTTCGAAGGATCATACCCTTGTTGCCGAACTGGTTGCTCAGGGGCATCTTACTGCGCAGCAGGCAAAAACCTATCCGCACCGGAACTATATTACCCGTGCTTTGGGCGTGGATATGAATGTGCATCCCGATATCACCCGCACCGATTGGGTGGAGGATGATGTCTGGTTTCTCTGCTCCGATGGCATGACCAACGAAGTTGAGGAAACGGAAATTCGCGAAATTCTTCTTGGCAGCGGCAATTATCAGGAAAAAATTGATCGCCTGATTGGCCTCGCGCTTGAGCGCGGTGCCCGCGACAATGTTACCGGCGTGATCGTTACCACGGAGGAAGCCTGATATGCGTGTACTGTCAGGCAGATATGAACTGCGCGAAATCGTCGGCACGGGCGGCATGGCCGTTGTGTACCGCGCATGGGACCGGCAGGAGAAGATGGAAGTTGCCGTCAAGCTTCTGCGTCAGGAATACGAAAACGACGATGAATTTGTGCGCCGCTTCAGCCGCGAGGCAAGCGCTGCGGCCAAGGTTGCGCACGAAAATATCATAAATCTTCTGGACGTCGGATTTGACGAGGTTCCTTATATCGTGATGGAATTTGTCCGCGGCCGCACGCTCAAGGAGCTGATCCGCTCCGTCGGGCGCATGCAGCCCAAGCAGGCGGTATCCATTGCGCTGCGGATTCTCGCGGCTCTGGATCACGCGCACCGCAACAATATTGTTCATCGCGATATCAAGCCGCAGAATATCCTTGTCGACGAATCCGGCAATGTAAAGGTGGGCGATTTCGGCATCGCGCGCGTTACCACTTCATCCACCCTGACGGCAACCATGGATGGCGTTGTTTTCGGATCGGTGCACTATATTTCGCCGGAACAGGCGCGCGGAGAAACGGCCGATGAAAAAAGCGACCTGTATTCCGTGGGCGTGGTTCTCTATGAAATGCTGACGGGGCAAATGCCCTTTGACAGCGAAACGGCGGTATCCATCGCGATTAAGCACATTGGCGAAGAGCCCAAATCGGCGCGCAGTGTGAATCCGGATATTCCCCGTGCGCTGGACGAAATTCTGCAGAAGGCTCTTTTGAAGGCGCCGAGTGAGCGTTATCAGAGTGCGGCTGCCATGGCGTCGGATCTGAAACAGGCGCTGGTCAATCCCAAGGGCGGCTTTGTGCGCACGCCTGCAATGGAAGCGCAGCGAAAAAAGCGCAATATGCGCCGTATCCAATTGTGCGCTGCCTTTATCGTGGCCCTGGCTGCTGCGATGACCGCGGTGTTTATGTCCGGTGTGCTGGACGTATATTTTTACAGCGTGACCGTTCCCAGCGTTCTGGGAGCAACGTCGGAAGATGCTATTCGTTCGCTGAAGGCGTTTAAGCTGGAAAGTTCGATAAGCATGTCCTATTCCGAAGATGTTGAAGCGGGTCTGGTGGTATCGCAGGAACCTGCGCCGGATGCAGAGGCCATTCAGGGCGATACTGTGAATCTTGTAGTCAGTATGGGTTCTCAGTGGGTCGTGATGCCCAAGGTGGAGGCCATGGGCGAGCAGGAGGCACGCGATCTTTTGATGGCGAGCGGCCTTTCCCATTACAGAATAGAAACCGTAAGAAGTGATTATCAGGCCGGAATCATTGTTGCGCAGGAACCGGCTCCCGGTGGCTGGGCTTCAAAGCTTGGTGAATGCGTGCTGTATATAAGCGCAAAAAGCGATATTGTTCCCGACCTTACCGGTTTTTCCCTTGAAGATGCAGAAGCTGCTCTTGAGGGAACCATGCTTTCCATCGGTCAGGTCCACACGGGTTACGATGCAACTTTTCCGAAGGATGTTGTGATTCAGCAGAGCATTGTTCATCTGACCAGCGTTTTTGAAGATACGGTGATAGACCTTGTGATCAATGGCGACAAACCTGAACAATATACCTCAAGACCAAATGTGAGTTTTTCTGTGCCGCTGGATGATATGCGCGTAGTGATTCTGATCACCACGCCCAGCGGAGTGCGGGAAGAAAAATTCAATATGGTCTGCTCTAAGGGCATTATGGAAGTGTCCATTATCAGCTCGGAGGCGGGAGAACATCGCGTGCAGATCTATATGGATGATGAATTGATGGTTGATGAAGTGTATGATTTCGAGTAGCGGAACCATAATTAAAATCCTCGGCGGTTTTTATACCGTAAAGGATGGAGAAACGGAATATACCCTGCGTGCGCAGGCCAAATTGCGCCGTGCCCGCACAACTCCGCTTGTGGGCGATATTGTGCAGTTTGAGTCGGATGGTGAGCAGGGCTGGGTTACGGCCGTTATTGATCGCCGCAATGCCATGCTTCGCCCGCCGGTAGCCAATCTGGATGCGCTGGTGATTGTGATCGCCGCAAGTGCTCCCGAACCGGATCTTCTTCTGGTGGACAGGCAGCTGCTGTTTGCCCGTTCTCAGGGCATAGCGGTGAAACTGGTTATCAACAAGGCGGACGAGGACCCGCAGCATGCGCAGGAGCTTGCAGATATGTATGCGGGCGCGGATGTCAGCCCTATGGTGGTCAGCGCCAGAAGCGGCATGGGCGTTTCGGAACTGCGCGAATCGTTGAAGGGTCTTGACCATGCGTTTTCCGGCCAGTCCGGAGCGGGAAAATCCACGCTGATCAATGCGCTGTATGGGCTCACGCTTGCAACGGGCGAGCTCAGCGCAAAGGTGGAGCGCGGCAAGCATACCACGCGCCACAGCGAACTGATTCAGGTGGAAGGCGCAAGAGTTTTCGATACGCCGGGCTTCAGCCTGCTGGAATCCGATATGATCGAGCCCATCCGCCTGAAGGAAGCGTATCCCGAATTTGCCGAATTCGAAGGCGAATGCCGATTCGCCGAATGCGCCCATCGAAAGGAACCCGGCTGCGCAGTCCGTGCGGAGGTGGCTGCCGGAAAAATCGATGCAGGGCGCTATGAACGGTATGAGATTTTGCATGATGAGATGAAAACGAGGTGGAATGAGCGCTATGATTAAGGTTGCTGCTTCCATTCTGGCGGCGGATTTTCTGAATCTAGGTGCGGATATTGACCGCATGCGTGCCGCCGGCGTTGACTATCTGCATTGCGATGTGATGGACGGGCGCTTCGTGCCGAACATTTCCTTTGGGCAGGGCGTGATCCGCGCCGCGGGCAAAAGCGGTGTACCGCTGGATGTTCATCTGATGATCGAAGAGCCGGACAAGTATATCGACGATTTTGCCGCTCTCGGCGCAAAAATCATCACCGTCCACTATGAGGCTGCAAAGCATCTCAATCGTACCCTTGCGCATATCCGCGAACTGGGCTGTCTGGCGGGCGTTTCGATTTGCCCGGCAACGCCGCCGGAGGTTCTGGAATGGTCCATGGGCGATTTCGACGTTGCCCTGGTGATGACTGTGAATCCCGGCTTCGGCGGGCAGAAGATCATTCCCTCTGCTGTTCGGAAAATTGCCGTTCTGCGCGATATGATCGAAAAAAGCGGCGCTTCTGCCGAAATCGAGGTCGATGGCAATGTCGCCCTCAATACAGCGCCGGAAATTGTCAAAAACGGCGCAAGTCTCCTCGTCACCGGCAGCGCACTTTTCAAGGCGGAAAATGCTCCGGCATTTGTGTCGCAACTGAAAAAATTAGAACCCTAATCACCTCATCCGGCATCCCTGCGGGTGCCACCTTCGCCCAGGTCACAAGCATAGCTTGCTCCCCGCTTTGGCTAAAAATATGCCACTGGCATATTTTCTTAACGCGTCGCGCCTCAAGGAGAAGGCTGTTGCTGTGTACGACCCCGTAAGGCTTCTCCTTGAGGAGAAGCTGTCACGGCTTGCCGTGACTGATGAGGTGTTCACCGGGCATGCGCAGCATAGCACGGTGCGGACTCCTGCGTCGGACGAGCGAAGCGACTGAAGTGCGAGGAAAGCGCGTCGTGCATCGAAAATACAGCCGAGGGGCGAAGCCCTGTAGGAGCGAGCACACGAAGTGCGCAGCTCCGAAATACTGGCCCGCCGAAGGCGAGGACAGTACGAGGATGCGCAACACTGCCCCCGCAAAGCGCAGGGCAGTGCGAACTCCTGCGTTGGACGAGCAAAGCGAGGACAATGCCGTGCGAAGGGAGCAAAGCGACTGAAGTGCGAGGACAGGACGGAGTCCTCCGCAGCACGAAACACCGGGCATGCGCAGCATAGCACGGTGCGGAGCTTGACGAAACCCTTACAAACTGATATAATACCAGAATTAAGCGACACCATAATATAGAAACAATTCAACATAAAGAATCGGGGGATATCCATGACGATCCGGGAACTGTACCGCTCCATGCCGAAGGAGAACCTCAGCGGCGTTGAAGTCAGCGGCTGGGTGCGCACCTCGCGCGAAGGCAAAACCTTTTCCTTTATTGAACTGAATGACGGCACCTTCTTCCGCAATCTGCAGATCGTGGCAGAGGAAGAGCGCGTTTCCGGCTATAAAGAGATCATGCACGCCATCGGCGTGGGTGCATCCATCCGTGCAAAGGGCGAACTCGTAATCACGCCCGATGCCAAGCAACCCTTTGAGCTGAAGGCCGAATCCGTGGAAGTTCTGGGCACCACTACCCCGGACTATCCGCTGCAGAAGAAGCGCCACACCATCGAATATCTGCGCACCATTCAGCATCTGCGTCCGCGCACGAATCTGTTCCAGTGCGCATTCCGCATCCGCTCCATCGCAGCGCAGGCGGTTCACCGCTTCATGCATGAGCGCGGCTTTGTATATGTAAATACTCCCCTCATCACCGGCAGCGACT
Source organism: Clostridiales bacterium (assembly GCA_015056055.1). Taxonomy (GTDB): domain Bacteria; phylum Bacillota; class Clostridia; order Christensenellales; family Aristaeellaceae; genus Alectryocaccomicrobium. Next base: position 15,471 of record SVHC01000009.1, on the reverse strand, counting down.
GCGAGGGCGCAGGCGAAATGTTCCGCGTTACCACGCTGGATCCCGATAATCTGCCGATGCAGGACGGCAAGGTCGATTACAACGAGGATTTCTTCGGCAAGCCCGTATCCCTCACCGTATCCGGCCAGCTGAACGCTGAGTGCTTCGCGCTCGCATTCCACGATGTTTATACCTTCGGCCCCACTTTCCGCGCCGAAAAGAGCTTCACCCCGCGCCACGCGGCAGAGTTCTGGATGATCGAGCCGGAAATGGCATTTGCCGATCTTGACGCCGATATGAACCTGCAGGAAGATCTTGTCAAGTACATCATCTCCGCAGTTATGGAAGAAGCGCCCGAAGAGATGGAGTTCCTGAACAACTTCGTAGACAAGGGCCTCATCGAGCGCCTCAAGGGCGTAAGGGATGCGGACTTTGCCCGCGTTTCCTACACCGAAGCCATCGAGATTCTCGCCGCTTCCGGCGAAGCATTCGAATACCCGGTCAGCTGGGGCGTAGACCTGCAGACCGAGCACGAGCGCTATCTTACCGAGAAGCACTTCAAGAAGCCCGTTTTCGTTACGGACTATCCGAAGGAGATCAAGGCATTCTACATGCGCCTGAACGAGGACGGCAAGACCGTCCGCGCAGCCGACCTGCTGGTTCCGGCTATCGGCGAACTTTGCGGCGGCAGCCAGCGTGAAGAACGCCTGGATGTGCTCACCGCACGCATGGAAGAACTCGGTCTCAATCCCGAGGACTACTGGTGGTATCTGGAACTGCGCAAGTACGGCTCCGTCGAGCACGCAGGCTTCGGCATGGGCTTTGAGCGCATGATCATGTACCTCACCGGTATTTCCAACATTCGCGACGTGCTGCCCTTCCCGCGCACGACCCGCAATGCGGAATTCTAAGCAAAAACCTTGCTTTTTTGCGAACAAACATCCTGAATTAACACAGCTATCCACTGGATTCAATCCAGAGAGCGTATAATTTCAGTAACACAAGAAAATATATTTGGAGGCGAAGGAATATGGCAATCATCGATACCATTAAAGCAAAGGCGAAGCAGCGCACCATGCACATCGTTCTTCCCGAAGGTGAAGAGAAGCGTACCGTGCACGCAGCTTCCATCATCAAGAACGAAGGCCTCGCAAAGGTAACCCTTCTGGGCGATCCCGAGAAGATCAAGGCTGAGTACGCAGATGTATGCCTGTGCGGCATCGACATCATCAATCCCGCCACCAGCGAAAAGACCGCTGAATATGCAAATATCCTCTTCGAACTGCGCAAGGCTAAGGGCATGACCGAAGAAAAGGCTGCCGCTCTTGCAAAGGATCCGATGTACTACGGCGTTCTGATGGTTAAGGCCGGCGATGCAGACGGTCTGGTTTCCGGTGCTATCCACTCCACCGGCGACATGCTGCGTCCCGCTCTGCAGATCATCAAGACCAAGCCCGGCATGAAGGCTGTTTCCTCCAGCTTCCTGATGGAAACCGCAAAGGGCGTTATGATTTTTGCTGACTGCGCAGTTATCCCCTGCCCCACCGCAGAGGAACTGGCTGCTATCGCTCTGGGCGCTGCCGATACCGCACGTTCCCTGGGCGGCCTGGATCCCAAGGTTGCAATGCTTTCCTTCTCCACGAAGGGCAGCGCCAAGCACGAACTGGTTGACAAGGTTGTCGAAGCAACCCGTATGGCCAAGGAACTGGCTCCCGACCTCGCTCTGGACGGCGAACTGCAGCTGGATGCCGCTCTCGTTCCCGAGGTTGGCCAGCTGAAGTCCCCCGGCAGCCCCGTTGCAGGCTATGCCAACGTTCTGGTATTCCCGGATCTGCAGGCTGCCAACATCGGCTACAAGCTCGTTCAGCGTCTGGGCAATGCAGAAGCTTACGGCCCGATCCTGCAGGGCATTGCCAAGCCGTGCAACGACCTGTCCCGCGGCTGCTCCATCGAAGATATCGTTGCAACCGTAGCCATCACTGCTGTACAGGCTCAGGAGGCATAATCCATGAATATCCTTATTATCAATGCGGGTTCTTCCTCGCTGAAATATCAGCTCATCAACATGAACGACGAGTCCACCGTTGCCAAGGGTAATGTCGAGCGTATCGGCATCGAAGGCAGCAACCTCGTTCACAAGTATTCCGGTCAGGTTTACAAGGTAGAGCAGCCCCTCAAGGACCACACCGAGGCAATCCGTCTGGTGCTGGATGCTCTCACCGATAAGGATCACGGCGTTATCTCTTCCATGGACGAGATCGGCGCAGTCGGTCACCGCGTGGTTCACGGCGGCGAAAAGTTTGCCGGCAGCCACCTGATCAACGAGTCCGTTATCTCCATGATCGAGGAAAATATCCCGCTGGCACCGCTGCACAACCCGGCCAACCTGATGGGCATCCGTGCCTGCCAGGCCGTTATGCCGAACACTCCCATGGTAGCTGTATTCGATACCGCTTTCCACATGACCATGGAAAAGGAAGCTTTCCTGTACGCTCTGCCGATGGATTACTATCGCCGCCTGAAGGTTCGCCGCTATGGCTTCCACGGCTCCAGCCATCGCTTCGTTTCCCAGCGCACCCGTGAGCTCCTCGGCGAGAAGGACGGCGAAAAGCTGGTTATCTGCCACCTGGGCAACGGTTCCTCCCTGTCCGCCGTTAAGGACGGCAAGGTTGTGGACACTTCCATGGGTCTGACTCCCCTGGAGGGCGTTGTCATGGGTACCCGCTGCGGCACCATCGACCCCGCCATCATCTACTACCTGATGAAGCAGGAAAACCTGACCATCGAGCAGGTTGACAATATCCTCAATAAGAAGAGCGGTCTGATCGGCCTTTCTGAGCTTTCCAGCGACATGCGCGACGTTCGCACCGCAGCTGAGAACGGCAACGAGCAGGCTCTGACCACCCTGAATATCTGGGCATACGGAATCCGCAAGCTCATCGGTGCTTACACCGCAGCTATGAACGGCATCACCGCTCTGGTATTCACCGCCGGCATCGGTGAAAACGACTTTACCGCACGCACCCGCATCTGCAAGGGCCTTGAGTACCTCGGCATCAAGATCGACGAGGAAAAGAACCGCGCAGCTGCCGGTGAGGAAGCCGTTATCTCTACTCCGGATTCCGCAGTTAAGGTAGTTGTCGTTCCCACCAACGAAGAACTCATCATTGCCCGCGATACTCTGGAGCTGGCCTCCAAATAATCGCACGCAAAGCAATTTTGCACAAAAAATAACTTTACAAAAGTAGTAATCGCTTGTATAATGGATAAGGTTTGGGAGAGGTGAACCATGCTCGATATATCCCACGCGCTGAAAAACCCGGGTCGTATTTATCCGCTGAATGTGGAAGTGCAGCTGCCTGAATTAGAGGTCATGGGCGAAGTTGTTTCGTTCGAGAATGCTCGTATCACAGGCGAATTGCTTGGCACGGGTGAAAATGTATCTGTGAAGGGTACCGTAAGTGCTGATATCATTGCCCATTGCGCAAGATGTCTTGCACCTGTGCGTACCTCCATGGAAACGCAGGTAAAGGAAACGTTCGTGCGCCCCGAAAAGGCCGGCGCAGATTCCGATGCGTATCCGATCGTGGGTACAGAGATCGAGCTTGAGGATCTTGCCAAGGACGCGCTCGTGTTGGATCTTCCTATGCGCTTTCTGTGCTCGGAGGATTGTAAGGGCTTGTGCCCCAAATGCGGCGCAAACCGTAACGAGCGGTCGTGTAAATGCCAGGAGGGTGAGGATAACCCCTTCGCGGCAATACGAGATCTGTTTAGTAAATGAAGGAGGTGCGATTATGGCCACGCCGAAAGGAAAAGTTTCTAAGGCCCGCAGAGATTCCCGTCGTAGCGCTCATTGGAAGCTCTCTGTTCCGGGTATCACCAAGTGCCCGCATTGCCAGAAGATGAAGCTGAGCCACCGTGTTTGCAAGAATTGCGGATACTACGATGGCAAGGAAGTCGTCAAGACGGAAGAAGTTGCGAAATAATTTCATCCACTCAATATATACGGCCGTTCCGAAAGGGACGGCCGTTTGAGTTCTTCGCACTGACCAATCTTTTGATTGGTCAGTGTTTCACTCCTGCGGAGGACTTCGTCCTGTCCTCGGAGTTCCACCCTGCGGGCTCCGAACGAGTTCTTCGTACCGCCCTTGCCTACGGCTGCGCGGTGTTTCGCATCCTCGTACTGCCCTGCGCTGCGCTTGCGCAGTATTTCGGAGCTGCGCACTTTGAGTGCTCGCTCCTCCACCCTTCGGGCTTCGAACGAGTGCTTCGCACTGCCCTGCGCTTTGCTTGCGCAGTGTTTCGGAATTGCGGAACCCTTCGGGTTGTCCTTATTCCTTCAGTCGCTTCGCGACCTACGCACAGCACCGTGCCATGCTGACGCATGCCCGGTGGCACGTGTTTGAGTGCTTCGCATTACTCTGCATTGCATTTGAGTAATGTTCCGTGCTGCGGAGGACTTTGTCCTGTCCTCGCACTTCAGTCGCTTCGCGACCTACGCACTGCCCTGCGCTTTGCTTGCGCAGTGTTTCGGAATTGCGGAACCCTTCGGGTTGTCCTCATTCCTTCAGTCGCTTCGCGACCTACGCACTGCACCGTTTACTTTACTATCTGGAAAAACATAAGCGCCGCGTTTGACGCAGGGCTCCCTCTGACGAGGGGCGCACGCAGGCCGCCGCCGGTGGCGGATGCAGGCCGAAGTAAGCCCAATGAGTAAGGGAATACGCCAAGCAGCGCGCCGGCGCATGACCATTACGAATTGAGGACAGCTGGCAGCCGTCAGGCTGACTGAGGGAGAGATCGATACTACGCTTATTGCGGGTATTTAGACCTTCGCCAAAAAGGAAACATTCGCCAAGAAACAAAAAAACAGCTGCCTGCATTCAAGCAGGCAGCTGTTTTGTATATGCAATTACTTCTTGGTGATAAAGCCCTGGTGTACGAGCAGTTCAGCCATGAGGACTGCACCGCCGGCAGCGCCGCGCAGGGTATTGTGAGCGAGGCTGACGAACTTGTAATCAAAGATGCAGTCTTCGCGGAGACGGCCGATGGAAACGCCCATGCCGTTTTCGATGCCGCGGTCGAGGCGGGTCTGCGGACGGTTATCCTCGCGGAAAACGGTGAGGAACTTTTTGGGAGCGCTCGGCAGGCCCAGCTTGGCGACGCCTTCGAAATTCTCCCAGCGGTCATAGATTTCATCAATGGTGGGCTTCCTGTCGAAAGATACGGAAACCGCAGCCATGTGACCGTCCGTTACCGGCACGCGATAGCACTGTGCGCTGATGATGGGGTTCTTGGCGGGTACGATAATGCCGTTTTCGACATGACCCCACAGCTTGAGCGGCTCCTGCTCGCTCTTCTGCTCTTCGCCGCCGATGAAGGGGATCACGTTATCGTTCATCTCGGGCCAGGTTTCAAGGTTCTTGCCTGCGCCGGAGAGTGCCTGATAGGTGCAAACGGAAATCTTGGAAATGCCGAAATCGCGCAGGGGGGTCAGCGCGGGAACATAGCCCTGAATGGAGCAGTTGGGCTTGCAGGCGATAAAGCCGTGCTTGGTGCCCAGACGCTTGCGCTGTGCTTCGATAACGGCGGTGTGGTCAGCGTTGACTTCCGGAACCAGCATGGGAACGTCGTTTACGCCGCGGCATGCGGAGTTGTTGGAAACAACGGGAACTTCCAGCTTGGCGAAAGCTTCTTCCATGGCGCGGATTTCGTCCTTGGGCATATCTACTGCACAGAAGATCACGTCAACCATGGATGCGATGCGCTCGCGCTCGTTGGAATCGATCACGATCATGTCCTTTACGGACTCGGGCATCGGATCGGCCATCTTCCAGCGGCCTTCAATGACTTCGCTGTAGGGGCGGCCTGCGCTGCGTCCGCTGGCAACAAGAGCCTCGATTTCGAACCACGGATGGTTGTGGAGAAGGGTGATGAAGCGCTGACCGACCATACCGGTTGCGCCTACGATAGCTGCACGGTATTTCATAAAATCATATCCTCCTTGTTGATATCAATGGTGAGATAGCGTTTCAGTGTTTCCGTGACACGGAAACCTGCGTTGGACGCCATGGCATGGGCAGCACGCATTCGCGTCCATATATCAATCCGCGAAACTTCAATTCCTGCATCCAGGAAATACTTTCGCGCAAGATCCAGAAGATAATCGGCAACGCCGCGGCGGCGGAAACGGGGCGATGTGTAAATATAGCCGATGATACCGACGCCGTCCTCCACCCAAGCCAGCATTTCGCCTGCAAGGCCGTCGGGTGCGGCCATAACCGTGCGCGAAAAGCCCTGCTTGCTGCGGACTTCGCGAAGGTATTCGCGTCCCGTATCGGTGGAGTAAATTTCGTTATAGCGCTCGATAAAGTAGCGGGCTTCCAGTTCGTCGTCCAGCGTGTCAAACACGATGGTGCAGCGCACGGGGAGCTGCTTGATTACGGGGCCGCGTCTGTGCGTGCGTTCAAGGCGAACCTCAGCGTCCGTTTCGCGGAATCCAAGGGGATGCAGCCGCTCGCGCAGCGCATTCGTGCCTTTTGTGCGGATTATAGCGCCCTGTTTTTCCATCATTGCGGCCAGCTGCGCTCGCGCAACGCCGGCGCCGTAGAGTGCGTCCAAAGCATCTTCCCTTCCGGTCACCTCTATATCGATGATATGCGGGTGATCGGGAAAAAGCTTGGGGAGCATCTGCGATGTTACCGTGCAGCGTCCGACTTCCGTATCGCGGCCTTCGACGGCGATAAAGGTGTTTTCAATTGGCTGGGCGGTATTTTCATCCCGGGCATGTAGTATTTTCATGCTTCTGTCCTTATGGTCGAATTGGCGGGAACGGCAGCTTCCTGCGCGTTCTAACAACATAATAAAGTGCATTATAACGCAAAACAGCCCCTTTTTCAAGGGGCTATTTATTATTAAAGTGACAAGAATAGCGGATTAGTAGCCGCCCCAGTAGCTGCCGTCGTCTCCATACCCCTCGCCGTATCCGTAATCATAGCCGTACTGCGGCGGAATGTAGGGCTGGCAGGCGGTGCAGACGGGGATTTCCAGCGCGTTGCGGTTGGCAGAGGCGTAAGTGAAATACTTGTGCACCACGCTTGCGGAATCGGCAAGGCGGAGCGGATGGCCTTCCGGCGCATAGACCACGCCGAAAATCTCGGCTGCGGTGCAGTTCGCGCCGGGCAGAAGATGCGTCTGCGTGCAGAGGGTCACAGCGCGGTGCATATTGCACTGTACGGTCGGAGCGGTGCCTTCAAGGAAGTAATCGGAAACCACGCCGTATCCGTCGATGTCGTTATAGCATGCCTCGGTGGGAAGCAAACCTGAAACGGCGCAGACGCTTACTTTTCTGAGCCCTACGTCCCTTGCGGAACGGGTGTTGATTTCCCGGTTCTGGGTAATGCCTGCCGCTTTGTAGGCGGCGGACATGACTTCCTTCCACAGGGGCGCTGCATAGGAACCGCCCGTGGCGTCGGATGCAAGCGGACGGTAATTGTCGTGTCCAATCCAGACGGCGCAGGAATAATATCCCGTCATGCCTGCGAAGAACACGCCGCGCGAATCGGAGTTCGTGCCCGTTTTGCCTGCTACGGTCATATCACCGAAGCGGGCGCGGCTGCCGGTACCGCTGCTGCTGACGCAGTCTTCCAGCATATCGACAAGAAGCCATGCGGTGGATTCCTTGAAAGCCTGCTGCGAAATCTGCACATCGCTTGCGCGCAGATAGACCGTGCGGTTGTCGGAATAGCGCACTTCGGTGAATGCATAGGGTTCCAGATATGTGCCTGAATTTGCGATTGCGCCGAATGCAGCGGCCATTTCCAGCGGTGTGATACCGGAGGAACCCAGTGCCAGACCGGAACCGGTTGCGTCAATGTGATCGGCGCTTACGCCCAGCTTTTTAAGGTATGCCACGGAATTGTTGATCGTGACGTATTCAAACAGAGCCTGTGCTGTGGCGTAGTTGTGCGACTTGGTCATAGCGCGGCGCATGGTTTCCACGCCGGTCCAGCTGCTGCCGCCGTAGTTGGAAGGATAACCCTTTTCGCTGTCCCATTCCTCGATTTTGACCGGCAGATTCAATACAGCGGTCGCCGGGGAATAGCCAAGGTCGATTGCCGGGCCGTATACCGAAAGCGGCTTGATGGAGGAACCGACCGGCATTTCCATCTGCCAGGCGCGGTTGAGCTGCTTTTTCTGAATAGGCTCTTCGCGTCCGCCGATGATGGCCACGATTTCGCCGGTAGACCAGTCCATGATGGTTACGGCTGCCTGCGGCTGATCGACTTCGATGTATTCGCCACCGCCGAGAGAGGCTTTGTAGGTGGCGTCGGTTGCATAGCGCGTGGAAGGATAGCCGTTCCAATTGGATACGGCATTCTGCACGGCGTGCTGAATATCCGGATCCAGCGTGGTGTAGATGTGATATCCGCCGGTGCGCAGGCGCTGCTCCATAATGGCGCGGTTTGCAGAGGTGTCCTCCATGTGTTCCGCGCGCAGCATCTTGGTCACAACGTCATTAATTGCGTATTCCACGAACCATGCATGGTCGTACATGGAATTGGATGCGCTGGTTTCGATTACGTTGAGCTTCTGACTCATGGCTGCGTCGTAATCGGCCTGCGAAATAACGCCGCGCTTGAGCATCTGCTCCAGAACGTAATCCGCGCCGTCTTCGCACTGTTCGGGCTTCTTCAGCGTGTAATAGCAGCGGCGGGGATTGTAACGGGTGGGATTGCGGATCATGCGGGCGATCATGGCGCATTCGCGCAGCGTGAGCTCGGAAAGGTCCTTTCCGAAGTAGTCCATTGCCGCTGCCTTTACGCCGTAGACCGAGCCGCCCAGATAGATCGTGTTGAAATACTCTTCCAGAATTTCTTCTTTGGAAATCTGCTCTTCCAGCTGCAGGGCGAGATAGGCTTCCTGCAGTTTGCGCTTGTAGGTCTGCTCGCTGGAAAGCATTGTCAGCTTCACCAGCTGCTGCGTAATGGTGGAGCCGCCCTGCATGGAATTGTTCATCAGGTTCTGAACAAACGCGCCCACGATGCGTTTTACGTCCACACCGTTATGCTCAAAAAAGCGTGCGTCCTCAATTGTGATCACGGCATCGATCAGCATTTGCGGGATTTCATCCAGTGTTGCACTGATACGGTTTTCCGTGCCGGAAAATTCCGTGATAAGGGTCCCGTATTTGTCGTATATGAATGAGGTCTGCGCCTGCGAATTAAAAACGCTCAAATCCAGCTCCGGCGAAGTTTCAATCCATGCTTTCGCTACGCCGAGCAAAAGGCCTACGCCGGAAATCATAAGAATCAGAATCACCAGCACCATCATTTTGGCGGATGACATAAATACCGAAAGCACAAAATTGGCTTCGCCGTGCCGCGGTTTGAAAAAGCCTTTGGATTTAGACATAGTTTCCTCCCGTCTGTAAGGTCAAAACATCATGCTATATTATAGCATATGTGAGAGCGTATTGTGCGGCATTTTGGTGATATTTTGCATCAATTTGCCCGTATGTATTGGACGGATGGAATATGCCTGCCGGTTGCACAAATGCAGAAAAAAGCTGCCGTACATCTGCGGCAGCTTTGTGGACGGGGAAGTAAACTCCCCCGCCACTACCACCCCCACCAGATTTCACTTGAATCCAATGGATTCCGGCCGTGAAATCTGCAAGGTGGCAATTTTTTCTTCGGGTCGCAAGCTTCCCCTGCGAAAAAATCTGCTCCTCGCGGCGTACACGCCGCCGCTGCGGATTTGAATATATTTTTTAGTTAATGCTGATGAGATGTAGCTATAGGGCATGTAGCAGCATTACCGGGACTCGAAATACTTCACCAGCGCTTCGCCCAAAATGCCGCCTTCGAATGCGCGGCAGTTGTGGCCGTTGGAAGTGCAGGACGGGCCGTAGAATTCGGATACCGTGCCGTACATGGAAAGAAGCGGGGAATCCAGAATCGTGCGCGCGGCAGTATCGGCAGTTTCTTTATCGCCCAAAGCAAGCATGGAATACAGGAACAGACCCATCGTATGGCCGCAGAATCCGGGCATCACTTCGGGGCAGTTGGGCAGGAAGCCGTCTTCGCGGCGGAATTCCTTTGCGGCAAGCGCATCGGTTTTTTCGCGTTCTTCCGTGAGGGAAGCGCCCACCCAAACGGGCAGCAGCATGTAATTCGTCAGGCGACCGTTGTGGTGCACAAAGCCGTTTTCGCCCTTTTCGGCAGCCCAGATGTGAATATTTCGGTTGCTGTCCCAGAATACTTCGTCAATCTTTGCGCGCAGTGCGGCGATATCGGCGGAAATATCCTCGCCCGTCTTTTTTGCGTACCATTCCAGCGAGGCAATCGCCGCAGACATGGAGGGGAAAGAAAGGTATTCGTGCTTCCACTCATAACCTGCATGGCAGTCAAATCGGCCGTATTCCTCGCCGTCCTTATTGCAGCAGTACTGCTCGGTTTCATCGCCGTTGAAATCTATGGTATAGTCGTGCGTGCGCAGCCAGTCAAGCTGTGCATGCGCAGCCCAGGAAAGAGACGGCATGATGGATGCAATAAATTCCTCGTCTTTCGTGGCTTTCAGGTAGTCGCGCGCCATGAAGATATAATAAGCCGTGACTTCGGAGGCGTCGTTGTTGAAGGAATGGCCGATGAATGTATCCGAACCCATGGACCACCAGTTGGGGACGAATCCTGCACGCTCCCAGCGAGAGTGGATATTGGAAAGCAGTGTACGAACTTCTGCGTGGTGACCGGTTGCAAGCAGCAGTCGCATGCCGCCGTGCGTGTCACGGATGTAGGAATTGGCATATTTGCGGATGCCTGCAATGGAACCGCCGTCGCGGTTTTGCTGCATTTTCACGCACAAAAGAAGAGATTCCAGTGCGTCCGCATCGCGCTGATTTGCCGCCTTGGGCATGTGTCCGGCTTTGAACCATTCGGTCCAGTAAGCAAGAGTATCATTGAAAGATTTTTCGGAATCAATGACAGGAACAGCTTCTTCACCGTAGGAATGGTGGTGCACCAGTGTGCAGATGCCGTTTTCGTCGGGCTTGGCGCAAAGGATAAAGAGTTCCCCATCCTGCTGCGCATTGCCGTTTGCAAAGAAAATACGGCAGCGGCGCTCAGCCCAGTTCAGTGTTTCGCGGTTGCCGAAGCAGTAGCGCGAGGTATCCTTGATGATGGATACGCCTGCATTATCCGACTCCGTTTCGCATTCAAAGGGCACGATTTGTGCGCACACGGTGACATTGCTGTCTGCACCGTCGATATGGATGCGGCGCAGCGTAACGGGCATTTCCGGCGGCGCAAAATCATATACGGTCATGCGGATGCCATCCGCTTCCCATTCGCCGCGGAAGATTCCCGCGCCGCGCAGACGGCGCATATTCAGGCATACGTCCATGCGCGTTTCGCCGCGCAGAATGTACAGCTTTTCAGAGGAAATATAGTTGGGCGACGTATAATCCGGGCCGATGGAGAACGTCCATTCGCCGTCCGGTTTTCCGGATGCGCCAACAATGGAGTTGCCGAAAAAATAGGTATCCGTGCATTCGTTGTGCCACGGAGCGGTATTTGCAATGGAAATATCAGGCATCGAATCACCCTTTCGGATTGATATAATTCTGAATCTACTATACCATTTGGAACGGGCGCAGTCAATGAGATTGCATAATTCTTGCTGCAAAGCGGGCGGTGTGCTATAATGACAATATATACGGTATGGATTCAGAAACGGCGGGATATTTTTTATGCAGGATATTATCATTCGCGGGGGCATGGTGATGGATGGCACCGGTGCGGAGGCTTTCCGGGCGGATATCGCTGTGAAAGATGGAAAAATCACTGCCATCGGCGATTTAAAAGGCATGGCGGCGAAAAAAATTCTGGATGGCGAAGGCTGCGCCGTGGCGCCGGGCTTTATAGATTCCCATGCGCATTCGGACACCTGCTTTCTTCGGGACGGCTCCTGCGCATCGAAACTGTATCAGGGAATCACAACGGAAATCACAGGTCAGTGCGGGTCAAGCCCTTTTCCCAAAAGGCCGGATTATGACGAATCATGGGAAAGCTTTGATGCCTTTGTTCGCGCCTTTGAGGATGGCGGCTATTCCATGGCTGTAAATCAGGCTCTGCTTGTGGGGCACGGAAGCCTGCGTGCATCGGTTGTGGGTCTGGATGACCGACCGGCAACGCAGGAAGAACTGGAAAAAATGCGCGCCCTGCTGCGAAGGGATTTACAGGCCGGCGCATGGGGAATGTCCTTGGGGCTGGAATATTCGCCGGGATTTTTTGCACCGGCGGATGAACTTTCGTCCCTTGCGGGCGTGGCGGCGGAATTTAACGGCCTTGTCCCCTGCCATATGCGAAGCGAAGGAATGCAGGTTCGGGAAGCTATCCGGGAGCTTGCGGAAATCGGCCGCGTATCCGGCGCGCATGTGCATATATCGCATCTGAAAATTGATAATTTCCGCGTTCACGGGACGGCGAAGGAAGTCTGGGCCGAAATCGAGGCGCTGCGCCGCTGCGGAATTGCGCTTACGGCGGATATCTATCCTTTTACGGCTTCTGCTACGGGACTTACCATTCGCTGCCCCAAATGGAGCCGCGACGGCGGCGATGAGGCTGTTGCGGCGTTTTTACAAAGCGAGCGCCGCGCGGAGATCATCGAAAATATCCGCGGCCATTATTTTAATAGCGAGCGCGCGGAAACCTGCCTGTTCTCTTCGGACGGCGGATACTGGCCGGAGATTGTCGGCAAAACGCTGCGCTTTGTTGCCGAGGAATACCTGCATACGCAGGATTATGCCGAAGCCGCTGCGGAAGTTCTCGTCCGCACGCGCGGTCAGGCAAGCTGCATTTTCTTTGTAATGAGCGAGGAAGATATGCTGTTCTTCCTTTCCAAGGATATCGGCATTGGTTCGGACGGCTATTCCCTACCGGTTGAACCTGAAAAGGTTTCAACAAATCCGCATCCGCGCTCTTACGCTACGATTCCGGAATTTTTCCGCCTTGCAAGGGAGCATGGAATCTGCTCCGTGGAGGAGGCGGTGCGCCGCGTAACTTCAAAGCCTGCCGATTTGATCGGTCTTTCGGACCGCGGACGGCTGAAGGCGGGCATGATTGCCGATATTGCGGTATTCGATCCGGATACATTTGTACCCGGCGCAACATATCTTGCGCCCGTGGCGAAGGCAAATGGCATGCGCCATGTGCTGGTCGGCGGCGAAATTGCCATTCTGGACGGACGCCAGACAGAAGCAAGAAACGGTCATTTCCTGAGAAAAACACGATAAGGAGTATTCGGGCTATGAAAGAATTCCCCAAAGTATCTCTGGGTATATTCCCCACTCCCATTCAGAAGCTGCACAATATCAGCCGCATTCTGGGTGCGGATATCTATATCAAGCGCGACGACATGACAGGCATTGCGCTTGGCGGCAACAAGGTGCGCAAGCTGGAATACCTGCTTGCCGATGCGAAGGAAAAGGGCGCCGAAATCGTGTTCACTACCGGCGGCGCGCAGTCAAACCATGCCATGCTCACAGCGGCATCCGCAAGGAAATTGGGCATGGAGCCCATTCTGATTCTCAAAAAGCGCGGCGTGACGGAGAAAAAGGGCAATCAGCTGCTCAATTCCCTGATGGGCGTTGACGTGCGCTTTATGGATACGGGCGACTATGCCGATATTTATGCCGAGATGGACCGCGTGGGCGAAGCATCCGGCAAGCCCTATTACAAGATTCCCTGCGGCGGCTCGAATGCGCTGGGCACGCTTGGCTATGTGGAATGCGCGCGCGAAATCCGCGATCAGGGCATGCATTTTGATCACATCATCTGCGCCGAGGGCAGCGGCGGCACCATGGCGGGAATGGCTCTGGGCGCAAAACTGTTCCTGCCCGGAACGCGCGTTACCGGCATGATGGTCGATACCGACCCGTTTGACGAAATTACCCCCGCGCTTATGCGCGAGGCGGCGGCGCTTCTGGGCGCGGATGTTGAAATCACGCAGGAGGACTTCGCTCTGCGCGATATGTGCGGCCCGGGTTATGCGATTGCCTCTGAGGAAGGCAATGCAGCCGTATCCATGATGGCACGCGAGGAAGGCATTTTCCTCGATCCGGTCTATACGGGAAAAGCCTTTGCAGGCCTTATCGCCATGGCGAAGGAAGGCGCGTTCAAGCCGGGCGAAACCGTACTGTTCCTGCACACGGGCGGCGCAGGCGGCCTGTTTGCAATCGATATGAACGACTGATGCGTATGAAAGAAGGGAATTACATGACCGGACGCGAACATCTGAATGCCATTTTGAATCATTCCGCCAATCACAGCGGATTCTGGCACGGCGACCCGAATCCTGCAAGCCGCAAAAACCTTTTTTCCAAATTCGATGTGAAGGACGATTTTGAACTGGGTCTCAAACTGGGCAGCACCTGCCGCTGGGTTATGCCGGATGCTGTCGGATATTACAATCATCCCGAAGGCAAGCCGATGTTTGATCATCATAAGGGACTTGCTCAGGATTCGCTCAGCGCACCCGGCATCTTTGCCGAATGCGAGGATCCGGATGAGGTGCATGCCGCCGAATGGCCGGATGTGAAGTATGTGGATTTCAGCCGCACCATTGCCGAGATTGACCGCACCATCGAAAAAGGTCAGGCGGTGCTTTCGGGCAGCTGGTCGTGCTTTTTCCATGTGGTGTGCGATTATTTCGGCATGGAAAATTATTTTGTGAAAATGCTCACCGATCCCGAGGTCGTGGACGCGGTGACTGATCATGTGGTCGATTTCTATCTGCAGGCCAATGAAAAGCTTTTTGAACAGGCGAAGGGCAAGATCGATATGTTCTTCTTCGGCAATGATTTCGGCACGCAGCTGGATACGTTTATTTCTCCGAAACTGTTTGAAAGGTTCATCATGCCGGGCTTCCGCAAATTCACCGATCAGGCGCACAGGCATGGCATGAAGGTGCTTTTGCATTCGTGCGGATCGATTCACCGCGTGATTCCCATGCTGATCGATGCCGGCGTGGATGCGCTGCATCCCATTCAGGCACGCGCAGCCAAAATGGATGCCGAAACGCTGCAGCGCGATTTTGGTGGCAAGATTGTTTTCGTCGGCGGCGTGGATACGCAGCTGCTTTTGCCCAATGGAACGCCTGCGCAGATCAAGGACGAGGTTCGCCGCCTCCGCGATATTTTCGGACCGAATTACGTCGTTTCCCCCAGCCATGAATCCATCCTGCCCGATGTGCCGTGGGAAAACATTCAGGCCATGGCGGAAGCAGCGGCGGAATAACATATTGTGGCGGGCGATTTACTGCTGCAATTAAGCTTTTGACAACACAACCCTCAGGCAGCTGCCTGAGGGTTGTGTGTTTGAATTGATAAGAATAGCCGACGGATTCCGGAGGCCGAAGGCTGAAGTGGCGGCAAACTTCGAGCGCCGCCACGGAACACTGGGCAAACGCAGTGCTGGCCAGTGCGGAGAAAGG
>SVHC01000049.1 GCA_015056055.1 Clostridiales bacterium | reverse complement strand
TGCTACGGCCTGCATGTACAGAGCCGCCTGCCGCTGGGCACAATCGAAACCCGCCCCGGCACGCTGAACGCCTCCACGGATGAGCTTCGCCTGGAAATCTTCGGCTGCAGCGGACATGCCGCTTATCCTGAAAACAGCGTAGATGCCATCGTAATCGCCGCGCAGGTAATCACTGCACTGCAGACCCTGGTTTCCAGAAATGTATCCCCCCTGAACTATGCTGTTCTCTCCTTCGGCGCAATTGAAGGCGGCACCGCAAACAACATTATCTGCGATCATGTCACCCTTAAAGGTACGCTGCGCACTGCGGATCCCGAACTTCGCAGCTTTTCCCTGAAGCGCATTGCAGATATTGCGCAGGGCATTGCTTCCGGCATGGGCGGCAGCGCAAAGCTAACCATCGTGGACGGCTATGCTCCTCTTGTGAATCACACGGATAAGGCAGAGATGGTGCTGGCCCTCGCCCGCGAACTCTACGGCGCTGAAAACGTCATCCTGAAGGATTCCCCCAGCATGGGCGGAGAGGATTTCTCTTACTTCATTGAGAATACCCCCGGTTGTTTCTACCACATCGGCTGCACGCCTGCGGACAAACTGCCCGCCCCCTCCCTGCACCACAGGGATTTCGTTCCCGATGAAGAGTGCATTCGTCAGGGCATGGAAATGCAGCTGGCCATCATTCTGAGAGAAACGGGAACCGAAGCATAAAAAAATACGGAGCATATGCTCCGTATTTTTTTATGCCTTTAAATCTTATGCAGGATATTGAAGTCCTTGCACTGTTCGAGCGTCACCCAGAACATGCCGTAATGATAGCCCTCCTGAGTCACCACCCCTCGCATATTGGTGAACTTCGCGCATACGCGGGACTGCGGAATGACTTCGCAAACATTGCCGCGTACATTGGGATGCATGCTGTCGCGGGCCGAATCCATAATCAGCACCTGGCGTTCGCCATCCACGATTCTATAGTCGACAACCGCCACAATGTGACCTACGCGCAGATTGGAAAGCGATACGCCGCCCGCCTGCAGGTTTGCCCACATTGCTTCATGATCGTTGATATTTCCATCGCCATCATAGCGCAGGCCCACCTTTTCGAGCCGTCCAGACTCCTGCATGGCCTTGAGCAGCATGGGACGGTCGGTGCCATCATCTCCGCGGCCGCCGTTATCCATGGAAAACTGAGCCAGCTCATCCGGATCGTTCTTTTCGCCGGTAAGCCAGTCAATCAGGTGGATTGTAGAGAAAATGCCGCAGCCGGCGCGATGCAAATCGTCATCCTCTTCAATCGGGATGCCGGGATAATTGTACATATGGGTCCATTCGGTGCAGCTCTGGTTGCACAAGCGCAGTTTTTTTCCTTCATATTCTATCATTTGCCATTTTCCGGTGAATTCCATTTTTCTTCCACCTTTCTCTTGTTTTCAAAATAAGCCGGTGCGCATAGCCCTTGCGCACCGGCGAATCACCGCCGGGCAGGGCCGCATCCTAGGGGGCGGAGCGGCTCTGCATCAGCGGATAGAAAACAGGATATATCAGATTCTTCGCCGATATATCCCGAGCCAATGCTTCGCCGTATTACGCCGAAACCGGAACATACCCTTCTTTGAGACCGAAGAAGCAATACGCGATCAGCAGGCAGGTCTTCTGACTCAGCATCACTGCCCATGCGCGCCTTCTCAGCATAAAACCGTCTTCTTTCCTTGCCAATGGCCTGAGCGCATGAACTCCGCTTCACAGCAGCGGTCCTGTTGGAGATTTTCACTCCATTCCCTAGCACCTGTTGATATCCGATATTCTGTTTTCAGATTGATTATATCACTTTGCTTTCGATTTGTAAAGCGATACATTTTTACAGCAATAAAGCGCAATCGTTATTTTTGTTAACAATAACTTTTATACAATTTGGGTATTTACAATAAAATATATTTATTGTATAATGCAATTATAAGTTACATCATGTTAGTAATTCCGATGCTAACGGGAGGATTATTCATGACCAAGCGCGATCATTTCCTTCAGATTCTGGACAGGAAAAGCACCCATTGCGGTTTCTGGCATGGTTATCCCAACCCTGCGAGCATCGATTATCTTTATAAAGAATTCGGCGTAAAGGACGATCACGAACTCGGAATTGTCCTTGGCAGCAACTGCCGTTGGGTTCTTCCCCGCGAATACGGTGTATGGGCACATCCCGAAGGAAAATCCATGTTCGGTTTTCAGGATTGGTCTGAACGCGAAAGCCTCAGCCAGCCCGGTATCTTTGCAGACTGCGAAAGCGTTCATGATGTGGAATCATACAAGGATTGGCCGGATGTCAAATATATCAACCTTGAGGGTGTTTCCCGCGAAATTGACAGAGCAATCGATGCCGGACAGGCGGTCCTTTCCGGTATGTGGGCATGCTTCTTTCATGATGTAGCCGATTATTTCGGCATGGAAGATTACTTTGTAAAAATGCATACCGACCCGGACGTCGTTGAAGCCGTCACTGACCACGTAGTCGATTTTTACATGCAGGCCAATGATCTGTTGTTCAAAAAATGTGCAGATCGTATGGATATGTATTTCTTTGGTAACGATTTCGGCAGCCAGCTGGATCTGATGATCTCCCCCGAGGCATTCCGCCGCTTCATGCTGCCCAGCATCCGCAAACTTGCAGATCAGGCACGCAGTTATGGTCTGCGCCTGATGACCCATTCCTGCGGATCCATCGGCCGCATTATTCCGGATTTGATCGATACAGGCATTGAAATCCTCCATCCCATACAGGCAAAAGCCGTCGGAATGGATGCAAAGACGCTCAAGAAGAGCTTCGGCGATCATTTGATCTTCATGGGCGGCGTGGATACCCAGGAACTGCTTCCCTTTGGCACACCGCAGGAAGTGCGCGATGAAGTACGCCGCCTGAAGGATATCTTCGGCCCGAATTATATCGTTTCCCCCAGCCACGAATCCATCCTGCCCGGCGTTACCGCCGAAAACATCCGCGCAATGGCCGAAGCCGCCGCCGAATAATTGTAAATTCTAAATTAGATTTGAATCCCGACATTGAAAAAACTTTGCCATGAATATAAAATGTAATAAGATTGATTATTTATATAGATAATTGAGGTTTTATTCATGGAATTAGCTACGCAGAAACTGGTTCGTGAATTCAACGCTATGACCATTCTAAACGTCATACGTGAAAACGAACCCATTTCGCGGGCGGATATTGTTAAAATAACAAAGCTCGCCTTCCCCACAGTAATGCGCATCGTAGACATGCTCATCAACGGTAATCTGGTTATCGAAACCGTGCCTGCAGAATCCACTGTCGGCCGCAGACCCATGCTGCTGTGCATGAACAAGGATGCCTTTTATGTAATCGGTGCCGTAATCCATTCCAACATCGATATCTGGATGCTGGATATGCAGTCCAACGTGCTGTCCAAATGGTCGGAGCTGGTGCATCCCGGAAAAGACACTGCTGAAGACCAGCTCGCCAGAACCGCAGAAATGATCAATATGCTGATCGCTTCCTGCGGCATTGAAAAAGAGCGCATTGCCGCCGTCAGTATTGCCCACCCCGGTACCGATTTTCTTGCAAATCCACGCATACAAACAACGCAGTTTGCCGGATGGCAAAAACCGCACCACATTAAGCCTCTTATGGAGGAAGCAATCGGCCTGCCGGTGCGCGTAGAAAATATCTCCCGCGCCTTTACCTATGGTGAAATTTACCATGGACTCGGCCGTCATTACAAGGATTTCCTGCTGGTGCGTGTGGATTCCGGCGTCAGCGGATGCAATGTAATCAATTCCAAGATTCTGGAGGGCAAACACGGCGTATCCGGCGAATTCGGCCACACCTCCATAGATCCCATCAACGGCCGTCTTTGCTATTGCGGAAACCGCGGATGTATCGAAAGCTATATCTCCAAATGGGGAATTGTTGAAACCCTGCAGGAACGTCTGGATTCCACCTCCCCTTTATATCAGGCGCTGCGCGGTTCCCTGAGCCTGCTCACCTTTGAAAAGGCCGCAGAGGCCACCCAGTATGATCCTGTCGTGGCAGAAGTTTTCCGCGAAGCCGGCCGCTTGTTCGGTCACACGCTGGTCAATTTCGTAAACATGCTGGATCCAAATGCCATCATTCTCTGCGGAGATGTGGTAACCGCCAGCAATGATTTTGTAAAAGAAGCGGAGCGCGTAATGCGCGCATCCATCTTCTCCAACAAGGCCAGGAAAGTGAAGCTGCTCGTCTCCCCCATCCGGGATTCTCAGCGCCTGCTGGGTACCGCAACCGCAGCCATACTTGACACCCTTGCCGGTTATCTCCATCGCGAAAACAAGAAAAAAGCGAATGCCTCTGACTGAGGATTCCTTTTTAGCCAATTACTTACACCTGTTTAGTATTGAAGTAAACTCCTCTTTATTCTGTTATGTTTGTTAGTGTTTCA
Organism: Clostridiales bacterium; assembly: GCA_015056055.1. Lineage (GTDB taxonomy): Bacteria > Bacillota > Clostridia > Christensenellales > Aristaeellaceae > Alectryocaccomicrobium. The sequence goes on along the minus strand of SVHC01000049.1, from coordinate 10,885 downwards.
AACGCTTCAAACCCAATTTTGCTTCAGTTTGTGCATCCGCACAAAATATAGAAAGGAAGGTAAATCCACATGAAAAACACCCGTCTTCTTTCCATCCTGCTGGTACTGGTCATGTCCCTGTGCATGATCTCCGTCGCATCTGCAGAAGCAGACATGCCCAAGGTTGGCTACTGCATCAGCCTGATGTCCCATGAATGGTATCAGAACATCAAGAAGGGCGCAGAGGCCCGCGCTGCAGAACTGGGCGTAGAGCTGGTTCTGGCCGATGGCAACAACGATTCCTCCACCCAGATCACCATGTGCGAAAACCTGCTGGCTCAGGGCATCGACGTTCTGGTGGTAACCCCCGTTGACAACCAGGTCCTGGGCAGCATCATTGTTCAGGCAAACGAACTGGGCGTTCCGGTAATCACCGAGTCCAACGTTGTTGAAGGCGCTGCATCCTATGTCGGCATCGACAACGAGCTCTCCGGCAAGCTGGCTGGTCTCTGGCTGGGCGAGTACGCCGCTGCAAACGGCATCACCCCCAACGTACTGGTTGTTGGCTATCCCGCAGCTGCTGACTGCCGCATGCGCGTTTCCGGCTTCCTGGCAGGTCTGGAAGAGAGCGGCATTGAGTACACCATCGCTCAGGAAATCGACGGCAAGGGCCTGAAGGACACCGTTGTTGAGCGTGCCACCGACGCCCTCACCGCACATCCCGATGTAAACTGCATCTTCGGCATCAACGATGACTCCACCACCGGCGCAATGCAGGCTTACAAGGCAGCAGGCCTGGATGAGAGCAAGCTCACCGCCATCGGCTTCGGCTTCGAAGGCGCTGTTGGCCAGAACGCTCTGCTGAGCGGCGGCCCCTACAAGTCTGCTCTGGCCATGTTCCCCAACTACGTTGGCGTTGGTCTGATCGATGCTTCCGTAATGGCATTCAAGGGCGAGGATCTGCCTGAGTGGTATCAGACTCCCACCGTCATGGTTACCGCCGAGAACTTCGACACCTACTACAACGAGGTAGAAGACGGCTACGCCATCGACTTCGATGCTGTACGCGTTCTGCAGGATGCTCTTTAATTTCTGCTGAATCTGTTTCGCGAAATTACAGTTGATCACTGTTGATTAACCGAAACCGGAGATGCCCGACCATAGGCCTGTGGCTACGGGCACTCCGGTTTCCTGTATGTTGAATTGTGAGGGGGATAACATTGAATAACTCGTCTATCAAAAAAACATTCCGAAAGATATTCCAGCTCGAGGAGCTTGCACTCCTGTTGGCACTGATTGTGCTTTGTGCAGTCATGAGCATCCTCACCCCTACGTTTGTTTCCAAAACGAACGTACTGAATATCCTTCGCCAGGTGTCCATGAACGCCATCACCGGCTACGGCATCGCCATGCTGATGCTGCTGGGCGAAATTGATCTTTCCACCGGTTCTGCTCAGGCGCTGGTCGCCATCGTGGCAGTAAGCATTCTGAATGCTACCCAGAGCCCGTTCCTGGCCATCGTTTGCGGCCTGCTGTTCGGTGCATTCCTGGGCCTCGTCATCGGTTTCCTCACCGTAAAGCTCAAGCTCATCTCCTTTATCGTAACCCTTGGTATGCAGACCATTCTGCGCGGCGCCGCCATGGTTGTCACCAATGCGCAGTCCATCCGCATCCAGGTTCCCGGATACGGCAATCTCGGCACCGGTTATTTCCTGGGCATCCCGATTCCGGTTATCCTGATGATCGTGCTCTTCTTTGTCGTAAACTATGTTTTGACTAAAACGTCCTTCGGACGACAGATATTTGCCATCGGCGGCAACAGAGAAGCCGCAAAGCTTGCCGGTCTTAAAGTGGACCGCGTTCGTTTCATCGTTTTCATCATCAGCGGTATGCTCACTGCCCTGTCCGCCATGATTCTTTCCGGTCGACTGGACTCCGCACAGCCCAATGCAGGCATTGGCTTTGAAACCAAGGTTATTTCTGCAGTTGTACTGGGCGGCGTCAGCATGAGCGGCGGCCGCGGCAAGCTCACCGGCGTAATGATCGGTATGCTGCTGCTGGGCGTACTCTCCAACGGCCTGACCCTGCTGCAGGTTTCCTCCTTCTGGCAGGATATCTGCACCGGCGCAATCACCATCCTGGCTGTATACATCGATGCAACCCGCCGCGCAAGCGCAGCGCGCAAGCTCAACCAGTCCGCCATCACCACAAAGTAACCCCGAAAGGAGCAGCAGTATGTCCGAACCCATTTTAAGCATTCGCAATATGCACAAATGGTTTCCCGGCGTGCACGCGCTGAACAATGCGCAGCTGGAACTCTATCCGGGCGAGGTGCATGCACTGGTCGGCGAAAACGGCGCCGGTAAATCAACTCTCATCAAAATTATTGCAGGTGTTCATGATTTTACGGAGGGCGAATACTTCTATCAGGGTAAGCCCACGGATATTACCACGCCCCTGCAGGCCATCGAACAGGGCATCGCCGTCATTTACCAGGAACTGAACCTGGTGGAGGATATTTCCATTGCGGAAAATATCTTCATCGGCCAGCTGCCCAAAACCAAGCGCGGACGCGTGCTCTGGAAGGAGCTCTATGATAAGACCCGCGCCATCCTGGCCGAGCTGGAACTGAATGTCGAACCCCAGACCCGCGTTCAGTATCTCAGCACCGCCCAGAAGCAGCTGGTGGAAATCGGCAAGGCCCTCTCCCACAATGCAAAGGTGGTCATCATGGATGAACCCACCTCCGCACTGACCCCCAAGGAGATTGCCTCTCTGTTCAAAATCATCCGCACGCTGAAGGAAAGAGGCGTCGCCATCGTCTACATTTCCCATAAGATGGATGAAATCTTCAACATCACCGACCGCGTCACCATCTACCGTGACGGCCAGTATGTATGTTCTGATTTGACGAAGAATTTCACCGAGCAGAGCATCATCGCCGCCATGGTCGGCCGTGAGCTGCACGAGATGTATCCCAAAACGCCCACCGAAGTCGGCGATGTGGTGCTGGATGTACAGGGTCTGTGCGCCGACCGCATCAAAGATATCACTTTCAATATCCGCGCAGGCGAAATTGTCGGTTTTTCCGGCCTGATGGGCGCCGGCCGCAGTGAAGTTGCCAAGGCCATCTTCGGTGTCAACCCCCGCACCGCAGGCAGCATCAAGGTAAACGGCAAGGAAGTTCCCGTCAACAACCCGGCAGCCGCCAAGGATATGGGCATCGGCTTCATGTCGGAAGACAGAAAGCTGGAAGGCAATCTCGGTAATATGAGCGTTGCCGACAACATCACCATCGCCTCCCTTGCTCACTTCAGCAAGAACGGCCATATGCTGCGTTCCATGGAAGAAAAGGGCGTAGACCAGCAGATCAAGGCCCTGAATATCAAAACCCCTTCCCCCAAGCAGCTGATTGTAAAGCTTTCCGGCGGCAACCAGCAGAAGGTACTGCTGGCACGCTGGCTGATCAAGGAAGATTTGAAGGTTCTGATCATCGATGAACCCACCCGCGGCATCGACGTAGGCGCCAAGGCGGAGATTTATTCCATCATTGACGCTCTCACCAAACGAGGCCTGGCTGTTTGCATGATGTCTTCCGAGCTGCCCGAACTGCTGGGCATGTGCGATCGCATCTATGTCATGCGCGGCGGCAGAATCACCAATGAATTCTCCCGCAGCGAAGCCACCCAGGAACTGCTGATGAAATCGGCAATCAACTGATTTTATAGTACAACCCGATTTAAGGAGGTAACCTTTTTGATTACCGAAAGAGATATTCAGATCCTGCGTGATCTGGCAACCGAATATGCACAGTATGCCTGCCTGCCCGAGCAGAATGAGCGCAAAAAGCTTTGGCTGGCACTGAACTCCGGACGCATGGAGCGCCCCATGGTGTTGATTGACCAGCTGCCCTGGAATGAACTGAATGTGGATGGCTCCCTCAACTGCCAGATTGAAGATCCCTATTGGCGCGAGGTAGAAGATCGTCTTCGCAAGACGATCTATAAGTGGAAGTATCTGCCCGCAGACATGGTGCTCAATCCCTACATTCATCTCTTCGTCCCCACCATCCAGACCGGCTGGGGCATCGATATCATCGAAGACCGTCTCGAATTTGAAACCGGCAATGATATCGTTTCCCACGAGTACAACAATCAGTTCGAATGCATGGAGGATCTGGAAAAGCTGAAGATGCCCACCATCCGCCGCGATGCTGAGGCCGAAAAGCTGATCCGCCAGCAGGCTGATGTGATCTTCGGCGGCATCATTCCCTATCATATGGGCGGTGCATACGGCGAAGCAGGCCCCTACGGCTTCCGCGTGGGTCCCTGGGATTGGATTACCCAGTGGATGGGCATCACCGATGTCTACATCACCATGATGGATGAACCCGAACTCGTACACGCCATCATGCAGAAGTGCACCGACGGCATCGTCGGCCTGATCCATCAGTACAACAAAGAAGGTCTCTTTGATATCGAGAGCAATGGTGTGCACTGCTCCCATACCTTCAGTGAGGATCTCCCCCGCCCCGGCTTCGATCCCAATCGTCCTCAGTCCCAGGATGCATGGGGTTTCGGCCTGGCACAGCTGATGAGCTCCTGTTCTCCGGAAACCACCCGGGAATTTGAAGTGGAATATATGAAAAAGACCTGCTCCCTGATGGGCGCTGTCTACTATGGCTGCTGCGAACGTCTGGATGACCGCATGGATATCATTTCCCAGATCCCCAACATCCGCAAGGTCTCCTGCAGCCCCTGGAGCGACCGTGAACACTTCGCAGAGGTCCTTCCGCAGAACTACGTCATGAGCAACAAGCCCAATCCGGCAGTGCTCGCAACCACTTCCTTCAGCCTTGAGGATGCACGCGCAGACCTTCGCCGCACGCTCGCAGCTGCCAAGCAGCATGGCAAGCGCCTCGAGTTCATCATGAAGGATATCAGCACCCTGCAGCATGATCCCAAGCGCATCTGGGAATGGTCCAAGATGGCTGTGGAAGAATGCAAGCGCAGCGTTTGATTTGATCTCCGGCCATTAAGCACAGGAAGCTCTGCTTCCTGTGCTTTTTAATCTCCGAATCAACACCAAATCTTTACAGTCAAATCTGCATTTATTTGTTTTTTTCTATTGACAAAACCACACACTTGTTATATAATAATCCCTGTTGCGAGGCCAATCACCGAACAACACAATAACTGGGTGTAGCGCAGTTTGGTAGCGTGCTTGAATGGGGTTCAAGAGGCCGGAGGTTCGAATCCTCTCACCCAGACCACCGTAAAAGTCCTGAAATCATTGAGGTTTCAGGGCTTTTCTTTGTTTTCCACTAAACTCTGAATTTAGAAATACTAAACCGCAGGGTAAACTTTTGGAAGATGAGGGGTAAACAATCCCGTTTTTGTCGCAGGAAAGGAAGCGGCGAAAATGGCTACAATTACGGAGAAAAAGCGTAATGGAAAGGTGGTCGCCTTCAAGTTTTTTCACTGCATCGGAAGGGATGAAAAGGGTAAACAACATTTCCGCACAACGACATGGAAACCGCCTGAAAACCTCACCTACGCAAAAGCAAAGAAGATGGCAGAGGTTGAGGCTTACAAGTGGGAACAATCCTTGATGGGAAAAGCCGATCAACCGCATGGCGAACTGACCTCCCCTGCGCAAGAAGCGTCAGAGGCTCCTAAAACCGCAGATGTGATCCAAGAGGAAGAAACATTCAGATACTTTGCCGAACAGGTTTGGATGCCTCTGAGGGTGATTGGTGGTGGATTGCGCCCGTCTACGATTTCGATGTATTCTTTTCTCTTGAAAGTGATCCTTCCAAAGCTCGGCGACAAGAGAATCACAGAGATAACAGGCATCGACATCATGAAATACCTGCAATATCTCCGAGACGAATACAAAGCTCCCGACGGCAGGGTTCTTTCAGAGAAAAGCGTCAAGCATCATTTCAACATTCTGAGAAACATTTTCAACTACGCAGAAAAGCAAGAGGTAATTCAGAAGAATCCCATCAAGAAAGTTGACCCTCCAAAGCTCACAAAACGCCCTGTGGACGCTTTGACGCAGAAACAGGCTCAGATCTTCTTTCAGGCGTTGGGTGGTTGTAAGCTGGAATACCGCTGTATGATGCTGCTCATGGCGACAGCAGGAATACGCAGGGGTGAATGCCTGGGCTTGCAGTGGAGAGACTTCAATTTCGAAGAAAACACCTTTCACATTGAAAGAAACGTCACTTACACGAAAATGAGTGGCATAGTCGTGGCGGCTCCGAAAACGCCTTGCAGCGTCCGAACCATTCCCCTGATGGAAGGTGTGAAGATCCAACTCTTACAGCTTCACCACGAAGCGACGATTCGCCATCCGAATACCGTTCTGCTGACAGCATTTGTGTTTGAGGGAAAAGAAAGTCCGTTTCTGGCGCGAGATCCCAATACCGCAACGCGAAAGGTACGCGAGTTCATGAAATCCATCGGACTCCCCGGCATTTCACCGCACGATCTCCGTCATACTTGCGCAACCCTTTTGCTTGAGAACGGCGCAGACATCAAGAGTGTGCAGGAAATATTGGGACATGCGGACGCTTCTACGACGCTCAACTTCTATGTGAAAGCTGATTTGGGACAAATGAAGATAGCAACGCAGAAATACGCGGAGGCGTTTAATCTATAAAAATAAAGCGAAGGGGCACTCCCTTCGCTTTTATACATCTATCAAAGAAGTATGGTAGAACTTTTACCCATCTTCGATACATCTTTTATACATCTTTTTTAGAACTTGGAAGCGTGTTATTGCTGATTATTGATAATTCTGCTATAATCGAAAGGGAAACTCAATACTGAACCGTATGGGCAAAGCCTTCTTTTTTTGTATGATTCTGAAATATGAGAGAGGAGATAGAACTATGAAAAGAGCACTGGGATTTTTTCTGGCATTAATAATGCTGTTGTCGGCGACCTCATCATTTGCGGAAGCCAGTACAATTTGGAAAGTAAAAGAATATGTTGATGAGTTCGATGAACCCACAGGAGAAAAGTACATAGTGGGAGGCCCTTTCTACGGCAAATTCAGTAATAGCGCAACAACCGATGCTGAACTGTCAGCGTATGTCTTTTATGATGGGGATAGGGTTTGGATTCAGCTTTATGAATATGACGATCTTTTAGCAACAAATCCTTTTTCCCAATCTCAAGAATATTTTGTAGGTGTAAAAGCAGATTTGTGGGATGTATCAACAGGAGAATACTCATATAGGCATGTTTTCAGATGTAGAGGAAATATTCCCAGCAATGGTAATGCACTTTATATCGTATCTGATGTAAACTCCGATTTCTATTCTGATAACTATGAAGTCAATTATGGTGGCGTGGAAGTAAATTTTACAAAATATAATACCTTTGATGATGTGTTGGGACGCAGTCAGAAAATTATTTTTTCCATCAAGCAAGAAGGCGGAATGAATGAATACCTATTTACAGTAAATAATGCCAGCGGTTTCTCAGAGCTATCGGAATCTGTATTCGAAAAAGAATATATAGAGGTCCTACCTGATGTAAATTCTGAATATGGGGTCAGTGTGGGAAGCACTATAATTCACAAAACAAATGGAGAAGGTGAAATTATAGATATCTACAACACAGAGGCTTACAATTCTGCAACAGACGAAATGGAAAGCTATACTTTTGCGACAATAAAGTTCACAAATGGTACTGAAGATACTTTTGCATTGAGAATAGCCATCGATTCTGGGAGCATAACAGTAGTTGAATGATTGAAAAATATCATCCTAGTTTGGTTGGTTAAATGCCCATCTCTCCATCGCGGAGAGATGGGCATTTCTTATCCCACCAGCCTCAAATACTTATACACCGTCGGTCTACTCAATCCACAAATCCTTGCCAATTCGCTTATGTTCATTTCCCCTGCCACATATGAGGGGTAATGACGATAGAAGATCGGCGGAATGCTATCCTTCGTTGTCTGCGGTCTGCCTATATGCTTGCCCTTGAGGGCTGCGTTCCGCATGCCGGATTTGACTCTGGCGCGGATCATGGAAAGCTCCAATTCGGCGAATACTCCGCTCATGGTGAGGAAAGCTTGCGACATGGGATCAATTTCACCGTTCCGGCAATCAATTGTGAGACTGCCCACAATCACCAGCCTAAGGCGTTTTTCTTTGATGGTGTTGATGATTTCGCAAAGCTGGTGCGTTGATCTAGACAGTCGGCTCACTTCAAGCGTGATGATCGTGTCGCCCTCAGTCGCCATATCCAAGAGCATATGAAGTTCCTTTTTCACCTTGGCGTCTCCGTGTTCATATTCGAATACCACTTCGTCCGCCCCGGCTGCTTTCAGTTCGCGAATCTGGCGGTTGATATCCTGTTTATCTTCATTCGTACTGCAACGTGCATAACCGTATGTCATGGCTGAAACCTCCGTAAAATCAAACAAATGGTTTGCTTGACAGTTTCCAAGAGCCTCAAAAGGCCCGAAAACCGCGTAAAAGTTGTAAATGTACCGCGTAAAGAATAAGTTTGACCCTTCTTTTGACAACGGCCTGAGGATTTCTCAGGCCGTCGCGTCATTTTATCCGAGTATCAGGCTTACGGCCTTTTCAGCCTTTCCGGCTGCGCTTACGATGAAGCGTTTGTCGTTTCGCAGGACGGTGAGCCAGTTCTGGACGTATGCAGTGTTGTTGCGGAAGCTATCCGCCGTCTCAAGGCCTACATGGTTTACGAGGGCTGCTGCACCGATTTCGGCAATAAGTTCTTCTTTTGAATAGGCTTCACTGCCGAAGAACGCGGTTCTGTCGATACGGTTCAGGCGTTTGGCGTGGCCCGTGCTGTGCACCATCTCATGAAAGACGGTGCTGTAATATTCTGCAGTCGCGGTGAATTGCGCCATATGGGGAACGGTGATGGAATCGCTGGACGGACGGTAGAACGCCCGGTCTCCTTCGCTCTGGTGGAGGGTTACACCTTCGCGCTGCGTGTAGCTGTTTATGATCTGTTCGGCGGTTTCGTGGGCGTTTGCGGTGTTGGGCAGTTCTGGCATATGCTTTGCCTTGAGCCCTTCGCATTGGTCGATGTGGAATACGTTGTAATAACGAAGAATCGGAACCTCTTTTTCTTCCTGCGTTTCGTCGTCCGTGACGGTGATCCACTTCCAGAATACAACCATCTGTGCCTTGGCTCCCTTGCGAACCTTTCCACCTTCGGCCTGTACCTGCTTGAAGGTGAGGTATTCACCGGGACGGCCCAGCAACATTTGATTCAAGAGTGAGTAAGATTTGCCCGTTGCATGGCTGATTGCGCTTCCGGCTGCGACCCAAGGTTTGCGCCACGGAATGACGCCGTTTTCCATCTGTTCCATGATCCTGTTGGTAATCTCTGCGTAGATATCCATATTTTGCTCCTTTCGTATTGCGGGAGCAAAATCTTTGTGGTAGAATGATCTTGCTCCCGTGGTTTGTTGCTAGCTTACTGTTGGGGCGTTGCCTGAGTGATGTGGTAGTTGCTCAGGCGTTTTCTTTTTCCGTGGGTTCAAGCTGTTTCTTGAGCCACATAAAAGAGGATTCGAAGGTGTTCAGGGTTTGAATCAGGTCGGGTCTGTTGGCTTCCGTGAAAATGTCGATCATGTCGGCGTTTTCGTGTAGCAGGAGTTCCAGCGAACCCCGAACCACCAGACGCATGATGTCGTGCTGTACGCTCGTCGCCATCTTATCACCTCACGCTGAACCGTCTGGCGGTGGTCGTCTTGGTGTACGCTGCGGCGAGGTCGGCGTGATCCTTCTTGAACCGGGCAGAATCGAAACGGCTGGAAGTGTAGGGCGTCCAAGTGACCTTGAAAGCTCCTGCAAGCAGGGTTTCTTCGTCGCCCATGACGGATTTGATCTCGTCCTCCATGCTGGTGATTTCGGCTTCCAGTTCTTCCTTCATGCGCTTGAGCTCCATCAGTTCCTTGACTTTGTTCTCCATGTTCGGGTTAGACATTGTGTTTGCCTCCTTTTGTTGTAGTTCGTTGGTGTTCCTTACAGTTATAATTATACTACGAATTTCGTAATTTGTCAATACAATTTTCGTGGTTTTGCTACGATTTTCGAAATTTATTTTCTGTTGTCGTATTGATTTGCTTCGTTTTTCGTGGTACAATCATCAAGAGAAAGAGGTGATCGAAAGTGATTAAATTCAAGGTAAAAGTGATGCTTGCGATCAACGAAATGACGCAAAAAGAACTTGCCGAAAAAACGGGCATTCGTCCGCCTACCGTATCCGCAATTTGTACGGGAGCAGTAAAACACCTCCCGGTGGAGGCCCTCAATAAAATCTGCGCTGTATTGAATTGTCAACCTGCCGACTTGATGGAATATATCCCCGACGAAAAATAAAAAACAGGGAGAGAAAGCATTTTCTGCTTTTCTCTCCCTGTCCTATTGTCCGCTATACCCGGGCCCATGTTATGGGCTAAAAAATATTTCGCACCCCATACCCGGCTCTGCGTGGCCTTTCGCCCTGCTAAATGTGGTTTTGATTTCGGATGACGGCCCTCATCGGCCCAATCTTGTAAGACTGTCAAATAATGTGCTGATACGCTTCCTGGCCTTTTCAAAGGACTTGTCATCGATGTCAATTTGAACTTTGCCCTTGATAAGTTCCTCGCGGATAATCAGCGGAAGCGCTTCCCTGATATCCTGTAACGCTCCGGCAACCATGTAATCAACATAGTCGCAGTATTCGTTGATGTGCTGAACGTGATAGGGATTGTCGCCGGACATAGAAGCCCGAATCTACATATTGTGTCTTTTTGCGTTTGCCAACGCTCTGTAATTATTCATCTTTATTTTCCTCCTAAATGTATTCGCGGATAAGTTTCCGCAGGATTTGTGATACCGTAGTATCTGTTTTTACGGCAA